>NZ_CP022961.1:1998750-2331875 GCF_002285795.1 Plantactinospora sp. KBS50
GGCTCGGCACGCTCGACTACGGCACGCTGGACGCGCTGGTGGACACGGCCGCCGCGGCGCTGCCGGCCGGCGTGGCGGTGGCGGTGCCGGCCCGGCGCGACCGTGACTTCGTGGTCCGCCTGCTGGCCTGCTGGCGCGCGGGCGCGACCGCGGTGCTCATCGACGCGGAGTGGCCGCAGCGGCGCCGGCGGCGGGCGTTCGAGGTCGGCGGCGTGACCCTGGCCTACCCGTGGACCGGGGACGGGCCGGCGGAACCCACCGGCGCGGCGGAGCGGCCGATCGAACCGGCCGGCCCGGGGCGGCCCGCCCGAGCCACCGAGCCGGCGGGGCGGCCGGCCGGCGGCCCGGCGCACGTGCTGTTCACCTCCGGCACCACCGGCGACCCGCTCGCGGTCCGGGTGGCCACCCCCGTCGCCGACGGCGGCCTCGCCGACCTGGCCGCCCTCATCGGGATGCGGCCCACCGACCGGGTGTCGATGCTCAGCGGCGCGGCGCACGACCCGGTGCTGCGCGACATCGGGCTCGCGCTGCGGGCCGGCGCCACCGTCTGCCTCCCGCCGCCGGAGACCTTCGCCACCCCGGTACGGCTGGCCGACTGGCTGGAGCGGGAGCGGGTGACCGTGCTCAGCTCGACACCGGCCCTGCTGGCGCTGGTGTTCGGCGCCGAGGCCCGGTCGCTGCCCGCGCTGCGGGCCGTGGTCTGCGGCGGATCCCCGCTCTCGGCGACCACCGCCGAGCTGATCCGCGGCTGCGCGCCGGACGCCACCGTGGTCAACGGGTACGGCTGCACCGAGACCCCGCAGATCGTGGTGGCGCATCGGATCACCCCGGACCAGCCGGTGCCGCCGACCGCCCAGGTGCCGATCGGGGCGCCGCTGCCGGGCCGGCGGGTGGAACTGCGCACCGCCGACGGGCGGCGCTGCGACGTCGGCCAGCTCGGCGAACTCTGGATCGCCGAGCCGCACATCGCGGCCGGCTACCTCGGCGACGACTCCGTACCGCGCTCGGCCGCCGGACGGTTCGGCACCGACCCGTCCGGGCTGCGCTGGCTGCGTACCGGTGATCTCGCCCGGCTCGACGCGGCCGGGCGGCTGCACCTGGCCGGCCGCACCGACCGCCAGGTGCTGCTCAACGGCCACCGGGTGATGCTTGAGGAACTGGAGGAGGTGACCCGGGGCTGCGCCGGGATCACCGACGCGGTCGCCCAGGTCGTCGGCGACCTGGGCCGGCAGGCCGTGCGGATCTGGGCGCAGCGCGCCCCGGGAACGACGGTCGGCGAGGAGGCGGTGCGGGCGCACCTGGTGGCCACCCTGCCGGCGGGCGTCGTACCGGCCCGGGTGATCGTGGTCGACCGGCTCGACATGAGCACCACCCTCAAACCCGTCGCGCCCGAACAGGAGCCGGCGCCGGCCGGTCCCGAACCGGCCCTGGACACCCGGCTGCGCGAGCTGGCCGAATCGGTGCTGGGACAGGTGCTGGACC
The DNA here is from genome assembly GCF_002285795.1 of Plantactinospora sp. KBS50. GTDB lineage: Bacteria > Actinomycetota > Actinomycetes > Mycobacteriales > Micromonosporaceae > KBS50. The sequence goes on from NZ_CP022961.1 coordinate 2,000,233, forward strand.
CGGCCACGAACTTCTTCGACGCCGGCTTCACGTCCGTGTCGCTGCTGCAGATGAGCGCCGAGCTGAGCGACATGCTGGACCGTCCGGTGGAGGCGTTGAGCCTGTTCCACCATCCCAACCTGCGGGCGCTCAGCGCGTACCTGTTCGGTGCCCCGACGGGCAGGCCGGCCGCGGTGATCCGGCGTCCGCCGCGGACGGGTCGGACCGGACGGAGCGTTCGGAGCGTTCGGAGCGGCTGGCCCGGATGAACGCCAGCCGGCGCCAGGTGCGCAGCTGGGTCCAGGAGTCGCTGGCCGGTTCGCCGTAGCCGGCCGTACCGCGCTGATCAGGGATGGGTGACGCCGATGCGGGTGGAACTGCGGTCCAGGCTCGACGACGGGCTGCTCGACGAGCTGCGCGTGCCGTCGACGCCGGTCTACAGCGGCGAACTCGAACGGATCCAGCTCGCCCAGCTCGGCCACGGCAGCACGACGTACGTCGTCGCCCGCGACGGGCAGGGCCGCGCCGCCGGCCTGACCCCGGTCTACACCACGCGGCCGCCGTGGCACCCGTCCACCGACCCGGCCGCGCTCCCGCCCGCCGACGCCGCGACGCTCGCGCTGGCCGGCTCGTACGGCGTCTACTCGAACTACCTCAGCATCGGCGCGTCGGTGCCCGGCGCCGAGGCGCCGCGGGTGGCCGCCACCCTGGTCGAGCAGGCGCGCACGCTGGCCCGCGAGGCCGGCTGCGGGCACGTGGTGTTCCCCTACCTCGACCCGACCCAGGCGGCCTGGCTGGCGCCGTACCGGGCCGCGGCCGCCGCGGTCAGCGTGCGCGAGAAGGCGGTGCTGGGGATCGAATGGAAGACGTTCGACGAGTACGTCTCCTGGCTGCCGACCCGCCGGCGCACCCCGGTACGCCGGCAGCGCCGCCGGCTGGCCGAGAGCGGGCTGGTCATCCGGGAACGGCCGGTCGCGCAGGTGGCGGGGGAGCTGGCGCCGCTGCTGGCCCAGACCAACCAGCGGTACGGGCAGGACGCCGACCCGCAGCGGATCGAGTTCCACTACACCCTGCTCGGCACGCACCTGCGGGACGACTTCGTGGCGCTGGTCGCGTACCAGGACGGCCGCCCGGTGGCCTGCTCGCTGCTGCTGGCCTGCGGCAACCGGTGGATCTCGAAGGCGTGGGGGTGTGACTACACCCGCGCCGACCACCGGTTCCTCTACTTCAACCTGGTCTTCTACGAGCCGATCAGCCGGGCCGTCGAGCGCGGCTTCGCGCTGCTCGACTACGGCATCGGCGGACTGGAGTCCAAACTGGAGCGGGGCTGCACGGTGCAGGAGCTGCGCACGATGCTGATCGCCTCGGACGGTGCCGCATCCGCCGGTTCGGGCGCTGCCGTGCCCGCCGGTTCGGACGCTGCCATCGGGAAGGGCGGGCACGATGGGTGACCACCGGACGGAGCTGGATCGGGGCTGGACGCTCTGGCGGCTCTGCGCGCTGCGCTCGGCCGGCCTGCCGATCGAACTGCTCGACGTGCTCGGCGACCCGCTCGGCGACCCGCACGGCGACGTACCGGCGGGCGGCGACGAAGCGGGCGGTGGCCTGCCGGGCGGTGGCCTGCCGGGCGGTGGCCTGCCGGGTGGTGGCGCCGACGCGGTGCGCGCGGCGCGCCGGGCCGCGTTCGACGCCATCCTCGCCGACGACCGCTTCCGGGCCGCGCTGACCTGGCAGAACCCGGAGGCCGTGGACACCTGGGCGGCCAGCCACGCCGCCGCGCTGAAGGCGGGGGAGCGACCCCGGGTCAGCGGCCACCGGTTCGGGCACCGGATGGCCGTGCTCACCCGGTACGCGCAGCGCTACTGCACGAAGAACGACACGATCGGCTTCTTCGGGCCGGTGGCGTGGGCGAGGCTCGGCGGCGGTTCCCGCGGCTACACCGGGGCCGGTGGGATCCGCCGCGCCGCCGCGTACGTCGAGGTGTGGGCGGTGCAGTCGATCGCCGCGCGGTGGAGCGTCGACCCGGAACTGCGCGCGTACGTACCGATCCGGATCGACCCGTCCTGCACCGTCCGCGACGGCTCGGTGCTGCGCCCGTACCGGCGTCCCCACCCGCTCACCACCGACCAGGCGCGGGTGGTCGCGGCGCTGGCCGCCGGCGTCGAGCGGGTCGGCGACCTGCCGCCCGGCGAGCCCGCCGCCGGCGCGCCGGCGTCCGATGAGGCCGCGGCCGGCCCGCGAACGACCGGTGAGGCCGCGGCCGGCTCGCGGGCGACCGCTGACGCCGTGGCCGGCTCGCGGGCGACCGCTGACGCCGTGGCCGCGCTGCGCGCGGCCGGCGTCGTGCAGGTCGGATTCCGGGTGCCCATCGGCAGTCATCCGCTGGACGGGCTGGAACGGCAGCTCGCCGGGCTGCCGGACGCCCCGCTGCGCAAGGACCGGCTGGACCGGCTCGCGCGGATCCGCGACGCCTGCCGGGCGGTGTCGGCGGCCGAGGACCCCGAGCGGCTCCGGGTGGCGCTGCGCGACGCCTCCCGGGCGCTGGACGCGGCGGCCGGGGCGCCGGTACGCCGGGAGGACGGCTTCACGGTGGGCGGCCGTACGCCGCTCTACCTGGACTGCCGGCGCGACCTGGACGCCACGATCGACGACGACCTGCTGGATGAGCTGGCCCGGCCGCTCGGCGTGCTGCTGGACGCGGCGCGGTGGCTCTGCGGCCAGGTCGCCGACGCCGCGGAGGAGTCCCTCACCCGCACCTACCGGCGGCTCGCGGCCGGCCGGACCGAGGTCACCCTCTCCGACCTGTACATGGCCGCCGCCGACCTGCTCGAACCCGGCGGCCGGGCGTTCGCGGACATCGTGACCGACTTCCAGCTGCGCTGGGCCGAGATCATCGGTGCCGGTGCCGGTGCCGGTGCCGGTGCCGGTGCCGCCGCCGGCGGCGACGGTCCGGCCGACGTCGACCCGGCGTACGCCCGCCGGCTGGCCGACGCGCTGTTCCCGGCGCCGCGGCGGACCTGGGCGGCGGCCCGGCTGCACAGCCCGGACGTCATGCTGCGGCGCCGGCCCGACGGCGGGCTGTCCTGGGTGCTCGGTGAACTGCACGTCGCGCTCAACACGCTGGAGAGCCGGTTCTTCAGCGCGCAGGCCGACGACGCGACGGAACTGGTCGACGCGATGGCCGCCGACATGGCGCCCGGCCGGGTCGTGCCGCTGTACCCCAGCAGCGCGCGGGACGTCAGCTCGCGCAGCTACCCGCCGCTGTCGCTGGACCCGCCCGGCCACTACCGGTACGTCTCGTTCGGCTCCGACGACGGCCACCCCGAGGGGGTACGGGGCACCCCGGCCACCGCGATCACCGTGTCGGAGCGGGCCGGCGGCCTGCTGGCGACCTGCGACTCGGACGGCTGGGCGGCGCCGGTGCTCGAATGCCTCGGCGAACATCTGAGCGCGGTCACCGTCAACCTGTTCAAGCTGCGGGCACCGGCCGCCCACCGGCCACGGGTGTCGATCGGCTCGGTGGTGGTGGCCCGGGAAAGCTGGCGGCTGCCGCTGACCCGGCTCGCCGAGGCCGCCGCCCGGGATCGTGACCCCGCCCAGCTCGGGCTGCGCGGCTGGCTGCGCGACGCCGGCATGCCGCGGCACGTCTTCGCCCGCGTACCCGGGGATCCGAAGCCGTTCTACGTGGACCTGGCCTCGCCGTCGCTTGTGGACAACCTGGCCCGGGCGGCCCGGCGGGCCGCGCGCACCGAACCGGCGGACGCCGAGGTCGAACTGGTCGAGATGGTGCCCGAGCCGGCGGAGCTGTGGCTGCGGCTGCCCGACGGGACGTACACCGCGGAGCTGCGTCTGGTCGCCGTCGACCCGGAACCGGCCCGGCCGGCATCCTGGGACCTGGCGGCCCCGCCGGCCTGATTCCGCGGGGGAGGTCGGTAATTGCATTGGCGGGGTGGTTTCGGCCCTTGACAGTTACCGAGTTGGATACCTTAATATTCAAGATCTCAGATCATGCGGGGGTCGAATGCAGACATTTGACGAAGTGGCGCCGGAGAATGGGGTGGCGTCTCGCGGATTCGACCGTCGCCACCTGCTTGGCCTGGTCACCGCCACGCTGGCGGCCGGTGTCATTCCGGAGGCATGGCTCGCGGAGGCCGCATACGGCGCGACGCCGAGATGGAATCGGCCATTCGACAAATGGGTCCCGATCACCTCTTCGTACGGGTGGCGGACGGATCCGATCACCGGCGAATCCAGGATGCACAACGGCACGGACTACAGCTACTCGGGAATCCTCGGCTATCCGGTCCGCGCCATTGCCGCGGGCACCGTGACCGGCGTCTCGTACAGCGCGAGCGGGCTGGGCAACAACGCCACCATCACGCACGCCGACGGGTGGCGCAGCGTGTACGGGCACATGCGGGAGGCTCCCGTGGTCGGGGTCGGCGCGCAGGTCGCCGCCGGCCAGCACGTCGGCAACGTGGGAACCACCGGCCACTCCACCGGGCCGCACCTGCACCTGGAGATCTTCCAGCCGAACGGTCAGCGGACCGACCCCGAGTCGGTTCTCACCGGCGCCCCGTACGCCGGAGCGTCCGGATCTCCCGAGATTCTCACGAAGGATGGACTGATGTACCTCATCTGGAGCACCGGCGGCACCGGCTACCTGGTCACCCCCAACCGCGTCATCGGGCTGCGGTCGATGGCGCACTACAACCTGTTCAAGCGGATCATCAACTCGAACCAGGCCGCCGCCCAGCCCGAGATCTTCAACGCGCTGGAGATCGACCAGATCAACGCGTACCTGAACGGGAACGTACCCGCCTGATCCCGCCCCGCCTGATCCCATCCCGCCGGTCCGGCGGGATGGGAGTGTCGCGCGGTGTCCCGGCCGATCGGGCCGGCGGCGGGTGGTAGCGGTCAGTCCGCGATGAGCCGGACGACCTCGGCCGACAGCAGCCGGATGGTGGGGCAGTCGAACAGCACCCCGATGCCCAGTTGCACGCCGAACCGTTCGCGCATCCGGCGCATGACCTGAACCGCGCTGAGCGAGTCGCCGCCGAGTTCGAAGAACTCGTCGTCCAGGCTCATGGTTTCCAGGCCGAGCGCCTCCTGCCACATCTCGTAGACCGCCGCCTGGACGGTGTCCAACTGCGGGCCGCCGTCCGTCGTCGGCCCGGCGGCCGGGACCTCGGGGGCCGCCACGGCCGGTGCCGGGGCCACCTCCGGGAGGATGGCCACCCCGGCCGGTGCCGGCGACCGCGCGGGGATCGGCACCGGTGCGCCACCGACGTACGGGCGGACCAGTACCTGGTACGGGGTCTGCGCGCCGAGCAGCAGGGTGAGCAGCCGGCCGCCCTCGTCGGGGTCGATGCCGTCCACCTCGGGTGCCGGCTCGGCGATGGTCTCGACCGCGGCGGGGGCGTGGGCCGGGGCGGGCTTCGCCGGCGTCTGTTCGTCGAGGAACTGCGGGTTGCGGCCGGTCCGCCGCATGGTGAAGCCCTCGATCTCGGCCAGCAGCGTGCCGTCGGGCGCCACCATGGTGACGTCGGCGACGATGACGCCGGACTTGTCGGGTTCGCGCAGGATCCGGCTGAACAGGACGGTGGGCAGCGGGCGGTGGAAGACCGCGCGCCGGTACATGAACGGCAGGTGGATGTCGTCGATGTCGTCCCGGACCGCCGCGGTGGCCCCGTCGAGCAGGGCCGGGTGCGCCTGGCGGGTCTCGACGTCGGCGGCGAACTCGGGCGCGAGCACGAGCCGGACGACCCGACCCCGGCGGTCGTCGGTCCGCCACATCTGCTGGATGTTCTGCCACCGGTCGCCGAGGGCGAACAGCCGTCCCGGGCCGGGCTTGAGCGACGGGGGCTCGACCTCCGGGAGCCCGTCGTACATCGGCTCGGGGGGCAGCATGTCGTCCTTGCGGGCGCAGCCGGAGATGCGGCCGTCGACGTGCCGGATCCACTGCTCGTCGGCGCTGTCGGCGGCCCGGGACAGCACCTCGAAACGCCAGCCGTCCTTGCCCGGGGCGAACCGGACCCGGACGGTACGCGGGCTGTCGACCACGAGGGGCTGCTGGAAGAGCGCCTCCTCCAGTTGGATCGCGTCGTCCGGGCTGATCAGCCCGAGGCCGCGGAACGAGTTCATCACCAGGTCGAGGTGGCCGGTGCCGGGCAGCACCGCCCGGCCGTTCAGCCGGTGCTCGTCGAGCACCCACTCGCGCTGCGGATCGAGGGTCAGCTCCACCTGCTGCGGACCGGACCGGGCCGGGCGACCGCCGTCGACGGCCATGCCCACGGTCGACCAGGCGGGCCAGTTGATGCTCAGCCGCCGAGGGCCACCGGCGGCGGCGAAGGCATCCAGCGCGGCGTTGGCGGCCGCGTAGTCGCCGCTGCCGGTGAGCCCGCGCAGGGCCGCCCGGCTGGAGAACGAGACGAAGAAGTCCAGCGGCGGCCGGTCGCGCAGCGCCTCTTCGAGCACCAGCGTGCCGCGTACCTTGGGGTGCAGCACGGCGCGGGCGTCGGCCAGGGAGCGGAAGTGCAGCATGCCGTCGCCGGCCACGCCGGCCAGGTGCAGCACGCCGTTGACCGGGCCGAACTGCGCGGCCGTCACGTCGAGCGCCCGGCGGACCTGCCGCGGGTCGCCGATGTCGCAGGCCATCGTGCGGACCTGGGCGCCCAGTTCGGTCATCTCGGCGATCTCGTCGAGGATGTGCCGGAGCGCAGCGTCGGTCTCGGCCCGCTGCCGCGCGTCCTGCGGCAGCGCCGTGCGGCCCAGCAGCACCAGCCGGGGCCGCTTGCCGGTACGCGCCAGCGCCTTGCCGACCGCGAGCCCGAGCCCGCCCAGCCCGCCGGTGAGCAGGTAGACGCCCTCCGGGCGCGGCTGTGCCGGGGTGTCGCCCAGGGTGAGCGGCTGCTCGTCGGGCACCCAGCGGCGGTGCCGGCGCAGCGCCACGAACTCCTGACCGTCCACCGTGCCCAGTTCGGCCACGAGCGTCTGCTCGTCGGTGCCCGGACCGACATCCACGATCTTGCAGATCGTGCCGGGGGCCTCCCGGGCCAGCGTGCGGGCCAGGCCGACCACCGTGGCCTTGACCGGGTCCAGCGGCTCCACTCCGGAGACGTCGGCGAGCCGGCTGGCCAGCACCACGAGTCGGGGGAGACGGCCCTGCACCGCGCGCCTGGTGCCGTGCTGGATCAGCGCCAGCAGGCTGGTGAACGACAGGTCGAGCTGGTCGTCCACGGTGCCGCTGGTGGGCTCCGCCCAGGTCGGTGCGGCCCAGGCGTGCACGAGCAGCCCGGGGTGGCGCCCGTCGGCGGCCAGCCGGGCGAAGACCTGTTCCACGTCGGCGGCCTCGCCGGGCCGGACCCGGAACTCGTCGCCGGTGACGGAGAACCGGTCGCCCGGACGGACCCGGATGACCCGGGTGCCGGTCTGCAACAGCGGCCCGAGCACCGCCAGCCCGGCGTCCCGGTCGGCGGGCAGCAGCGCCAGCGCCAGCGGCTCGCGGACCGGCTCGCCGTCGACCGGAAGCGGCGCCTCGACCCAGGTCACGGTGGAGAACGGGGTACCGGTCCCGGCCGGCTCCTCGGTCCCGGTCGGCTCGTCCTGGACGTCCGCGGGCTCCTCGGCGGCGCCCGCGTCGGCCCGCTTGGGCGCCGCGGGGCCGGAGGTCGGGGTAACCCAGTACAGCTTGCGCTGGTACGGGTAGCCGGGCACCGCCGCGCGGCGCCAGTCGTACTCCTCGTCCACCGCCGCCCAGTCGACGTCGTGGCCGGCGACCCAGAGCCGCCCGACCGCGTCCAGCAGCCGTTCGAGGTCGCCGGGGCCGTCTGCCTCCGGCGCGGCCAGGGACGGCTGGACCGCGCTGCCGTGCTCGCGCAGCAGCGGGTGCCGCCGCGCCAGCCCGGTGAGCACCCGGCCCGGTCCGGCCTCCACCACCGTGTGCGCCTGCGCCAGCAGCGTGTCCAGGGCGAGGTCGAACCGGACCGGCGCGGCGACCTGGTCGGCCCAGAAGGCCGGGTCGGTGGCCTGCTCGTCGGTGACCGGCGACCCGGTGGCCGCGGAGATGATCGGGATGCGCGGCGGGTGCAGCCGCACGCCTCGCATCGTGTCGAGGAACGCCCGTGCCGCGTCGACCATCATCGGGCTGTGGAAGGCGTGCGAGGTCGCGAGCCGGCGTACCGTGACGCCCTCGGCGGCGTACCGCCGCTCCAGCTCCGCGATCTCGTCGAGCGGCCCGGCGACCACGGCCCGGTCGGGCGCGTTGCGGACGCTGACCACCAGCGGGTCGGGCAGCGTCGCGGCGACCTCGTCGCCCGGCAGTTGGACGGAGAGCATGGCGCCGCGCGGCGCGTCGGCCATCGCGGTGGCCCGGGCGGCGACCAGCCGGATGGCGTCCTCCAGCGAGAACACCTCGGCGAGCGCGGCGGCGGTGAGTTCGCCGACGCTGTGTCCCAGCAGCGCGGCCGGGCGCAGCCCCCAGTCCCGCAGCGTCGCGGCCAGGGCGTACTCGACGGCGAACAGCATCGGCTGGGTCAGCCGGGTGTCGGTCAGCGCGTCCGGCTCGTCCGCGTGCCACGGTTCGCGCAGCTCGATGCCGTGCTCGCGGAACCCGTCCAGGCAGCGGTCCATGATCTCGGCGAACCGCGGCAGCCGCTCGTACAGGCCCATCGCCATCCGGGCGTGCTGCGAGCCCTGACCGGGGAGGAGGAACGCCAGCGGCCGGTCGACGGGACCGGAGTCCTCGGTGGTGACGTACCGGCCGGAGGTGAGCGCGGCGACCGCCGCGTCGGCGCTGTCGCCGACCGCCGCGGCGCGCAGCTTGTGGGTGGTCCGGCCGCGCGCAAGCGTGCTGGCGGCGTCGTGGAAGGAGACGGCCTCGGCGCCGGTGCCGTCCGCTGAACCGCCGAAGTACTCGACCAGCCGGCTGCGGCCGTCGTCGATGGCGCCCCGGTTCTGGCCCGACCACACCACGATCCGCGGGCGCTGGTACGCGGGGCGGGGCGCCGGCTTCGGCGCCTCCTCGATCACCGCGTGCGCGTTGGTGCCGCCGATGCCGAGCGAACTCACGCCCGCCCGGCGCGGGCTGCCGTCCACCCGCGGCCACGGCCGGAGCTGGTCGTTGATGAACAGCGGCGTGCGTTCCAGCTCCAGCTTGGGGTTCGGCTCGGTGAAGTTGACCGTCGGCGGGATCTGCTCGTGCTCCATCGCGAGGGTGACCTTGACCAGTTCGGAGACGCCGGCCGCCCACACCAGGTGCCCGATGTTGGACTTGACCGAGCCCATGCCGATCGAGTTCTGCGGCAGGTCGCCGCCGGCGAGCCGCCGGTACGCCTCGGACAGCGCGGTGACCTCGATCGGGTCGCCGAGGGCGGTCGCCGTGCCGTGCGCCTCCACGTAGGAGATGTCGCCCGGCCGGCAGCCGGCCATCGCCATCGCCTCCATGATGACCGAGGTCTGGCCGGTGATGCTCGGGGCGCTGAAGCTGACCTTGTCCGAACCGTCGTTGTTTATCGCGCTGCCGAGCACGACGGCGCGGATGTTGTCGTTGTCCCGCTGGGCGTCGGAGAGCCGCTTGAGCACCACGGCGGCGCAGCCGCTGCCGAACATGGTGCCGGTGGCGTGGGCGTCGAACGGCCGGCAGTGCCCGTCCCGGGAGCGGACCGCGCCGGGCACCCACAGGTGGCCCTGCCCGTACGGGGTCTCCACGTTGGCCCCGCCGACCACGGCCGCGTCGCACTCGCCGACCCGCAAAGACTGGCAGGCGACGTGCAGCGAGACCAGCGAGCTGGAGCACGCGGTCACGATCGTCATCGCCGGCCCGCGCAGGTTCAGCTTGTACGCCGTCAGCGTGGCCGAGTAGTCGGTGTTGTTCAGCGTGGACATCTGGAAGATGTCGGCCGAGCGGTACTTGAGGCTCTGCCGCAGGTAGTGGTCCTGGTAGTCGCAGGGGCCGGAGGCGGAGAACACCCCGAAGCCGTCGCCGACCTTCGTGACGTCGTACCCGGAGTCCTCGATGGCGGCGTGCGCCACCTCCAGGAACAGCCGCAGCGCGGGGTCGCAGATCTCCGCCTCGCGGGCGGTCATCCCGAACAGGCCGGCGTCGAACAACTTGACGTCCGGCACCAGCGGTACGGCCCGGACGTAGTCGGGGTTGGCCAACTGGTCGGGGGAGACGCCGTTGTCCAGCAGTTCCTCGTCGGAGAGGAAGGAGATCGACTCCCGGCCGTCGCGCAGGTTGGACCAGAACTGCCCGACGTCGGCCGCCCCGGGAAGGCGGGCACCCATTCCGATGATCGCGATCGGCTCGACGTGATCGTTCATGGGCGGGGTTCCTTCCCTACGGGTGGTGCGGCTGATCGTCGAAAACCGCTGTCGCCGGGTCGGCGCAGGCTGCCCGCAGCAGCGCGCGTACCTCGTCGAGCAGCAGGAGCATCCGTGCCTCGTCGTACCGGTCGGCGTCGAACTCCAGCTCCAGCGGGATCTCGCCGTCCAGTTCCTTGCCGGTGAGCACGAAGTCGAGCTTGCTCGGCATCACCGGCGAGTCCATCGGTTCGTCGTCGATGTCGCCGAGGCCGTTGGAACTCCGGTCGCTGTCCACGACGTTGAGCACCACCTGGAACAGCGGCGTACGGTCGGCGATGCGCGGCGGCCGGACGCGCCGGACCACGAGGTCGAGCGGGACGTCGGCATTGCCGTACCCGCCCAGCGCGGACTCCCGGGCCCGGGTCAGAGCCTCGGCGAAGGTCGTCGTGTCCCGAAGGTCCATCCGGATCGGCAGGGTGTTGAAGAACAGCCCGATGAGGCCGCGCGTCCCGGCGTCCAGCCGACCGGTGATCGGCACCCCGACCACCACGTCCCGCTGGCCGGACCAGCGGCCCAGCACCGCCGTGAGGGCGGCGAGCAGCGCCATGAAGACCGTGGTGTCGGTGGCCCGGCACAGCTCGCGCAGCGCGGTGGCCTCCGCGGCGGGCAACGCCGAGCGGACCCGGCCGCCACCGCCACCGCTGCCGGAGCCGCCGTCACCGCCGTCACCGGCGGAGTCGGCGGAGTCGGCGGAGCCGTTGACGGCGGCCGGCCGCTCGGCGACCGGCAGGGTCAGTTCGGCCGGCGCCCCGGCCAGGTGTTCGCCCCAGTAGTCGAGTTGGCGGGCCACGGTGTCGCTGGCCAGCAGCTCCCGCTGCCAGACCGCGAAGTCGCGGTACTGGATGGGCAGCGGCGGCAGGTCGGCCTCGCGCGGGTCGCCGTCGGCGCGGTACAGCGCGGACAGTTCCTTGACGAACAGCGCGACCGAGCCGTTGTCGCAGACCGTGTGGTGGGCGGTGATGCCGAGCACGTGGTCGGTGTCGCTCAGCCGGACCAGCAGAGCCCGGAACAGCGGTCCCTGCGCGAGGTCGCAGGAGGCCATGGCGTCCTCGTCGAGCACCCGTTCGGCGGCGCGCACCTGGTCGTCGGCGTCGGACACGTCAACGACCCGCAGCCGCCACTCCTCGTCGAGGTCGTCGACGACCTGCAACGGCTCGCCGTCGATGTCCGGGAAGCGGGTGCGCAGGGTCTCGTGCCGCCGCATGATCTCCCGGATGCTGGTCTCCAGCACGGCCACCCGCAGCGGCCCGAGCAGGCGGCGCCGGCCGTGCACGTTGTACGCCCCGCCGGGCACGAGCTGGTCGACGAGCCACAGCCGGTGCTGGTCGAAGGAGAGCACCGGCTCGGCGTCGGGGCGGCGGGGCCGGACCACGGCCCGCTCCGAGGGCGCGTTGGCGGCCACGAAGGCGGCGAGGGCGGCGACGGTCGGCGACTCGAAGAAGTCGATGGCGCGGATGCTGACCCCGTACGCCTCGCGGATCCGCGAGATCACCTTGATGGCGTGCATGGAGTTGCCGTCGAGGTCGAAGAAGTCGTCGAGCACGCCGATGTCCGGGCGCTCCAGCACCTCCCGCCAGATGGTGAGGATGGCCTCCTCGTCGGGGGTGCGCGGCGGCGTGGGCGGAGCCGACCGCCGCGGCAGCACGCCGATCTCGGCACCGTCGTCGGATCCACTCGCGGCCTCGGCCCGGGAAGGGTGTGCCATACCGGAAGGCTAGGTACCGGGACGGGATCAGGGCTGTCGCCGATACACAGGACAGCGGGATGCCGCCGGCCGCGACGCCGCGACCTTCGCCGGCCGGCGCACTAGACTCTGCGCTCATCAGCGGGCGACGCGCCGGGTGGGCACGATCGCCCGCAAAACGATCGCCACCACGCGATCGCCACCACACGACCGCAACCACACGACCGCCACCACCGGAGCGAAAGGCGGTGACTCGGGATGGCTGCCAGGGCCAGGCAACTGGCGGACGCCACGCTCACCATCCGACCGGCCAACGAGGCGAGCTGGGAGGACCTGCAGAAGGTGCTCAGCGCCACGGCGCCGGCCAACTGCCAGTGCCAGCGGTACAAGATGCGGCCGAAGGAGTGTCTCGTCTCGTTCCCGGCCGAGGAACGAGCCGACCGGCTGCGCGTGCAGACCGACCCCGGCTGCGCCGACGCCGAGGCCACCACCGGCCTGGTCGCCTACCTCGACGACGAGCCGGTCGGCTGGTGCGCGGTCGAGCCCCGGACCGCGTACGACAGCCTGGTGCGCGGCGGTCGGGTGGCCTGGACGGGCCGCAGCGAGGACCGGACCGACGACTCGGTCTGGGCGGTGACGTGCTTCGTGACCCGGGCCGGCTTCCGCCGCCGCGGGATCGGCGGCGCGCTCACCCGGGCCGCCGTCGAGCACGCCCGCGCGCACGGCGCCCGCGCGGTCGAGGGGTACCCGCTGACCACCAGGAACGCGGTGGCCGACGAGTTGCACGTCGGCACCGAGAGCATGTTCGCCGCCGCCGGCTTCGCCGAGGTTTCCCGGCCGTCGCCGCGCCGGGTGGTCATGCGCGTCGACCTCTGAGCGCGCGGTCCGTGTCGCCGTCACGGCGCGGTCCGTGTCGCCGTCGCCGTGCGGGCCGTCACGGCGACGGCGCGGCGGCCGTCCCGAGAAGCGGGGACGCGTCCGGTCGCCGGGCATCGGCGATGATCGGCGGCGTGCATGGCTGCCTGCCCGAGTGGTTCCTGCAGGTGTGCGCCCGGGCGCCCGAGCGGACCGCGGTGGTGTGCGGCCCGCAGCGCCTGACCTACCGCGAACTCGCGGCCGAGGGCCGGGCGCTCGCCGCCGAACTGGTGCGCCGCGGCGTCGTACCCGGCGATCTCGTCGGGGTGCGGGTGACCCGCTCGATCGACGTACCCGTGGCGATCCTCGGCACGATGCTGGCGGGCGCGGCGTACGTCCCGCTCGACCCGCAGTATCCTGCGCAGCGGCTGCGGTTCATCACCCAGGAGGCCGGCATCGACCTGGTGGTGGGGCAGGACGTTCCGGTACGCGGGCACCCGGGCGCCCCCGAGGCGCCGCTGCCCGCGGTGACCCGGGACGACCGGGCGTACGTGATCTACACGTCGGGCTCCACCGGGCGGCCCAAGGGCTGCGAGATCACCCACGGGAACGTGCTGAGCCTGCTTGAGGCCGCGCTTCCGCTCTTCGATGTGGGGCCGGACGACCGGTGGACGCTGTTCCACTCGATCAACTTTGACGTGTCGGTCTGGGAGATGTGGGGACCGCTGGTCACCGGCGGGACGCTGGTCGTGGTGGACCCCGACGCGGCGCACGATCCGGAGGCGCTTCTCGACCTGCTGCTGACCCACCGGGTGACCATGCTGCTCCAGGTGCCGGCCGTCTTCCGGCTGCTGTTCGAGGCGCACCGGGACGCCGGCCGGCCCCGACACGCCCTGCGCTACGTGATCTTCGCGGGGGAGGCCGTCGACCTCGGCACCGCCGCGGCGTTCGTGCAGGACCGCGCCGCGCACGGTGCCGACGCCGGCGCCGACGCCGACGCTGATCCCGCGGGCGTCCGGCTGGTCAACATGTACGGTCCGACCGAGACCACGGTGTACGCGACCTTCAAGCTGCTCGACGACGATGCGCTGCACGGCGCCAACCGGTCGCCGATCGGCCGTGCCCTGCCGCATCTGTCGATCACGCTGCGCGACGACGACGGGGCGGTGGTGCCCGACGGGTCGGTCGGCGAGATGTGGATCTCCGGTGGCGGGGTCAGCCGCGGCTATCTCGGCCGGCCGGAGCTGACCCGGGAGCGGTTCGTGACCGCCGACGGGCTCCGGCACTACCGGACCGGTGATCTCGCGCGCCGCTCGCCCGATGGCGACCTGGAGTTCCTCGGCCGGGTCGACCGACAGGTCAAGCTGCGCGGCTTCCGGATCGAGCTGACCGAGATCGAGGCGGTGCTGCGGACCTGCACCGGCGTGCGGGACGCGGCCGTCGAGGTGGCCACCGCGGAGGACCTCGGCGACTACCTGGTGGCGTACGTGGTGCCCGAGCCCGACCGCTTCGACCCGGCGCAGGTCCGCGCGCAGTGCCAGCGGGTGCTGCCGCCGCACATGCTGCCGGCCAGCTACCTGGTCCTGCCGGCGATCCCGCTGACCCCGTCGGGCAAGGTCGACCGGGCCGCGCTGGCCCGCTCCTGACCCGGTCCTGGCCCGCTCCTGACCCGGTCCTGACCCGGTCCTGACCGGCGGGTCGAACCGGTTGGTCCGCGGACACCGGGCCAGGATCGAACACATTTTTTCCAGCTATGCCTGAGAGTCATTTAAATGACTCTCAGGCATAGCTGGAAAAGAGCTTTTCGCTTTCAGCGAGGTCACCGTGCGTGACGGCCGGTGAATGCGGAGCCCGCTCCGCACGGGGGCCGCCGACCCGACCCGGTCGGCATCAGGTCAGCGGTGCCGGCGCTCCGGTCGGTGCCGGCGTGTCCGTCGGTTCGGACGCACCGTTCGTCGCCGTCGCCGTCGCCGCTGGCGCTGCTGCCGCCGCCGTCGTCGCCGCCGCTGGCGCTGCCCCTGGCGCTGCCCCTGGCGCCGCCGCCGCCGGGTCGGTCGGCTCGGTCTCGTCGGTCGGCTCGGTCTCGTCGGTCGGCTCGGTCTCGTCGGTCGGTCGGGGCGCGTCGGGCAGTTCCT
This sequence comes from Plantactinospora sp. KBS50, assembly GCF_002285795.1. Taxonomy (GTDB): domain Bacteria; phylum Actinomycetota; class Actinomycetes; order Mycobacteriales; family Micromonosporaceae; genus KBS50. The sequence goes on from NZ_CP022961.1 coordinate 2,015,251, forward strand.
CCTCCAGGTGCCGCAGCCGCGGGAAGAGCGTGCCGACCGCGACCGTGACCACGATCAACGCGCCGACGAGCATCATCAGCAGCGCGATGCCCCGGCCCGGGCCGTCGCCGATCAGCACGGTCAGCCCCTTCGACCGGACCTCGTCCCGGCCGACCAGCGGCTCGAAGACGTGGTCGACGGCGATCCCTGCCAGCACGTTGGCGATGAGCTGCGGGATGAGCCCGACCATCGTCAAGAGTGCCATCACCCGACCCATCAGGTGCAGTTCCACCTTCGTCTGCCAGATCGGCTGGTGGGTGGTGTTGATCAGCACCAGGGCGCCCATCGCGACGAAGGCGGCGCAGGCGATCAGCGCGACGTTCGGCCGGGTCGCGCCCGCGATGGTCGCCACCGCGAACATCAGCGCGAACGCGAAGACGGCGCGCACCCGGCGCTTCGGGCCGCCGGTCACGCTGACCGCGACGCCGGCGATGATCATGCCGAGGCCGCCGATCGACAGCACGATGCCGAGTGCCTTCGACGACTCGAACGACAGCACCAGCGGGCTGATCAGCAGCTCCAGGAAGCCCGCGCTGAAGTTGACGGTGGCCAGGAAGAACAGCAGCGTGAGCAGGCCGGGTCGGCTGGCCACGTACCGCCAGCCCTCGCCGAACTCGCTCAGCAGGCTGGTCCTGGCGCCGTCGGCCGCGGCCGGCGCCCGCCGCACCTTCGGGATCGGCACGAGGCAGAGGGTGAGGATGGCCGCGCCGTAGGAGATGACGTCGATGATGACGATGCCGGTCAGGTTGATGGCCACCAGCAGGAACCCGGCCGACACCGGCGCCAGCACCTGACTCACGGCGATGGCGACCATCCGCATGCCGTTGGCCTGCCCGAGCTGCTCCTTGGGCACCAGCAGCGGCGTCAACGCGCCCAACGCCGGAATCTGGAGCGAGGTCAGCAGCGAGGTGACGCTGACGATGATGTAGACCTGCCACACCTGGAACGTGTTGGTGGCCACCAGCGGCGCCAGCATCGCCGTGATGACCATGCTGCCGATGCTGCTGATCAGCAGGGTGCGCCGGGTGCCCCAGCGGTCCACCAGCGAGCCGGCGAACGGCGACGCCACGGCCGCCGGGAGCAGGCCGAGCGCGAGGATGATGCCGAGCGTGGTGGCCGAGTCGGTCAACCGGTAGACGTAGACCGCGAGGGCGAAGCTCGTCAGGTTCGCCCCGATCATCGAGGCGAACTGCCCGGCCCAGATGATCACGTACGAGCGCAACCCGGACGCGGGCGCCGCCGCCTCCGGTGGTCGGTCGGTGTCGCTGGCAGCCAAGTCGGTCATCGCGTCGAACCCTTCATCAGTGGTCATGGTCGGTCGGTGGCACCGGTGCGGCCCGGCGACGCCACCGCACGGTGCACGGCAGGGCCAGGAAACCGTGCTGGTGCGGGGAGTGGCAGCGCCGGCTCGCGGCCTCGTCCACGTCGTACTCGGCCACCAGCGCGCCGACCTCCTCCAGCGCGACCCGCATCTCCAGCCGGGCCAGCGCGGCGCCCAGGCAGTGATGCGGCCCGAGGCCGAAGCTGATCAGCCGGCCGGTGTCCCGGTCCAGGTCGAAGCGGTCCGGGTCGGGGAAGACCCGGCGGTCGCGGTTGGCCGAGGCGGGCAGCAGCGCCACCCGGGCGCCCGCCGGGACGGTCACGCCGTGCAGCACCGTCTCCCGGGTCAGCATGCGCGCGACCATCTGGCTGGCCGAGTCGTACCGCAGCGTCTCGCTCGCCCAGTCCTCGGCCCGCCCGTCCAGGCCGGCCCGCTGCACGTCGCGGTCGAGATGCCCCTGGTACCAGGCGTTGCCGATGGTCTTGCCGGTCGACTCGTTGCCCCCGCCCAGCATGATGAACAGGAAGCCGACGACCTGCCGGTCGGTCAGCCGGGTGCCGTCCACCTCGGCCTGGGTCAGGCCGGAGGTCAGGTCGTCGCCCGGCCGGCGGCGCAGGGTGGCGACGACGTCCAGCAGGTACGCCGCGAGCCGCAGCGCGGCGGCGACCGAGACCTCGCCGCGGCGCTCCGAGCCGTCGTCGCGCAGGACGAGGTCGTCGACGTCGCGGCGGATCCGGTCCCAGTCGGCCCGCGGCAGGCCGAGGATCTCGCAGAGCATGTCGTTGGGCAGGTCGGCGGCGAAGTCGTCGGCGAAGTCGAAGGACTCCCGGTCGCGCAGCGGCGCCAGCCGGGCGCGGGCCAGCTCCCGGATCCGCGGTTCCAGGGCGGCCACCCGGCGGGGCGTGAAGGCCGAGGAGACGAGGCTGCGGTAGGCGGCGTGTTCGGGCGGATCCATGGCGAGGAAGAAGTTCGTCTTCTTCGCGTCCGGCCCCCACAGCTCGGGCTCCAGCGAGATGCCGTTGCGGCTGGAGAACCGGCCCGGGTCGCGCAGCGCCGCCGACACGTCGGCGTGCCGGGACAGCGCCCAGAAGTCGCGCTTCTCGTTGCGGTAGAGCGGGGCGTGCTCCCGCATCCACGCGTACACCGGATGCGGGTCCTCCTGCACCGCGAAGTCGAACGGGTCGTACACCGGGTCCATCAGCCCGCCGCCCGTCCGCGCAGGGTGACCACGCACGGCAGGGCCGCGAAGCCGCGCTGGTGCGGCGAGTGGATCCGGCGGATCCCGGCAGGGTCCACCTCGTACCCGGCGACCAGCGTGGCGATCTCCTCCAGCGCGACAGTGATCTCCAGCCGGGCGAGCGGGGCGCCGAGGCAGAAGTGCGGCCCGTGGCCGAAGCTGAGTTCCCGGCTGGTGTCCCGGTCCAGGTCGAAGTCGTCCGGGTCGGGGAAGACCCGGTGGTCCCGGTTGGCCGAGGCGGGCAGCAGCGCGATCCGGGCGCCCGCCGGCACCGGTGTGCCGTGGATGACGGTCTCCTCGGTCAGGGTGCGCGCCATCATCTGGCTCGGCGAGTCGAAGCGCAGCGACTCCCGGCCCCAGTCCGCGGCCCGCCCGTTCAGCCCGGCCCGCTGCACCTCGGGCCGGAGCCAGCCGTGGTAGAGGGCGTTGCCGATCAGCTTGCCGGTGGATTCGTTTGTCGCGCTGACCAGCAGGAACAGGTACGCCACCAACTGCGGGTCGGTCAGCGGCCGGCCGTCGACCCGCGCCTGGAGCAGCGTGGACAGCAGGTCGTCGCCGGGCCGCTTGCGGCGCTGGGCGATCAGCGTGACGTAGTACCACGCGAGGCGCCGGCCGGCGTCCACCGTCGCGTCGCCCCGCTCGTCGGTGCCGGGCTCGGAGGAGTTGAGCAGGTCGTTGTCGGCGCGGATCCGGTCGCGGTCGGCGGCCGGGATACCGACCACCTCGCACATCACGTCGTTGGGCAGCGCGGCGGCGAAGTCGGCGGCGAAGTCGAAGGGCGCGCCGTCGCGCAGCGGTGCCAGCCGCTCCCGGGCCAGCTCCCGCACCCGCGGCTCCATGGAGGCGACCCAGTTGGGCTTGAAGACGCTGCCGCCCAGGCGGCGCATCGCCCCGTGCTGCGGCGGGTCCATCGCCAGGAACGAGCTGGTCTTGACCGCGTCCGGCCCCCACAGGTCGGGTTCCAGGGAGATGCCGTTGCGGTTGGAGAACAGCGCCGGGTTGCGCAGCGCCCACAGCACGTCGGCGTGCCGGGACAGCGCCCAGAAGTCGCGCTCCTCGTTGCGGTAGAGCGGGGCGTGCTCCCGCATCCACGCGTACGTCGGATAGGGGTCCTCGTGCAGCGCGTAGTCGAACGGGTCGTAGCCGGGTGGTGCGTTCACGACGACCGGCTTCCGGCCCGGCCGGCAACCGGCGTGGCGGTGATGGGAACGTGCTTGTAGCCGGAGATGACGTTCGAGACCAGCCGGACCGGCGGGCCGGCGGGCCGGAAGTCGCGGAACCCGCCCAGCAGCTCGTCGAAGAGGATCCGCAGGGTCACCCGGGCCACCACGTGCCCCACGCAGAAGTGCGGGCCGGTGCCGAACGCCAGATGCCGGTTGGGCCGGCGCCGAGGGTCGAACGTGTCGGGGTCGGCGAAGACCGCGCCGTCCCGGTTGGCCGAACCGAGCCAGCACACCACCGCCTCGCCGGCCCGGATCGTCGTGCCGCGCACCTGCGTGTCCGTCGTCGCGTACCGCATGAAGTGGCTGGCCGGCGAGCCCAGCCGCAGCACCTCCTCCACCGCGCTCGGCGTGACGCTCAGGTCATCGGCCCAGCGGTCCAGCACGCCGTCGGCGATGTGCTCGGTCAGCGCGTACGTCGGCGGGTGCGCGGTGGTCACCGTCGCGCCCAGCAGCAGGCTGTAGCAGTTCGAGATCACCTCGCCCGGGGTCATCACCCGCCCGTCGACCTCGGTGGTGATCAGCACGCTGATCAGGTCGTCGCCCAGGTTGTCGCGGCGCTGCGCGCAGACGTCCTGCAGGTAGGCGAACAGCTCGCGGTGGGCGCGGTCCAGGGTGGGTTTCACGCCGCGCGGGGTCAGGTAGTCCGGGTCCTCGGGCGCGATCGAGGTGGTCAGCAGGCGGCCCAGCCGCGGCCAGTCGGCCCGGGGCAGCCCCATCGCCTCGCCCGCGATGGCCACCGGCAGGGACAGCATCGCCGCGCCGAAGTCGAACACCCCGCCGTCGGCGAGCGGGGCGAGGACCTCCCGGACCAGCCGGGTGATCATGTCCTGCTGCTGTTCGATCGCCCTGATGCCGAGCGCCTTCTGCAGCCGGTTGCGCATCACCGTGTGCCGGGGCGGGTCGGTGGCGGCGATCTGCTTGCCGCCGGCCGGGTCCTCGACGCCGAGGACGGCCAGCAGCGTTCCGCGTTCGGAGGTGAACGTCTGCGAGTCGCGCAGCACCTGGTCGACGTCGCAGTAGCGGACGGCCGACCAGAAGCCGGTGTCGCCCACCGTCGTCCACTCCAGCGTGTCCCGCTCGCGCAGGCGCGCCCATTCCGGCCGGAAGTCGAGGCTCCCGTAGAGCTGCGGGGCGGCCAGGCCACGGTCGGCGGCACCGACCGGGCAGCGCGCCACGGCGCCCGCCGTACCGTTCGGGCTCTGCATCCGTCCTCCTCCGCCCGGGCCGGTCAGGTGGCGGGCGTGGGTTCCCGGCGGGCGCTGAGCGGGCGCAGGTCGGTCCAGTTCTGCTCGATGTAGTCCAGGCAGGGCTGCCGGGAGTCCGGGCCGTGCACGGCCCGCCAGCCCGCCGGTACGTCGAGGGCCTGCGGCCAGAGCGAGTGCTGCTCCTCGTCGTTGACCAGCACCAGGAAGGTGCCGTCCGGATCGTCAAAAGGATTCATCACGCCTCCTCGATCACCGTCGGCCCCGCGCCGGCACCGCTGCGCCTGAAGCTACTGGCCGCCGGCCCGCGCCGGATGTCACCTGATTGCACGACAGCCTCACCCGGCGCTCTGCGCGGTGGCCGGCACCACCCGGATGGCGCCGGTCGGGCAGAGCTGCTCGGCCTGTTCGACCGCGGCGACGTCCGCGGTGACCGGCGCGGTGGGTTCGGCCCGGTCGTGCTCGTCCAGGACGAAGTTGCCCTCGCCCACCACCAGGCAGGTCGACGATCCGACGCACCGTTCCTTGTCGACGATCACCCGTACGCCCTGCTCGGCCGCGCTCATCCGACGCTCCCCTCGACGCTCATCGACTGCTCTCCCGCACGCGGGCGTCGCGACGCAGCCGCAGCGTCACCGGCGCCGACCGGTAACCGGCCACGAAGTTCGAGGCGATGTTGCGCGGCGGCTCGGCGAGCGTCAGGTCGGCCGCGGCGGCGAAGATCTCCTCGAAGACGACCCGGATCATCCGGCGGGCCAGCGCCGAGCCGAGGCAGTGGTGCGGGCCGCTGCCGAACGCCAGGTGCCGGTTCGGCTGCCGGGTCGGGTCGAACGTGTACGGGTCGGGGAAGACCAGCTCGTCCCGGTTGGCCGAGCCGAGCCACACCACGACGGGAGCGCCGGCCGGCAGCTCGACGCCGCCCAGCTCGACCGCCCGGGTGGTGTGCCGCACGAAGTGGTTGGCCGGCGAGGCCCAGCGCAGCGCCTCGTCGACCAGCCCGTCGAGCAGGTCCGGCCGGTCCGCCAGCTCCCGGTAGCGGCCACCGGTGGCCAGCTCGACCAGCGCCACGGTCGGCGCGTGCGGCCAGGTGGCCGCCCCGACGGTCAGGCTGTAGCAGTTGGCCACCACCGCCCCCGGGTCCGGGTCGCCGTTCGAGCGCATGTTCAGCAGCGCGCTCATCAGGTCGGTGCCCGGGTTGCCCTGCCGGGCGCGGGCCTGGTCCTGGAAGTAGGCGAACAGGCCGCGGTGGGCGCGTTGCAGGGTCACCGCCGGGCCGCGGGGCAGCGACCACTCGTCGGGTGCGACCGCCATCGCGGCCAGCTTGGTCACCTGCGGCCAGTCCGATTCCGGCAGCCCCATCATGGTGCCCAGGACGGCCACCGGCAGCCCGGACAGCACGGCCGCGAGGTCGGCGGAGCCGCCCTCGATCGCCGGCAGCAGCGCCGCGCGGACCAGCTCCCGGATCATGTCCACCTGGCCGGCGGTGGCCCGGATCGACAGGGTGTGCTGCAACGGGCTGCGGATGCCGGTGTGCCGCGGCGGATCGGTGACGGCCAACTGCCGGCCGCTGGCCGGGTCGTCCTTGCCGAGCACGTTGAGGAACGTGCCGCGGGTGGAGGTGAACGAGGCGGCGTCGCGCAGCACCCGGTCCACGTCGGCGTGCCGGGTGACCGCCCAGTAGCCCGGTCGCGCGTCCACCGGCGGCTGCCAGCACACCGGCTTGCTGTGCCGCAGGTGGCGCCACACCGCGTGCGGGTCGCCGTGCACGTACAGCGCCGGGTCGGCCAGGTCGGCGGCGAGGTCGGGCGGGTCGGACGGGATCAGCCGCACGTGCCGGCACCCCCGTCCCGGAGCCGGTCGACCGCCTCGGCCAACTCGGCGATCGTCGGCTGGAGGAACAGCGTGGAGGCCGGTACGTGCACCCCGACCTCGCGCTCGGTGGCCACCAGCAGGTCGGCCGCGAGCAGCGAGTGGCCGCCGAGTTCGAAGAAGTCGTCGTCGACGCCGATCGGCTCCACGTGCAGGTGCCGCCGCCACATCTCGATGAGCGTGTGTTCGGTGCTCGTGCTGGGGGCGCGGTAGTCGCTGGACAGCTCCCGTTCGTCCCGCGGGATCACCCGGGCCGAGGTCTCGGTCACGCGATCACCGCCGCCCGCCGCGCCGTCACCGGCTGGAAGTCCATCGGCAGGCTGGTGATGCCGTTGATGAAGTTCGAGCGCAGGTGCGTCACCGGGCCGGCGACCTCGAAGGAGTCCAGCCGGGCGAGCATCTCCTCCAGCAGCAGGCCGATCACCACCTGGGCGGGTGGCGCCCCGATGCAGCGGTGCGCGCCCACCCCGAAGGCCAGGTGCGGGTTGGGGGAGCGGCGCGGGTCGAACTCGTACGGCCGCGGGAAGACGCTCTCGTCCCGGTTGGCCGAGGCCACCCAGGCGGCGACGAGTTCACCCGGTTCGAGGCGGGTGCCGGCGATCTCGACCGGCTTGACGGTACGGCGCAGCAGGTGGTTGGTGGGCGAGGCCCAGCGCAGGCTCTCCTCCACCACGCTCGGCACCAGATCCGGCTCGGCGCGCAGCGTCCGCCAGATCTCCGGCCGCTCGGCCAGCGCCAGCAGCAGGTGGGAGGCGACCTGCGCGGTCGTGGTGACCGCACCCATCGCGAAGCTGTAGCAGTTGAGCAGCACCTCGCGTTCGTCCATCGGCCGGCCGCCGTAGTCGAGCCCGAGCAGCACCGAGATCACGTCGTCGCCGGGCTGCGCCCGGCGCTGCCGGATCAGTTCGGAGAAGACGGCGATGAGCCGGTGGTGCGCCTTCGTGAGGGTCGCCGTGGGCGTGCCGTCGGCGTAGTGCGGGTCCTCCGGAGCGACCCCGGCCATGGCCCACCGGGGCAGCTCGGCCCAGTACTCGACGGGCAGCCCGATCGTCTCGCCGACCGCGGCCATCGGCAGGTGCAGCATGAGCGAGGCCACGTCGACCACGCCACCGGCGTCGAAGCTCTCCGCGACCAGCCGTCGGACGTGCTCGCGGACCTGCGGCCCGCGTTGCCGGGAGGTGTGCGTGGACATCAGCCGCATGGTGGGCAGCCGCACGTCCGCGTGCCGCGGCTGGTCCATCAGGTTGATCGTCCGGCCGCCGGCGCTGTCCCCGGCCGCCACGGCCAGGATCGTGCCGTACGCCGAGCTGAAGCTCTTGTCGTCCATCAGCACGGCGGCCACCTCGCGGTAGCGGGTCACCGACCAGAACGGGATCCCCTCCCCGGTGCGGTGCGGCCAGATCGGCGCCTCCCGCCGCAGCCGGTGCCAGGCGCGGTGCTGCGCGCCGGTGGCGTACCGGGTCGGGTCGTACAGGTCGATGGTGTCCAGCGGTTCCGCATGCTCGTCGCCGGCGGGGCCCTCCATCCGCATGGCCCGTGCTCCTTCCGGGAGTCAGCCGCTATCGGGCGATCGCCTTGACGGGCATCGACACGAGCCCGTTGATCCAGTTCGAGTGGAGGTGGACCAGGGGTCCGGTCAGTTCGAAGGCCGCGTACCGGCGGGTCAGCTCCTCGAACAGCATCCCCAGCACCAGCCGGGACATGGGCGCCCCGATGCAGTAGTGCGGCCCGCCGCCGAAGCCGAGATGCCGGTTGGGGCTGCGGCGGATGTCGAAGGTGAACGGGTCGTCGAAGACCGCCTCGTCGCGGTTGGCCGAGGCGACCCAGGCCGCCACCCAGTCACCGGCCCGGATCGTGACGTCGCCGAACCGTGCGTCGGCGGTGGCCCGGCGGACCAGGTGGTGGGTGGGCGAGGTCCACCGGATGCCCTCCTCGACGAGGCCGGCGCGGGCCTGCTCGTCGTCCAGCAGCGGCCACAGCTCGGGCCGCTGGATGAGCGCGAGCAGCGTGTGGCTGGCCACGTTGGGCGTGGTGGTGTTCGCGCCGAGGATGAAGCTGTAGCAGTTGAGCAGGATGCGCCAGTCGTCCAGCGGCTTGCCCCGCCCGGACATCGAGTCGGTGATGCCGATCAGCACCGAGATGAGGTCCTCGCCGGGGTTCGCGCGGCGGTACCGGACCAGCTCGCGGAAGCAGGCGAAGATGTGGTGGTGGGCCAGCCGCAGCGTCTGCGCGGTCGAGTTGCCCAGCGCGTACGCGGGGTCGTCCGGGGCCACACACGCCCCGGCCCACAGCGCGATGTCGTCCCAGTACCGCTCCGGGATGCCCATGAACTCGCCGGCCAGCACCATGGGCAGCCGGCGCATCAGGTGCCCGAAGTCGACCTCGCCGGACTCGCACGGCCGCAGCAGCTCGACCACCCGGTCGCGGATCGCCGGCGACCGGCGCTGCACCACCGCGTGCCCGAGGGTCCGCATGGCCGGCACCCGGATCAGGGCGTGCTCGGGCGGGTCGGTGAGGGTGATCGTCTGGCCCCGGCGGTGTCGCCGACCCCCACCGAGGCGAGGATCGTGCCCTCCTGCGAGCTGAACGTCCGGTGGTCCTTCACCACCCGCTCGCAGTCGGCGTACCGGGTGAGGCACCAGAAGCCGGTGTCCGACCCGCGGTCGTGCCACCAGACCGGGGCCGCCACCCGCAGGGTGCGCCAGGTCGGGTGCAGGTCCCGGGTGCGGAAGCCGGCCGGACCGTACAGGTCGATGTCGGCCAGCTCGACCACGGCGTCCTCGGGGGGAGCGGTCAGTTCCACGGCGGTCAGCTGACCCGGCTCTGGACCAGCTCGCCGTCCACCGCCGCGGCCAGCTCACGGATGGTGGGATGCGCGAAGAACTGGCCGGCGTCCAGCCCGATACCGAAGCGGCGCAGCCGCTCCAGCATCGAGACGCTGCGCAGCGAATCCCCACCGAGCAGGAAGAAGTCGTCGTCGACGCCGACCATGTCCAGCTCCAGCACGTCCGCCCACGCCTCCGCCAGCAACTGCTCGGTCTCGGTGCTGGCCGGCTCGTACGGCGGCAGGAAGGTCAGCTCGGCGCGGGCCAGGAACGGGTCCGGCAGCTGGCGGCGGTCGGGCTTGCCGTTCGGGTCCAGCGGCAGCGCGTCCAGCACCGCGAAGGTGGCCGGCACCATGTACGCGGGCAGCTTCTCGCCGAGCCAGTCGCGCAGCGCGGTGACGGTCAAGACCTGCTGCGGCGCCGGTACGACGTACGCGGCCAGCCGCTTCTCCGCGCCGGCGCCGGCGACCGCGACCACCGCCGCGGCCCCGATGTCGGGGTGGTTGAGCAGGGTGTTCTCGATCTCGCCCAGCTCGATGCGGAAGCCGCGGACCTTCACCTGCCGGTCGATGCGGCCGCGGAAGTCCACGGCCCCGTCCGGGGTCAGGCAGCCCAGGTCGCCGGTCCGGTACATCCGCCGGCCCGGGACCGGGCTGAACGGGTCCGGCAGGAAGCGCTCGGCGGTGAGCCCGGCCCGCCGGTGGTAGCCGCGGGCCACCCCGAGCCCGCCCACGTAGATCTCGCCCACCTCGCCGGCCGGCAACGGAGCCAGGTCCGGGCCCAGGACGTGCAGGGACATGCCGGCAAGCGCGGTGCCGATCGGGACGGAGGCCAGGTCCGGGGCGTCCGGCTCGGGCGGCGCGATCCGGTGCAGCGAGGCGTAGACCGTGGTCTCGGTGGGGCCGTAGGCCGCGAAGACCCGGCAGCTGGTCCGGGCCGCCGCCTGGATGTGCTTGCCGGACAGCACGTCGCCGCCGGTCAGCAGGCGGCCGACGGAGTTCAGCGCGGCCAGGTCGTGCTGGGCGAGCAGGTGGAACAGCCCGGTGGTGAGGAACAGCCAGTCCGGCTGCCAGCGGCGCAGCTGCGCGCCGAGTTCGGCGATGCTGACCTTCGCGTCCAGCACCACCACCCGGCCGCCGCGGCAGAGCGCCCCCCAGATCTCGTAGACCGAGGCGTCGAAGGCCGCGGACGCCAGGTGCACCACCGTCTGCCCCGGTTCGACGGCGATCCGGGGTTCGTCGTTGATCAGGCCGAGCACGCTGGCGTGATCCACGATCACCCCCTTGGGGATGCCGGTCGATCCGGAGGTGTAGACGACGTACGCGGCGTTGGTGGTCGCGACCGGCGCGGCGGGCGGCGGCCGCAGCTCGGCGTCGGCCAGCCCCTCCAGCTCGTCGAGGGCGACGACCTCCACCGCGTGCCCGGCCAGGCCGGCGGTCCCGGCCCGGTCGGTGAGCACGAGCTTCACGTCGGCGTCCTCGATGATGAGCGCGCGCCGTTCCTCGGGGTAGTTCGGGTCCAGCGGCACGTACGCCCCGCCGGCCTTGAGCACGCCGAGGAAGGCGACCACCATGTCGGCGCCGCGGGGGAGTGCCACCGCGACCCGGGTCTCCAGGCCGACGCCGCGCTCGCGGAGCACGTCCGCGAGCCGTCCGGCGCGGGCCTCAAGGTCGCCGTAGCGCAGCGTCGTCCCGTCGGCCTCGATCGCCGGTGCGTCGGGCCGGGTGCGGCTCTGCCGCGAGACGAGCTGCTGGATCGTTCCCTCGCCCACCTCAATCACCACCTACTCGGATATGCAGGTCGTCGGGGTCGTCGGCGCTCGCCGGCGCGGCGGAGAGCCAGCGCCGCAGCGCCTCGCGCAGCACGTCGGGACAGCGCAGGAAATCGAGGTGTTCGCCGATGAGCAGCTCGTGGGTGACCTGCTCGGCGCATTCGCTCCAGCCCGGTGTCACCAGGTCGGGCGGGACGACGGCGTCGTCGGTCCAGGCGACCACCGTCACGGGCAGCGGGATCCGCCGGTCCGGGTCGAACCGGTAGCCGCGCTGCACCTCCAGGTCGGTGCGCAGCACCCGGGCCAGCAGTTCGGCCATGTCGGGCCGCATCGCGGCGCCGGCCCGGGCGAACAGCGCCGACACCTCGGCGACCAGGTCGACGGTTTCCAGGTCGACGAAGTTGAGCCGCCCGTACAGGCCGCGCTGCGGCGCGCCCCAGGAGGAGGCGATCAGCCGCTCGGGCAGCCGCAGTCCGCGCCGGTTCAGCTCGTCGATGGTGTCGAGCGCGAACGGCACCGCGCCGCAGTGGCCGGCGAAGTAGTAGGGCCGGTCCAGGTACGGCGTCAACGCGTCGGCCAGGTCGGCCGCGAACGCGGCGTGGCTGCGGTGCGGCTCCTCGCGGGTCCGGTTCTCCCGGCCCGGCGGCTGCAACGCGCAGACCTGGACATCGTCCACCATCCTCGGCCAGGGCCGGTAGGAGGAGGCACCGACGCCCGCGTACGGGAACAGGAACAGCAACCGGTGCTCGGGTGCGGGCGGCGGCACGAACCAGCGTCGGTGGGATGATGCGTCGCCTGCACTCATTTCCGTCCTCTTCATTCGAGTTCGGCTGGCCCGAATCTATGAGGCGGGCTGACGCACTGTCCTGTCACCGGAACCAGGGGCCGGGGTCGGGACGCCGCCACCGACGACCGTCGCCAGCAGCTCCAGCAGCTCGGCCGGCGCCTCTGTGAACCGGTGGTGGCCGCCGTCGAGCAGCACCGCCGTCGTCTCGCCGCCGCAGCGGTCCCAGCCGCCCATCGTCGAGAAGGGAACGTCGTGGTCGGCGTTCCATCCGATCGCGCTGATCGGGCAGGGCAGGCGCATCGGGTCGGGCAGCACGTACCGCCGGTTGGCCTCCACGTCGGCCCGCATCACCCCGAGGTAGAGCGCGATCAGCTCGTCGTGCGGAACGCCGCCCAGCTCGCGGACGAGCCGCTCGATCTCGCCGCTGAGGCCGGCGTCGTCCAGGTCGAGGAAGCGGCCGGCCGGCCCGTCCTGGGGGGCGATCTGGGAGGAGACGAAGAGCCGGGCCGGCGCCGGCAGGCCGGCGCGGACCAGTTCGGCCGAGACCTCGTAGGCGATCAGCGCCGACGCGCAGTGGCCGAAGAAGCCGAACGGGCGGTCGAGGTGGTCGGCCAGCGCCGGCACCATGTCCCGGGCCAGTTCCTGGTACGTCTCGAAGGTGGGCTCGGCGAACCGGGTCTCCCGGCCGGGCAGTTGCAGCGGGAGGAACTCCACGTCGCCGAGCCGGCGCGGCCAGCGCCGGTACATCCCGGCGCCGCATCCGGAGTAGGGGACGAGGAAGACCCGCCCGGCCGCCGTGGCCGACGGCTTGTGTGGCAGCCACCTGTTCCGCTGCCTCGGTGTGGGGGCATGAGCAGCCTTCCGTCACTGACCGACGACCTCACCGGCAAGCTACCAACGTCGCCGCGCCGGTCCCCGTCCCGGCTTCACGCGACATCGCCGGCCAACGGCCACCCCATACGGTTGCCGGACATGGACATCGCCACCGCCAAGCTCGAAGCCTGGATGCGCGACTACTACCACAACGTCGACCACGACATCGGCAGCAGCGGTGTGCGGGACATGTCGATGGCGGAGTTCGGCGCGCTGTGCGGGTTCGACCTGGCGGAGCTGAACCCGATGGTCTTCCACGACAGCGAGAGCTACGGCGGGCGGCGGCTGCGGGAGGCGCTGGCCGACCGGTGGGCCGGCGGCGACGTCGAGCGGATGATGGTGACCCACGGGTCCAGCGAGACGATCTACCTGGTGATGCACCTGGCCATCGAGCCCGGCGACGAGATCGTGGTGCTGGATCCGGCGTACCAGCAGTTGCACGACATCGCCGCCTGGCGCGGCTGCCGGGTGACCCGCTGGCCGCTGGACCCGGCCCGGGGGTTCGCCCCCGACCTGGAGCGGCTGCGCGAGCTGGCCGCGACCCGGCCGAAGATGATCGTGGTGAACTTCCCGCACAACCCGACAGGGGTCTCTCTCACCCCGGCGCAGCAGAAGGAACTGGTGGCCATCGCCGCCGAGGCGGGCGCCTGGCTGGCCTGGGACCACGCGTCCGGGGAACTGACCTACGCGGCCGACCCGCTGCCGCTGCCCTCCTGGTACGACCGGTGCATCGCCTGGGGGACGTTCTCCAAGAGCTACGGGCTGGCCGGGTTGCGGGTCGGCTGGTGCCTGGCGCCGCCGGAGCTGCTGCTGCGGATGGCGCTGCTGCGCGACTACATCGCGCTGTACGTCTCGCCGGTGCTGGAGTTCTTCGCCGAGCAGGCCGTCCGGCACGCCGACCGGATCGTGGCCATGCAGCGGGAGCACGCGGCGGCGAACCTCGCGCTGCTGCGCGACTGGGCCGCGCAACTGCCGGACCAGGTGCGGCTGCACCCGCCGGCCGGCGGGGTGAGCACCTTCGTCGAGCTGCTCGACCGGCCGGACACGACAGCGGTGTGCCGCCGGCTCGCCGAGCGGCACCGGGTGCTGCTGGTGCCGGGGGCGTGCTTCGGCGACGCCTACCGGGGCCACGTGCGGCTCGGCTTCGGCGGGACCACCGCCGAGCTGACCGCCGGGCTGTCCGCGCTGGAACGGGTGCTGCGCGAGCCGGACCGGTGACGGGGCCGCCGGTACCGCGCCGACCTCGGCGGGGTACCGGCGTCGTCGGCGTACCGGCGGCCGGGTGTGCGCGGCGGGTCCGGGACCGGGTGCGGCCGGCGGGTCCGGGACCGGGTGCGGCCGGCGGGTCCGGGACCGGGTGCGGTCGGCGGGCCGCCGCCGGGTCAGGCCGCCGGGGCGTCGGCGCCGTCGCCGACCTGCCGCCGCTTGCCGTCCCCGGGCGAGCCGCCGCACGGTACGCCGGGCGGGATGATCCGGCGCAGCGGCAGCGGCAGCTTGCCGTGGATGGCCAGCCCGATGCCCTTGATGCTGCGCCGCCGCTCCTTGATCTTCTGCGTGCTGGACCGCTCGCCCAGGGTGCGGATGATCAGTTGGGACAGCTCGTCCACCGTCGAATTGGCGAACATGTCCTGCAACGACAGGTTGATGTCGAACTCGTCGAAGATCTGGCTGGTCACCACGGTCGCCTGCAGCGACGAGCCGCCGAGGGCGAAGAAGCTGTCGTGGACGCCCACCTGCTCGACGCCGAGGATCTGCTTGAAGGTGCCGGCGAGCCGTTCCTCCATCGGCGAGCGCGGCGCGACGAACCCGCGCCGGACCGGCGCGGACTGCGGGTCGGGTGCCGGCAGGACGGCCAGGTCGTAGTCGCCCTCCTCGGTCAGCGGGAACTCCGCCAGGACGACGAAGTACTCCGGCACCATGTCCCGGGGCAGCTTGCTGAGCAACTGCTGGCGGATCGGGCCGCTGCCCAGGTCCGGGTCCGGGCCGGTCACGAAGCCGACCAGCACCGGATCGCCGTCCGGGCCGGGCCGCTCGATCACCAGCGCGTCGCGTACCTCTGGAATGTCGCGTAACGCCGCGACGGCCTCCACGGGATCGACGGCCGTCCCGCGGCCGTTCTGATCGGCACGGCTCACCATGTCGTCCTCGACTCTCTCGCTAGCCTGCAGAAACCTTGCCCACGAACTCCAGCGTCCCGTCCGGCCACCGCCGGCCCAGGTCGCCGGTACGCCGTTCGCCCACGCAGATCTCCGCCACCTCGCCCACGGCGGCCGGCTGACCGCCCGGGTGCCGCAGCCGGACCGGCCGGCCGGCCAGCCCGGTGCCGAGCGGCACCCGCAGCGGCGCGGTCTCCAGGCGCCAGTCGTCCGGCACCCGGTACGCCGCGACCGGCCGGCCGTGCGGCCCGGTCCGGTACGTCGCCACGATCCGGCAGTCCGGCGACAGCCGGCGCAGCGCCTCGACGTCGTGCGCGGTGAGGTTGCCGGTGTTGGCGACCAGGACGTGACGCAGCGCCGGAAGCTGTGTCCGGCCCGCGATCGAGCGCAGCAGCGGCGGGCTGGCGTAGACCACGCTGACCCGGTTGGCCCGCAGCCAGTCGGCCAGCGCGCCGGCGTCGTTGGTGGGGCGGTCGGCGAACAGCAGCGTGCCGCCGGCGTGCAGCGCGCTGGACAGCGCCGACATCAGCTGTCCGGGCGGGCCGGACAGCACCGCGAACCGGTCGTCGGCGCTCAGGCCCAGCCGCTGCACCGCCCAGTCGGTGCCCGGCTCGGTGTCGGCCGGTTCGGAGCCGGCGGGGTCGGAGCCGGCGGGGTCGGTGCGGCCCGGCGCGGTCCCGGGGCGGTGCCGAGCACGTCGGTGGAGTCGGCGTCCAGCACGAGGGAGCCCACCGGCACGTCGCCGCCCGGCTCGATGACCGACACCGGCCGGCCCGCCTTCGCGGCCCCGACGACCGCGGCGACGAAGGCCACCGCCGGTCGCCGGACCACCACCACCGGCCCGTCCTCGCGCGCGGCCAGCCGCCGCGCCACCCGGTCGGCGGCCCGGTCGAGCTGGGCGTACGTCCACCCCCCGGTGCCGTCGAGCACCGCCACCGCGCCGGAGCGGCGGGCGTGCGCGGCGACGGCGAGGTGCACCGGTGCCACCCGCTCCGGGTCCGCCCCGGCCGGGGTCGGCACGGCCGGGGTCGGCACGGCCGCGTGGGTCGGGTTTGCGTCGTCGGTCGGCTTGGCCCCGACGGGTACGCCCGCCTCGGCGGGGGAGGCCGCGGCGGTCGGCTCGGTGTCGGCCCCGGCCGGCTCGTCCAGCGGGTAGTCGAGGATGCCCCGGCCCGGATCGGCGATGGCCGCCCCGAGGAACCGGCCGAGATGGGTGCCGAGGGCGTCCATCAGGTCGGCCGGGAACCGGCCCGCGTCGTACTCCAGCACGTAGTCCAGTTCGCCCCGGACCTCGTTGGTGGTGAACACGAGATCGAAGCTCGGCGGCAGCGGCGGCGCGTCGACCGTGCCGAGCGTGATGTCGCCGAACCGTTCGATGGGCGGCACGTCGACCACGTTGAGCATTACCTGGAACAGCGGGGTACGGCGCGGGTCACGGGTCACCTTGAGGCGCTTCATGATGACGTCCAGCGGCGCGTCCGCGTGGGCGAAGCCGCCCAGGGCCACGTCCCGGACCCGGTCGAGCAGCTCGGCGAAGGTCGGGTCGCCGTTCAGGTCCACCCGCAGCGGCAGGGTGTTGATGAACGACCCGATCAGGCTCTCGGTCCCGGAGTCGGTGCGGTTGCTGATGGAGACCCCGACCACCACGTCCCGCTGCCCGGCCCAGCGCCCGAGCACGGTCGCCAGCATCGACAGCACCACCATGAACGGGGTGACGTCAAGGCTGCGGCACAGCTCCTTCAGCGCGGCGGTGTCCGCCTTGGACATCCGGCCGTACGCCCGGCCGCCCCGGGCCTGCCCCGGGCTGTGCGCGGTGGTCGGCATGGTGAGGGCGCGCGGCGCGCCGGCCAGGTGGTCGCGCCAGTAGTCGACCTGGCGGTCGAGTTCCGCGCCGGAGAGCCGCTCGCGCTGCCAGACCGCGTAGTCGAGGTACTGGATCGGCAGCTCGGGCAGGCCGGCCCGGACCGGGTCGCCGCCGGCCTGGTACAGCGCGCCCAGTTCCCGGACGAACAGGCCGACCGACGCGACGTCCGCGACGATGTGGTGCGAGATCATGCCGATCAGGTGTTCGGTGTCGCTCAGCCGGACCACCACGCACCGCACCATCGGCCCGTTGGCCAGGTCGAAGCCGGTGCCGACCTCCTCGGCCATCAGCCGCTGGGCGCGTTCCTCCCGGTCGTCCAGCGAACGGAAGTCCTCGATCCGCAGCCGCCAGTCCGCCGGCAGCGGGTCGACCACCTGGACGGGCCGGCCGTCGACGGTGGGGAAGCGCGAGCGCAACGACTCGTGGCGGAGCAGGATCGCCCGTACGCAGCGCTGCACCACGTCGAGGTCGAGGGGTCCGATCAGCCGCTGCTGCCAGCCGACGTTGTACGCCGGACCCGGCACCAGCTGGTCCTCCAGCCAGAGCCGTTCCTGGTCGAAGGAGAGCACCGGCTCGGCGTCGGCCGGCCGCGGGGTGATCACCCGGGCGGTCCCGGACCCGGCCGCCGTGCGGGCCAGCGCCGCCACCGTACGGTGCTGGAAGATGTCCAGCGGGGAGAGGGTGATGCCCTCCTCCTGCGCCCGGGAGACCACCATGATGGCCAGGATCGAGTCGCCGCCGAGTTCGAAGAAGTCGTCCTGCGCGCCGACCGTCTCGACCCCGAGGACGGCGCCGATGATCCCGGCAAGCTGGCGCTCCAGCGGGGAGGCCGGCTGCACGGGTGCGTCGTCCAGTTCCGGCCGCTCGCCGCTGGGCCCGGGGAGGCGGTCGAAGTCGACCTTCCCGTTGGAGGTCAGCGGTATCGCCTCGACCGGCACGTACGCCGCCGGAACCATGTACGGGGGCAGCTCGCTGGACAGGAAGCGGCGCAGTTCCTTCACGCTGGTCGCGGTGCCGTTGCTCGGCACCAGGTGGGCCACCAGGCGTTTGTCGCCCGGCGTCGGTTCGTAGACGCTCACCACCGCCTGCGCGATCTGCGGGTGCCGGCAGATCGCCGATTCGATCTCGGCGGGTTCGACCCGGAAGCCGCGGACCTTGATCTGCGTGTCCACCCGGGACAGGAACTCAAGGTTGCCGTCCGAGCGGCGGCGCACCAGGTCACCGGTGCGGTAGACCCGCTCGCCGGGGCGCGCCGGGTCCGGCGAGGCGACGAACCGCTGCGCGGTCAGCGCCGTGCGGCCCAGGTAGCCGCGGCCGACGCTGACCCGCCGATGTACAGCTCGCCGACGCCACCGGCGGGCACCGGCCGCAGCTCGGGGTCCAGGACGTGCAACTCGGCGCCGGGCAGCTCCGTGCCGATCGGCAGGTGCCGCAGGTCCTCCGGCGGCGCGTCCGGGGGCAGGTCGAAGAAGGTCGAGCTGACGGTCGTCTCGGTGATGCCGTACACGTGGGCCAGCGGCACGCCGAAGCGTTGCCAGGTCGCGAGCCGCTCCGGCAGCACCCGCTCGGCGCCGACGATGACCAGGCGCAGCGGTTCGGGCGGGGTGCGCCCGGTGCGGTCCAGGTCGCGTACCCACTCGTGCCAGTACGCGGCGGGCAGCTCCATCACGCTGATCCGGTCCTGCCCGATCAGCTCCACCAGGTCCAGCGCCGCCCCGGCCATCCGTTCGGGTGGGATCACCACGGCGCCGCCGGCGAGCCAGATCGGGAAGAGTTCCTCGACCACCACGTCGAAGCCGGGCGAGGCGAACTGGAGGAACCGGTCCCCGGCGTGCAGCCCGAGACGCTCGGCGACCTCGTGCGCGAACGCGTCGAGCGACCGGTGCTCGATCACCACGCCCTTCGGCCGGCCGGTCGACCCCGAGGTGTAGATGACGTACGCGGCGTCGGTGGGCGCGGGCCGCCCGCCCGGGTCGTGGTCGGGGCCGTCGGCCAGCCGGTCCGGGCCGTCCAGCAGCACGACCTCGGGTACGCCGGCACCCTCCGCCCGGTCGGCCAGCCTGTCGGTGCTGATCAGGACCGGCGTGCCGGCGTCGGCGAGCACGTACGCGATCCGGTCGAGCGGGTACGCGGGATCCAGCGGGAGGAACGCGCCGCCGGCCTTGAGGATGCCGAGCACGGCCACCGCCAGCGCCGGTGACCGGTCGACCAGGACGCCCACCGGGGTCTCCGGGCCGATCCCGAGGCCGCGCAGGTGGTGGGCGAGGCGGTTGGCCTGCCGGTCGAGTTCGGCGAAGCTGACCGCGACGCCGTCGCAGACCACGGCCGGCGCGTCCGGGGTGGTGGCGACGTGCCGCTGGAAGATGGCGCCGAATCCGGCGTCGGCGTCGGCGTCCGGCGTCGCGGGGTCGGCCGGGCTGCGCCGGTCGGCCGGGCTGCGCCGGTCGGGCGGGGTCCGCCGGTCGGGCGGGGTCCGCCGGGCCGGTGCCGGCTGCGGGCCGGTGCCCAGCAGCCGCACCTCGCCGATCCGCCGGTCGGGGTCGGCGACCAGCTGGTCCAGCACGTGCGGGAGCTGGGCCGCGAGCTGTTCGACGGTGCCGGCGTCGAACAGTTCGGTGCTGTAGTGCCAGTCGAAGTGCAGCGACTCCGGCGACGCCTGGACCACCAGGATCAGGTCGACCGTGATCGGTCCGGGGTCCACCGGTACGTAGCTGACCCGCACCCCGGGCAGTTCCAGCGCCCGGTCGGGACGCAGCACCGAGCCGGGCGCCGAGAGCACGTTGATCATCATCTGGATCAGCGGTGTCTGCGCGGCCTCGTCCGGGGCCAGCTCGTCGACCAGCCGGTCGAACGGCACGCTCTGGTGGTCGAAGGCGGTGCTGACCACCTCGCGCGCGGTGTGCAGGACCTCGCGCAGGGTCTGCCCGGGGGACAGCCGTACCCGCAACGGCAGGGCGTTGGCGAAACAGCCGATCAGCGGCTCGGTCTCGGGGCGCAGCCGGCCGCCCACGGCGGAGCCGAACACCAGGTCGTCCTGGTAGGTGTACCGGTGCAGCACGATCGAGCAGACGGCGAGCACCACCATCGACAGCGAGACGCCCTCGCGCTCGGCGAGGCGTTGCAGCGCCTCGGTCTGCTCGCGGCCCATCGTGCGCGTGTGGTGGTCGCCCGCGAAGGTACGGCGGACCCCGGGGGAGCGGTCGGTGGGCAGCGCCAGCCGGGGCGGGATGTCGGCGAGCGTCCGTTTCCAGTGCGCCAGTTCGGCCGCCATCCGCTCGTCGTCGAGCCAGGCCCGCTCCCAGGCGGCGAAGTCGCCGTACTGGATGGGCAGCGGCGGCAGGGCGTCGTCGACCCCGGCGCGTAGGGCCGGGTAGAGCGCGATCACCTCGCGCAGCAGGATGATCATCGACCAGGCGTCGGCCGCCGCGTGGTCCAGGGTGACCACGATGACGTACCGGTCCGGGGCCAGGCGCAGGGCGGTCGCCCGCAGCCGGTGCGGGTCCTCCGGCGGGAACGGGCGGACCACCTCGGCGTCGCACCGTTCGCCGATCGCGGCCTGCTGGGCGGCCTCGTCCAGCGCGCTGAGGTCCGCCACCGGCAGCGGCACCGGCCGTACCGGTTGCACCGTCTGGGTCGGCCGCCGGTCGACGATCTCGACGGTCGAGCGGAGCGCCTCGTGCCGGGTGATGATCGCGGTGAGCACCCGGCTGAGCAGCCCGAGGTCGACGTCGCCCTCCAGCCGCAGCGCGGCGGTGACGTTGTTGGCCGGCCGGAACTGCTCGACGGCCCATTCGCGCTGCTGTGCGAAGGAGAGCGGGGTGGGTCGACTCCGGTCGCGCGGCGGGATCCGGTCCGCCGACGCGGACGGGCGGCCGGCCCCCAGGCCGACGATGCGCGCCTCGAAACGCGCCCGCTGTTCGGGGCTCAGCGCCGCGATCCGGCTCTGCACATCGCTCACGACAGCTCCCCGCCGCCTCGGATCGTGCCGCCTCGGATCGTTCGCTCGCTCAATGTGGCAACTCCGTCCCCGAGACGAGTCTGGCTGCGCGTGCGCTCCCTGTCGGCTGCGCGTGCGCCCCGCGCCAGCGACGCTATCCACGAGGCAAAAGGACGTGCCTGGCCCTGGTTCATGTGACACGACCGGCGCCGTCCCGCGCACCTACCCTCCGGTCAGGCCTGTCGCGGGAGGGTGGCTCATGTCGACGACCGTCATCGATCTGGACGACCTCGACATGTTCGTCTCCGGTGATCCACACGTGGCCTGGTCATGGTTGCGCGAGAACGCGCCGGTGCACTGGAACCCGACCGCCGCCGGCGGCTACTGGGCGCTGACCCGGTACGAGGACGTCGCCGCCGTCTACCGGGACCCGGTCTCCTACTCGTCGAAGAACGGGACCGTGCTCGGCGGCTCCTACCGCAGCGCGACCGACACCGCCTCCGGCCAGATGCTCATCTGCTCCGACCCGCCCGAGCACCGCCTGCTGCGCCAGCACGTGCACAAGGCGTTCACCGCCCCGATGATGGACCGGGCCGGCGGGTACGTCCGGCGGTACCTCGGCGAGGCGCTGGACCGGATGGTCGCCGACGGCGGTGGCGACTTCGCCGTCGACATCGCCCCGATGCTGCCCGCCGGGCTGCTCAGCGCGATGTTCGGGATCGGCCGCGACGACGCCCTGCGCCTGCTGCGACTGACCCGCACGATGATCGGGCACCGGGACGAGGAGTACGCGGGTCCCGCCGCCGGCTCGATGACCCTGGTCGCGGCGCAGGTGGAGATCTTCGACCTGCTCACCGAGCTGCTGGAGCGGCGTCGCGTGGACCCGGGCGAGGATCTGGTGAGCATCCTGATCGCCGCCCGCACGAACGGGCGGGCGCTGTCCGAGAGCCAGATCCTGTACAACGCGCTGAACGTCGCGGTCGGCGGGGACGAGACCACGCCGTTCACCGCGTCGGCGATCGTCGAGGCGCTGATCCAGCACCCGGCGGAGGCGACCCGGTTGCTGGACCGGCCCGAGCTGCTGGACACCGCGGTCGACGAGATGTTCCGCTGGACCTCGACGAACGCGTACGTCGCGCGCACCACCACCCAGGACGTGACCATCCGCGGCGTAGCGATCCCGGCCGGGCAGACGCTGACCCTGTGGAACGCCTCGGCCAACCGCGACGCCGCGCAGTTCCCGCACGCCGACCGGCTCGACCTGGGGCGTACCCCCAACCACCACCTCGCCTTCGGGGTGGCAAACCACCGCTGCGTCGGCATGCCGGCGGCCCGGATGGAGATCTCGCTGCTGATGTCGGAGCTGGTGGACCGGGGACTGCGGTTCGCGCCGAGCGGCCCGGTCGACCGGCTGCGCTCGAACTTCATGCTCGGCATCAAGCACCTGCCGGTCACCGTGAGCTAGCTGTGGCGCCCGCCCCCCGGGGTGGTCCGTGCCCGTTGCGCTGCCGCTTACGGTCCGTCACCACCGGACCAGGATCGAACACATCTTTCGCAGCTATACCTGAGAGTCATAAAAATGACCCTCAGGTATAGCGCACAAAGGGCTCGTCGCGTCCAGCGAGGTCACCTTCCGTGACGTCGGCCAGCGCCGCCGGCCAGCGCCGCCGGCCGGTGACGTGCCGGCCCCGTGACGTGCCAGCCCGGTGGCGCTCCGGCCCGGTGGCGCGCGCCGGACCCGGACTCAGGCGGCGATGCCGGCGCCGACCGGGCGCAGTTCGCACCGCCAGTCGCGCAGGTCCAACGGGCGGCCGGTGAACTCGCCACGGATCGCCCGCGCGTACAGCCGCTGGGTGGCCAGGTCCGGGCTGGTCTGCAGGTGGTCCCGGAGCAGGCCGGCGCAGAGCCGGTACCAGCGGTGGACCTGGGTGAGCTGGCCGAGGTGGGCGTGTACCAGGATGAGCGCCCGGTACGTCTCCTCGTGCAGCCGCTCGGCCTCCAGCATCCGCCGGCACCAGCGGATCACGCCGACGTGATCGCCGGCCTCGATGTCCACCTCGGTGAGGAAGGCCAGCGCGCACAGGAACCGGCTGCGCAGCCACTCCCGCTCGACGCCGGCCCACTCGTAGCTGACGTCCGGGAGAAAGTCGCCCTGGTAGTGGGCGACCGCCTGGCGGTACAGGGCGGCGGCGCGGACCCGGTCGTCGCGCCGTTGCGCGGCGTGCGCCTGGTCGGCCCGGCGGACGAACTCCTCGAAGTCCACGCGGACCCAGTCGGTCTCCAGGACGTACCCGGACTCGCGGGTCAACAGCCGCAGTCCGGCCCCGGTGTCCGGGCACTGGTCCTGGCTCTGTTCCAGGATGGTGCGCAGCATGTGCGCGGCCACCTTCAGCGAACTGGAGTTCTTCGACCAGGGCACCTCGGGCCACAGCGCCTCGTAGAGGACGCTGCGCGGGACGGTGCAGCCGGGCCGCAGCAGCAGGAACTGGAACAGGCTGCGGGACTTGCCGGCCTTCCACCGCTCCACCGGTCGGTCGCCGAAGCAGAGTTCGAAGGCA
The DNA here is from genome assembly GCF_002285795.1 of Plantactinospora sp. KBS50. Classification (GTDB taxonomy): domain Bacteria; phylum Actinomycetota; class Actinomycetes; order Mycobacteriales; family Micromonosporaceae; genus KBS50. Next base: position 2,038,913 of record NZ_CP022961.1, read on the forward strand.
CCCAGGGTGCGGACCGATATCGCCGATGCTCCATCCACAGTGTCCGCCGTCCCTTGCACCTTTCCGTCTCCGCGGTCCGAACCTACCCGGGGCGGCGTACCGCGGTGATGTCACCGGAAGCGGGGATAGGCCGGCGGCGGCCGGCGTAACCGGATTTCAACCAGCTCCGGGTAGCGTCCGCGGTCAGCCCGAACACGCCGGGGAGGACGCTGGATGGATCGTCTCGACTGCGTGGTGATCGGCTACAACGAAGGCGACTTCGGCGATTACCAGGTCATGTGCGAGCGTGCCGGCCCCGGCACGCCCGAATACCAGATCATGCGCTCCGAGCACCTGGTGGTCGACGACCAGGCGATGCCGTGGCTGGACGCGTTCAGCCGGCTGCGCAACCGAGCCACCGGTCGCAACGACCGCTACCACGTGGGCGAGGTCTTCAACCTGGCCTCCCTCTACCTGACCAGCTACCTGCGCAAGCGCGGGCTCCGGGCGGAACCGGTGTCGCTGTTCAGCGGGGAACGCGACCGGCTCGCCGAGTTGCTGGCGCAGCGGCCCGCGGTCGTGGCGATCACCACGACGTTCTACGTCAACATTCTGCCGGTCGGCCCGATCGTGGAGTACGTGCGGGAACTCTCGCCGACCAGTCACATCGTGGTCGGCGGCCCGCTCATCGACAACCTGCTGCTGTCCGGCCTCACCCCCACGGTCGAGGACCTGCTGTACGCGATGGGCGCCGACTCCTACATCCAGGAGTCGCAGGGCGAGCTGAGCCTCGCCCAGCTCTGCCAGGCGGTGGGCGCGGGCGGCGACCTCGACGCGGTGAGCAACCTGCTGCACTGCCCGGAGGGCGCCTGGGTACGGACCCGGCGCCGGCCGGAGAGCAACGACCTCGACGAGTGCTCGATCGACTGGGCCGGCTTCGGTCCCGACCTGATCGGCGTCACCGCGCAGCTGCGCACGGCCCGCAGCTGCGCCTTCAAGTGCAGCTTCTGCGACTACCCGACCCGGGCGGGCGCGCTGACGACCGCCTCGGTGGACACCGTCCGGGCCGAGCTGCGGGCGCTGGCCGAACTCGGCGTCCAGAACATCGTCTTCGTGGACGACACCTTCAACGTCCCGCCCAAGCGGTTCAAGGAACTGTGCCGGATGATGATGGAGGAGGACCTCGGCCTGCGCTGGTACTCCTACTTCCGCTGCTCCAACGCCCGGGACGAGGAGTCGTTCGACCTGGCCGCGCGCAGCGGCTGCGCCGGGGTGTTCCTGGGCATCGAGTCCGGCGACGGCGACGTGCTGGCCAACATGCACAAACTGGCCCAGGACAGCCAGTACCGCACCGGCATCGCCCGGCTCAAGGAGCGCGGCATCACCACGTTCGCCTCGATGATCGTGGGCTTCCCCGGCGAGACCGAGAAGACTGTGGGCAACACGATCGACTTCCTCAACGAGACCGCGCCCGACCTGTGGCGGGCACAGGCGTGGTGGGCCAACCCGCGCTCGCCGGTGTACCAGCAGAAGGAACTGCTCGGCATCGAGGGCGAGGGCTACACCTGGTCGCACTACAGCATGTCCTCCAAGGAGGCGGCCGACCTCACGGACGAGATGTTCAGGCGGGTCACCGAGTCGGTGTGGCTGCCGCTCTACGACTTCGACTTCTGGTCGCTGCCGTACCTGCACGGCAAGGGCGTCGAGACGGCCGACCTGACGGCGCTGCTGCGCACCACCCAGCAGATCATCGGTATCCGCAACCAGGGCGGCGACCCGGCCGGGCTCACCGAACTGGAGCGGCGGTTCGCCACCGAGGTCGCGGCGCTGTCGGTGGCACCGGCCCGGTTCAGCTTCTGACCCGTCCGTCCCCGTCCCGACGAGCAAAGGACCGGCAACCATGACCGTGCTCGCCTCCGCGTACCCCGTCGGGGCCGGCCAGCCGTCCGGCCCCGGCTGGCGGTCGGTGGTGGACCGGTTCGAGCAGGTGGCCGCCGCCGACCCGGACCGGCCGGCGCTGGTGTACGACGGCCTGGCGCTCAGCTACGGCGAGCTGGCCGCGCGCACCGCCGCCGTGGCGTCCGGGCTGACCGCCCGGGGCGCCGGCCCGGAGACCGTGGTCGGGCTGCTGCTGCCCCGCGGCGTCGACCTCGTGGTCGGCCTGCTCGGCACGCTGCGCAGCGGCGCGGCGTACCTGCCGCTGGACCCGGGGCTGCCCACCGACCGGCTGGCGGCCATGTGCGACCGGGCCGGCCCGGCCATCGTGCTCTCCGACGCCGCCCACCGCCGCCGGCTCCCGCCGGCCCGCACCCGGCGCATCCTCACCGTCGACACCTGCGCCCGCTCGGGCGGCGGCCCCGCCCGGTCCGCGATCCGTCCCGGCCAGCCCGCGTACGCGATCTACACCTCCGGGTCCACCGGCCAGCCGAAGGCGGTGCTGGCCACCCACGGGTCGCTGGCGGCGCTGCTGGACGGCCTGGGCACGGTGCTCGGGCCGGAGCCGGCACGGGTGGGTTGGAACGCCAGCCCGTCCTTCGACGCCTCGGTGCAGCAGTGGCTGCGGTTGTGCCGCGGCGACACCCTGGTGCTGCTCGGCGACGCGGTCCGCGGCGACCCGCAGGCGCTGGCCGCGCTGGTCAGCGGCGAGCGGCTGGACGACCTGGACATCACGCCCTCGCACCTGGTGTCGGTGCTGGACCACCTGCTCGACCGCCCGACCGCCGACGGCCCGACGGACCGCCCGACCGACGGCCCAACGGACCGGTCGGCGGACCGGCCGCTGCGGCTGCTCATCGGCGGCGAGGCGATCCCGCCGGCGCTGTGGGAGCGGCTGGCCCGGGCGCGGACGGCCGGCCGGCTGGAGCCGATCAACCTGTACGGCCCCACCGAGGCCACCGTCGACGCGACCTGCACCCCGGTGGACGACTCCGGCGGGCCGCACCTGGGCACGCCGCTGCCCGGCGTCCGGGTCCACCTGCTCGATCCGGCGCTGCGGCCGGTGCCCGAGGGCGAGGAGGGCGAACTGTACCTGGCCGGCGCCGGTGTCTCCCGGGGCTACCTGGGCCGGCCGGACCTCACCGCGCAGCGGTTCGTGGCCGACCACCTCGCCGGCGACGGCGGCCGGATGTACCGCACCGGTGACCGGGCGCGGGTCGGTCCGGGCGGCCGGCTGGAGTTCCTCGGCCGGCTGGACCACCAGGTGAAGCTGCGCGGATACCGGATCGAGCTGGGCGAGATCGAGGCCGTGCTCGGCGGCTGCCCGGGGGTGGCCCAGGCGGTCGCGCTGCTCCGCGACGACCTGCCGGGCGGTCCGGGAATCGTCGGCTACTGCCGGACGGCGCCGGCCGCGGACGGCCAGCCGTTCGACGCCGACGCCGTGCGGCGGGCCGCCGGCGCGCTGCTGCCCGAGTACATGCTGCCCGCCGTCCTGGTCCCGGTCGCGCAGTTCCCGCTGACCACCAGCGGCAAGGTCGACCGGGCGGCGCTGCCCGCGCCGTCCCGCCCGGAGCCGGCCGAGCCGGCCGGTGCGCGGCCGGCGACGCCGACCGAGCAGGCCGTGGCCGCCGTCTGGTGCGAGGTGCTGGGCGTGGAGCAGGTCGGCGCCGACGACAACTTCTTCACCCTCGGCGGCCAGTCCCTGCTGGCGATCGGGCTGGCGGCCCGGCTACGCCGCCGGCTCGGCCGGGCGATCCCGCTGGTGGCCGTCTTCAAGCATCCGGTGCTGCACCAGTTCGCCGCGTACCTGGACGGGCGGGAACCCTGACCTCAGGCGGCCTTCAGCCGCACCGGCAGGGTGAAGGTGCCGCCGATGAAGTTCGAGTACACCCGCTGCGGCGCCCCGGTGACCTCGATGTCGCCCACCAGGTCGCGCAGCGCGGTGAGGGTGGCCTCCAACTGGATGCGGGCCAGCCGCGCCCCCACGCAGAAGTGCGGCCCGTACGCGAAGGTCAGGTGCCGGTTGGGGGACCGGTCGAGCCGGAACGCGTCCGGCTCGGCGAACTCCCGTTCGTCGAAGTTCGCCGAGGCGAGCCAGACGGTCACGATGTCGCCGGCCTCGATCCGCCCGCCGGCGATCTCCGCGGGCTCGATGGCGAGCCGACCCAGGTGGCGGGAGGGCGTCGTCCAGCGCAGCACCTCCTCCACCGCGGAGTCGATGGCCACCTCGCCGCGCTGGAACGCCCGCCACTGGTCGGGGTTCTCGGCCATCGCCAGCACCGCGCCGGTCATCGCGAGCCGGGTCGTCTCGTCGCCGCCCAGGATCAGGCTGTAGCAGTTGAAGACGATCTCGTCGGTGCCCAGCGGGCGGCCCTTGACCCGGGCCGTGGCCAGCACGCTGACCAGGTCGTCACCCGGGTCGGCGCGGCGCTGCTCGGCCAGGTCGAGGAAGTACGCCAGGAGCTCGTTCTTCGAGGTCCAGGCGTCCATGGTGTCGTGGCCCGGCTCGTGCGAGCTGACCGACGACGACCCGAGCCGGTGGATGTACGCGCGGTCGGAGTCGGGCACGGCCAGCATGTCGCAGATCGTGGTCAGCGGCACCTGCGCCGCCACGTCGGTGCCGAAGTCCCCGTCGACCCGCTCCACGGCCCGGGCGACCAGCCCGCGGATCTGCGTCCGGATCCGGTCGGCCAGCCGGTCGAGCACGGCGGGGGTGAGCGCGCCGGTGATCACCCGGCGCACCTCGGTGTGCCGGTTACCGTCGGTCACCGCGAGCATCTTCCCGGCCGCCGAGTCGCTGCCCACCAGCAGCGTCTCCAGCACGTTGCCGGAGGTCGAGGTGAACCGCTGGCCGTCGCGGAACACGGCCATCGCGTCCGCGTGCCGGGTCACCACCCAGAACTCCGGACCGCCGGCGACCGACCGGTGCCGGTGCAGCGGTGCGTGCGTGCGCAGCCGCCGCCAGAGCGCCGACAGGTCGTACTCGGCGTGCACGGCGGCGTCGGTCAGGTCCAGCTCCGACACCTCACCGGGGTCGAGCAAGGGCAGGTGCGCCACGGGGCGACCCCTTCGCCGTACTCGGGTGACCGGCCGGTGCGCGGCCACGGACGCCGCCACTGTGCCGCACGGCGGTTAGTGCGTGGTTACGCCCGCGTCGCGCGTAACCGGCGACTAACCCCGGCCGCCTACCGTCGGGTCGCGACCGGCGGCCGAGATCTCGGGAGGCCACATGCTGCCACCGTTGACGAAGTGGCTGCTGCGCGAGCCGGCCACCGACGACGGGCCGTTGCTGCTCTGCTTCCCGTACGGCGGGGCGGGCGCCTCGTCGCTGCGCCGCTGGCCCGCCCGGTTCGGCGGGATCGAGGTGGCACCCGTGCAGCCGCCCGGCCGGGAGAACCGCGTGCTGGAGGAGCCGTACACCGACTTCGACGCGTTCGCCCGGGACGCCGTCGAGGCGATCACCCCGCACCTCGACCGGCCGTACGCGGTGATCGGGCACTGCATGGGGGCGCTGCTCGCGCACGCCTTCGTGGCCCGGGCCGGCGCGGTCGGTGCGCCGGCGCCCCAGCGGCTGTTCGTCTCCGCCTCGCTGGTGCCCTACCGCGGCTTCTACGGCTTCTACCACCCCTGGATGTCCGACCGGCGGATCGGCCAGGAGTTGCAGCGGGTCTCGCGCAGCCTCGGCGACGGCGAACTGCCGGCCGAGCTGGTGCAGATGTCCACCCGGGTGCTGCGGGCGGACGTGCGGATGTGCCTGGGCTACCTGCCGCCGGTCCACCCGGTCGACGTGCCGATCACCGCGATCGGCTGGGAGGGCGACCTGGACGTGGACAAGGACGACCTCGCGGAGTGGGGCGAGTACGGCGAGACCACCGCCCACATGCTGCCCGGCGACCCGATCACGTTCCTGGCCGCGCCGTCCGGCCTGCGGACCATCATCGAGGACGACTTCGAGTTCTGAACCGATCAGGAGGGACTCCCTTGACCGATTCCGCGCCCCACCCGGCGACCGTTCCGGAGCTGCTGGCCCGGACCGTCCGCGCGTACCCGGAGCAACCCGCGGTGTCCGACGAGCGGACCCGGCTGACCTACGCGGAGCTGGCCGAGCGGGTCGACGCGGTCGCCGCCGAGCTGCTGCGCCACGGGGTGCGGGCGCAGGACCGGGTGGGCGTCCATCACGGCCGCGGCGTCGGCGCGGTGGTCACGGTGCTGGGTGTGCTGCAGGCCGGTGCGGCGTACGTGCCGATCGACACCAGCTACCCGAGGCGCCGGCGGGACCAGATGGTCGAGGCGGGTCTGCTCCGGCTGCTGGTCACCGAGCCGAGCCGGCAGGCGCGGTTGGCGCACCTTCCGGTGCCGACGATCGCGTTGGACTGGGCGGAACTGGCCGCCGCCGCGAGCCCACCGCCGGAGCCGGTCCGGCCGGCCGACGCCGCCTGCGTGCTGTTCACCTCCGGCTCCACAGGCGAGCCGAAGGGCGTGGTGCTCGAACACCGGCAGATGGCCGCGTTCGCGCTCGACGCCGGGATCCCGGCGCTGGGTCCCGGCGACCGGACGGCCCAGGCGTCCAGCCTGTCGTTCGACACCTTCACGTTCGAGCTGTTGCGCACGGTGGCCGGCGGCGCGCAGCTCGTGGTGCTGCCGTCCATCGCCGACCTGATCGGCGCCGACCTCATGCGCCAGCTGCGGCGCAGCCGGATCACCGCGATGCTGGCGCCGGCGATCGCGCTCAACCACCTGGCCCGGCACGACCGGGAGGCGTTCGCCTCGCTGCGGGTGCTCTGCTCCGGCGGCGACGTGCTGCTCGGCGAGACGTGCCGGGAGCTGCGCGCCGGCGGGTTCACCGGCGAACTGCGCAACCTGTACGGCCCGACCGAGGCGACCGTGGCCTGCTCCGGCCACGAGATCGGCGACCTGCCCGCCGAGTGCACCCGCGTGCCGATCGGCCGGCCGCTGGCCGGCGCCCGGCTGTACGTGCTCGACGGGCGGCTCGCCCCGGTGCCGGCCGGCGAGCCGGGCGAGCTGTACGTGGGCGGCGCCGGAGTCGGCCGCGGCTACCTGAACCAGCCGGCGCACACCGCGCACCGGTTCGTGGCCGACCCGTTCGCCGCCGACGGCAGCCGGATGTACGCCACCGGCGACCGGGTGCGCACCGACCCGGACGGCGCGCTGGAGTACCTGGGTCGCGCCGACAACCAGGTCAAGATCTCCGGTCACCGGGTCGAGCCGGCCGAGGTGGAACGGGCGCTCTACGAGCATCCGGACACCGGTGAGGTGGCCGTGACCGCGGTGGGCGAGGCCGGCGAGCTGCGGCTGGTCGCCTTCGTCATCCCGGCGACCGAGGGGCTGGCCCCGGCGAAGCTGCGGGCGTTCCTGGCCGAGCGGCTGCCCGAGCCGTACGTGCCGGCGGAGTTCATCGTGCTGGAGGCGATGCCGCTGGACGCGCACGGCAAGCGCGACTGGGCGCAGTTGCGCGAGATGGCCGCCGAGCGGGCCGACCGGCGGCGGCAGTTCGAGCCGCCGCGCACCGAGACCGAGCGCTATCTCGTGCAGCTCTTCGAGGAGCTGCTGCGGGTCGAGGGGATCGGCGTGCACGACGACTTCTTCGGGCTGGGCGGCCATTCGCTGCTGGCGGCGCGCAGCCGGATCCGGATCCAGCGCGACCTGAACGCCAGCCTGCCGCCGCAGGCCGTCTTCGAGAACAGCGTCGTGGCCGACCTGGCCGGCGTGATCGACCGCAGCCGGCCGGAGGGCAGCTGATGTCGTCGGTCGCGCAGTGGTTCCCGTACCGTCGCGAGGGCGGCGGGGTCGAGCTTTTCGCCTTCCCGCACGCCGGGGCGGCCTCCACGGTCTTCAACGGCCTGCGCGAGACGCTGCGGCACTCCGGCATCGCGCTGTCCGCCGCGGTGCTGCCGGGGCACGGGCGGCGGCTGCGGGAGCGGCCGCACCGGACGATGCCGTCGCTGCTGGCCGACTTCTCGGCGGCGGCCGGCCGGGACGGCCACGCGGCGTTCAGCGGCGACTACGTGCTGCTCGGGCACTGCTCGGGCGCGCTGGTCGCGTACGAGATCGCGAAGCTGCTGGTGCGGGCGCCGTGCCGCAACCCCCGGCTGCTGGTGGTCTGTAGCTGCCTGCCGCCGCGGGCGGTCTTCGACACCGGCATGGGCCGGCTGCCGACCCGCGAGCTGCTGGCGCAGACGGCCGAGATGGGCGGCACCGACGAGGGGCTGCTGGACGACCCGGACTTCATCGAGATGATCGAGCGGCCGTTGCGGGCGGACTGGGAGATGTACGACGGCTACGCCTACCGGCCCGCCCCGCCGCTCCCGCTGCCGATCCTGGCCATCCGGGGCGCCGAGGACACCAACGTGGACGGTCCGGACCTGCGGCTGTGGCAGGAGCAGAGCACCGAGCCGCTGCTGACGGCGCAGCTCGACTCGGGGCACTGGGCGCTGGAGGCGGAGGGTTCGGCGGTGATCGCCGGGGAGATCTCGGCGGCCCTCGCCGCGCTGGCCCGCTGATCAGGCCGTCTGCGGCACCAGACCCTCGGCCACCTCCGCCAGGTGGCCGAGGAAGCCCGCCACCAGGTCGTCCGCGGTCGCGTCGTCGAGCGCGTCGGCCCGGTAGCGCAGCACGCCGTGCGGCACCCCGTCCAGCTCCGCCATCACCAGCTCGACCGGCAGCGCACTCGGTTCGGCCGGCAGCGGGAAGCTCTCGACGCGCAGCGGCCCGAGGGTGCGCCGTACCCCGGCGGGGCCGACGGCGGCCAGCGTGGCGAGGTCGTCGCCGTGCCGGGGTGACCGGTTGAAGGTGAACAGCACGTCGTACAGCGGCGTGTGCGGGGCCAGCTTGCGGCGGGCGGCCAGCATCGCCATCGGGTAGTCCTGGTGCTCCAGCGCGCCGATGACGCCGTCCCGGGTCCGGGCCAGCAGCGCCGGGAAGGGCTCGCCGTCCGCGCAGTGGCTGCGCACGATGACCGGCCGGGTGAAGCAGCCGACGACGTCGGCGAACTCCGGCCGGGTACGCCCGGCCACCCCGATGCCGACAACCAGGTCGGGCTGGCCGGTGACCCGGTGCAGCACGGCCTGGAACGAGGCCAGCAGCAGCACGTAGAGGGTGACCCGGTCGGCGCAGGCGCGGTCGCGCAGTTGGGCGGCCAGCGGGGCCGGCACCGCGAAGCGCCGCGCCCCCCGGCCGCCGCCGGCCCGCGCCGGCGGCAGCGCCAGCCGGGGCACCGCGCCGGCCAGTTGGCCGTCCCAGTACCGGGTCAGCCGCTGCACGGCCGCCGGATCCTCCAGCAGCGAGCGCTGCCACCGCGCGGCGTCCGCGTAGCTGGCGGCCGGCGGGTCGAGCGGGACGTCGCCACCGCTGGTGTACGCCTGGTAGAGCGCGCCGAGTTCCCGGGCCAGGACGGTCAGCGACCAGAAGTCGGTCACCATGTGGTCCATGCTCAGCAGCAGGACGTCGCCGGTGGGCCGGCGGTAGCGGTCGACCCGCAGCAGCGGCCCGGAGGCCAGGTCGAAGGGGGTACGCGCGACGCGGGTCAGCACGGTCCGCAGGGTGCCCTCGTCGAGCCGCCCGGCGTCGTGTTCCCGGTAGCCGGCCGACCCGCTCGGCGCGACCACCTGGACCGGTTCGCCGTTGCGGACCTGGAACGTGGTGCGCAGCGCCGCGTGCCGGGCCACCAGGGTGTCCAGGGCGCGGTGCAGCGCGGCGCCGTCGAGCGGGTCGAGTACGCGCAGCGCCACCGCGATGGTGAAGGCGGTGCTGTCCGGCTCGATCTGGTGCAGGAACCAGGTCCACCGTTGCCCGGCCGACATGGGCGCGACCTCGACCGCCTCACCGGCCGGTACGCCGGTCCGCGCCGGGTCCGCGGCCGGGTCGCCGGTCCGCGCCGGGTCCGCGGCCGGGTCGGCCTCACCGCTCTGCGCGGCCTCGGCGGCCGGGTCGGTGGTCCGCGCGGTCGTGCCGGCGGCGGTCACCGTCGGGCCGGCCGCGCCGAGCTGCTCGGCGAGCCGGCCGGCGACCTCGGCCAGCCCGGCACCGGACAGCAGCGCCGGTAGCGGCAGGCTGACCCCCAGCTCGCTGTCCACCCGGTGCTTGAGCTGGACGACGGCCAGCGAGTCGAGCCCGACGGCCAGCAACGGCTGGTTCCGGTCGGCGGGCGCGGCGCCGGTCACCTCGGCGAGCCGGCCGCGCAGGTAGCGTTCCAGCAGCTCGGGCCGCTGCTCGGGCGGGGCGGCCAGGACCTGCGCCGCCGGCACGGCCGCCCCGGCCGGGCCGTCGCCACCGTCGGCGGTGCCGGTGCCGGCGGTGCCGGCGGGTGGGGCCGGCGTCTCGTCCCGCCCGACCTCGGGAAGGTCGCCGGAGCGCAGCCGCGAGCGGCACAGCCGGCGCTGCACCTTGCCGCTGGAGGTCTTCGGCATGCCGCCGGCCCGCACCAGCACGACGGCGCGCACGTCGAGGCCGTGCTGCCGGGCCACCGCCTGCCGGATCCGGGTCGCCAGGTCGGCGACGTCGACCCCCTCCGACCCGCGCCGGATCTCGTGCACCAGCACCGGCCGGTCGTCCTCGTCGCCGAGCAGGAAGGCGGCGGTGCAGCCGGGCCGCAGCACCGGGTCCACCTGCTCCGCGGTGCGTTCGATGTCCTGCGGGTAGTGGTTCTGGCCGCGGACGATGATCAGGTCCTTGAGCCGGCCGGTGACCACGAGCTGCCCGTCGTGCAGGAAGCCGAGGTCGCCGGTGCGCAGGAAGGGCGGGCCGTCCGTGCCGGCGAGTCGGGCCCGGAAGGTCCGCTCGGTCTCCTCCGGCCGGCGCCAGTAGCCGCCGGCCACGCTCGCGCCGGACACCCAGATCTCGCCCACCCGGCCCGGCGGGCAGCCGGTCGCGGTGGCCGGGTCGACGATCTCGATCCGCAGCCCCGGCGCCGACGGTCCGCAACTGGTGAGCCGGGCCGCCGGACCGGCGCCGGGCGCCGCGGCGTCGTGCCGTTCGAGTGCCGTGCGGTCGACCGTGACGGTCGGCGGGGCACCGGTGGTGGTCGCCGGCGCCGACCGGCCGCCGTGCCCGGAGACGATCAGGGTGGCCTCGGCCAGGCCGTAGCAGGGCAGGAACGCGTCGGGGTGGAAGCCCGCGGGCTCGAACGTGGCGGCGAACCGTTCGAGCGTCTCGGGCCGGATCGGCTCGGCGCCGTTGAACGCGACCCGCCAGGACCGCAGGTCCAGCCGCGCGGCCTCCTGCGGGTCGCACTTGCGGGCGCACAGGTCGTAGGCGAAGTTGGGGCCGCCGCTGACCGTCGCGCCGGACCGGTCGATGGCCCGCAGCCAGCGCATCGGGTCGGCGAGGAAGTCCAGCGGCGACATCAGGGTGATCGGGAAGCCGCCGTACAGCGGCTGGAGCAGGCCACCGATCAGGCCCATGTCGTGATACGGCGGCAGCCAGACCATGCCGCGGCTCTCCGGCGTGGTGCCGAACAGCCGCTGGATGAGGTCCGAGTTGTGCAGCAGGTTGTGGTGCGACAGCCGCACGCCGCGCGGGTCGGCGGTCGACCCCGAGGTGTACTGGAGGATCGCGGTGGCGTCCGCGGCCACGGGCACCGGCGTACCGGTCTCGGCGTCGCCGGCCTCGGCCGTGTCGGCGGCGACCCAGCGCAGCGCGCCCAGTTCGGGCGCCAGCCCGGTGACCTGGTCGAGGAAGCCGAGCAGCGGGGAGGTGGTCACCGCCACCTCCGGTTCGGCGTCGCGCACGATGGCCAGCAACCGGGGCAGGCTGGTGGTGAGCCTGACCGGGTCGGGCGGATACACCGGCACGGCCACCACACCGGCGTACAGGCAGCCGAAGAGGGCCGTGAGGTAGTCCAGTCCGGGCGGCAGCACCAGCAACGCCCGGCTGCCCGGCCGGGCGCCGGCGGCCCGCAGGCTCGCGGCCACGGCCCGCGCCCGCAGGTCGGTCCCGGCGTACGTGAGCGGCTGCTCCTCGCCCTCGCCGTCGAGCAGGAAGGTGTAGCCGATCCGGTCGGGCTGGTCGGCCGCCCGGCGGTGCAGCAGTCCGGAGACGGTCATGCCGGTCCCGGACAGGTCGGTGCAGGTGTGTTCCCGGCCGGCCACGTCGATCCTCCCTGCTGGGACGCGGCCCGGTGCCGCGCCGCCGTCAACGGTGACTCAGGACAGCCGCCGGCCGGCGGCCAGCAACGTCGTGATGGTCACCCGGTCGAGCTTGCCCGCGCTGGTGCGCGGCAGTGCGGTCGCGACCTCGATCTTCTGCGGGATCATCGCGGCGGTCAGCCGCTCCGCCAGCCACCGGCGCAGTTCCCGGACGGTGACGGCGGTCCGCGCGACGACCGCGGCGTGCAGGTGGGCCGCCTCGGGATCGTCGCCGGCGACCAGCACCACGATCGCCTCGGCCACCGCCGGGTGCGCCTCCAGGGTGGACTCGACCTCGCCGAGTTCGACCCGGTGTCCGCGTACCTTGACCTGGGTGTCCAGCCGGCCCACGAAGGTCAGCGTCCCGTCGTCGCCGCGCCGCGCCCGGTCCCCGGTCCGGTAGCTGCGGCCCGGCGGCGTGTGGTCGAAGCGGGCGTCGTCGGCCGGCGTACCGCCGAGGTAGCCGTCGGCGATGCCGGCGCCGCCGATCCGGATCTCGCCCTCGGCGCCGACGCCGGCCACCACCTCGCCGGCCGTGTCGACCAGGTCCATCGTGGTGCCGGGAAGCTCGGTGCCCAGCGAGATCGGCCGGCCGGGCTCGACCTGCCAGGCCGAGGCCCAGACGGTGGTCTCGGTCGGTCCGTACAGGTTCCACAGCGCGCCGCACCGGCCGTGCAGGACGGTGGCCAGTTCCGGGGTCATCGCCTCGCCGCCGCACCAGACGGCCAGTTCGGCGCTGCCCGACCAGCCGGAGGCCAGCATCAGCCGCCAGAACGAGGGCGTCGCCTGGACCACGTCCGGCCGGTGGTCCCGGACGGCCCGGTCGAAGACCTCGGCGTTCCGCCGGGCCGCCAGGTCGACGGTCACCACCGGTCCGCCCACCACCAGCGGCAGGAAGACCTCGACCATCGACATGTCGAACGACAGCGGGCTGAGTGCCAGGAACGAGCCGCCGCTGCGCAGGCCGGGCAGCTCCCGCAGCCCTTCGAGGCGTTCGACGTGCGCGCGTTTGGGAACGTGGACGCCCTTCGGCCGGCCCGTCGTGCCGGAGGTGTAGATGACGTAGCCGGGGTCGGTGAGCGGCCACGACGGGCGGCCGGGGGTCAGCGGGTACGGCTCCAGCCGCAGCGGCCCGGTCTCGCGCAGCACCACCCGGGCGGCCGAGCTGTCCAGCACCCACTGCTGGCGGGTCCGGGGCGCGGCGGTGTCCAGCGGCAGGAACGCGACGCCGAGCCGGTCGGCCGCCAGCGCCGCCACCAGCCCGAGCACCGGGGTGCGGATGTCGAGCGCGACCACGTCGCCGGCCACCACGAAGGGTTTGACCGCGTCGACGACCGCGCCGACCCGGTCGGCCAGCTCGGTGTAGCTGAGGGTGGTCTCGCCGACGGCCGCCGGCGCCGCGCCGTCGGCGGCCAGTTGGCGGGCGAGGTGGGCCGAGAGGTCGCGCATCTCAGTCCTCTGCCTCGATCTCCGACAGCAGCGCCTCGAGCGCGGCGCTGTCCGACTGTTCGGTCTGCTTCCACAGGATCAGCCGGGCCACGCCCTCCACGGTGGGCGAGCCGAACACCTCGCGCAGCGGCAGCTCGACCCCGAAGGTGTCCCGGACCCGGGCGGTCATCTGGGTCGCCAGCAGCGAGAACCCGTTCAGTTCGAAGAACGAGTCGTGCACGCCGATCCGGTCCAGACCCAGCAGTTCCTCGAAGATCTCGGTGAGCTGGCGTTCCACAGGGGTGCGCGGTGCCACGTAGACGTTCGCCGCCAGGTCGTCCTCGTCCGGTTCGGGCAGCGCCGCGAGGTCGTAGTCGCCGAGCGGGGTGCGCGGCAGGCCGTCCAGGACGAAGGCGTGGATCGGGATGAGCGGGTCCGGGAGGCGGGGCACCAGGTACTGCCGCAGCGCGGCCGGGTCCTGGTCGGGGTCGCCGCCGGCCAGGTACGCCACGAGCCGCGGGTTGCCGTCCGAGTCGGGGTGTTCGGTGAGGATCACGTCGGTCACGTGCGGCAGGTCCCGCAGCGCGTGCTGGGTCTGGACGGGGTCGTCCGCCGGGTTGGCGCCGAGGTGGCCGAGGTATTCCAGGGTGCCGTCGGTCCAGCGCCGGGCCAGGTGACCGGTACGGCGGCTGCCGAACCGGAGTTCGACCACCTCGCCGACGGTGTTGGGCTGGTCGGCGGGCCGGCCGGGCAGTTCGTGGCCGAGCGGGACGCGCAGCGCCGCGGTGGCCGGGTCGTGGTCCTCCGGCACCTGGTAGGTGGTCAGCGGCCGGCCGCGGTGGTCGGTGCCGTACCCGGCCAGGACCCGGCACCCGGGGGCGTAGCGGCGCAGCGCCCGCACGTCGTGGGCGGTCAGCTCGCCGTGGTGGTCGAGCACGGCGTACCGGAGATCGGGCAGCGACGTGTCGAGGGCGCGCAGTTGGGGCGGGCTGAGGAACGCGACGGTGGCGGCGCTGTCCCGCAGCCAGGCGCCGATGTCGGTGCCGGGGAACGGCGGGGCGAACTGGAGCGTGGCACCGGCGGCGACGGTGTTGGCGATGGCCGAGACGAGGTGTCCGGCGTGGTGGGTGAGCACGGCCACCCGGTCGGCCGCGGTCAGCCCGATCCGGTGCAGCGCCCACGCGTGCTCGCCGATCCCGTCGCCCGCCGGGGTGCCGGCGGTGGTGCTGACCTCCGGCTCGGCCGGCTGGTCGGCGACGTCGATCACGTCCGTGGTGCCGAGGTAGCGCGCCGGCAGCGTCGAGTCGCCGTCGATGACCGAGTACGTGGTGCCGGTGCGCAGGCAGGCGAGGATGGTCGCCACGAACCAGCCGGACGGGCGGCGCACCACGCCGAGATGACCCACGTTCGCCACCCGGGGACCATCGCCGCGGTGGCGTCGGCCAGCCAGCCGTAGCAGTGCCGCCCGGTCGGGGTCACCACGGCGGCGTGCTCGGCCGGCGGCGCGCCCGGTGCGGCGGTTCCGCCCGGTGTGGAGGATCCGGCCGGTGCGGCGGTTCCGGCCGGCGCGGCCGGGCGGGACGGCGCGGCCGGGTCCGGGGCCGCAGCCGGGTCCTGCGGTCCGGCGGGTCCGGCGGGTCCGGCGTCGAGCGGGTAGTCCAGGACCGGCCGGGACGGGTCGGCGACGACCGCGCCCAGCAGCGTCACCAGGTGCGCCACCAGCGCCTCGACCATCGCCGGCGCGTGCCGCTGCGGGTTGTAGTCGAGCTGGAGGAACAGCCGGGCGTCGGACTCCTGGACGTTGAGGCTCAGGTCGAACTTGGTCGGCAGGGCGGCTGCGCTGTCCATCGACTCGACCGTGATGCCGCTCAGCCGGGTCGTCGGGGCGCCGCCCACGACGTTGAGCACCACCTGGAACAGCGGGGTGCGGCGCGGGTCGCGGACGACGTCGAGCTGCTGGACGAGGACGTCCAGGGGTGCGTCGGCGTGTGCGTAGCCGTCCAGGCAGACCCGCCGGACCCGGGCGAGCAGGTCGGTGAAGGTGGGTTCGTCGCTCAGGTCGACCCGGATCGGCAGCGTGTTCAGCAGGAAGCCGATCAGCGTGTCGGTGCCGGCGTCGGTGCGCCCGGCGACCGGCACCCCGATCACCAGGTCCCGCTGGCCGGACCAGCGGGCCAGCACGGTGGCCAGGGTGGCCATCAGCAGCATGAACGGCGACACGCCCCGGGCGCGGCAGAACTCCTGCACTGCGGCGGTCTCGTCCGCGCCGAGCTGGACGCGGGCCCGGTCGCCGGCGTCCCGGACCGTGGTCCCGTCGTGCCGGACCGGCAGGGTCAGCGCCGGCGGCGCGTCGGCCAGGTGTTCCCGCCAGTACGCCACCGTGCGTTCCAGGGTCTCGCCGACCAGGTGTTCGCGCTGCCAGGCGGCGTAGTCGCGGTACTGGATGGGCAACGGTTCCAGGCCGGCCCGCGCCGGGTCGCCGCCCGCGGCGTACAGCGCCGAGAGTTCCCGCAGGAACAGCCCGATGGACCACTCGTCGCAGACGATGTGGTGGGCGGTGATGCTCAGGACGTGTTCGGCCTCGCCGAGCCGCACCAGCAGGCAGCGGATCAGCGGCCCGGCGGTCAGGTCGAACGCGGTCCCGGCCTGCTCGTCGGCCAGCCGGTCCGCCCGCCGCGCCCCGTCGGCCAGGCCGCGCAGGTCGTGCACGTCGAGCCGCCAGTCCTCGGGAAGGTCGTCGACGACCTGCACGGGACGGCCGTTCACCAGCGGGAACCGGGTGCGCAGCGCCTCGTGGCGGACCAGGATCGCCCGGACGCTGTCGGCCAGCGCGGCGGTGTCCAGCGGGCCGATCAGCCGCTGCCGGCCGTGCACGTTGTACGCCAGGCTCGGCACGAGCTGGTTCTCCAGCCAGATGCGCTGCTGGTCGAAGGAGAGCACCGCCTCGGCCCGGTCCGCCCGGCGCTCGATGACCCGGGGTCCGGCCGCGGACCGGGCCGCCACCGTCGCGGCCAGCGCCGCCACGGTCCGGCTGCCGAAGAAGTCGCCGACCTGGACCTCGACGCCGAGCGTTTCCCGGATCCGGCCGACGATCCGGGGCGCCAGCAGCGAGTGGCCGCCCAGTTCGAAGAAGTCGTCGTGCACCCCGAAGTCCGGCACGCCCAGGACGTCGCCCCAGATCTCGTGCACCACCTCCTCGTACGGGGTGCGCGGCGGGGTCGGCGCGGCCGGCCCGCCGACCGTCACGTCCGGGAGCAGGTCCAGGTCGTAGTCGCCGTCCGGGGTGCGGGGCAGCGCGGTGAGCACCACCACGTGCGCGGGGTGAGGTGGTCGGGCAGGCGCAACAGGAGCTGCTGGCGGATCTCCGCGCCGGTGCGGATGGGTTCGTCGCCGGTGACGTAGCCGACGAGCGCGGGATTGCCGTCGGGATCGGCCAGCTCGACGAGGACCGCGTCGGTGACCTCGGGCAGGTCGCGCAGCGCGTGGTAGGTCTGGATCCGGTCCTGTGCCGGGTCCGTGCCCGGATGGCCGAGGTATTCGAGGGTGCCGTCGGCCCACCGGCGGGCGAGGTGCCCGGTGTGCCGGGCGCCGAAGCGCAGCTGCGTCACCTCACCGACGCTGGCCGGCCGGTCGGCGGGGTTGCCGGGCAGCGGGTGGCCGAGCGGGACGCGCAGCGGCGCGGAGCCGGGACGGAAGTCCTCCGGCACGTCGTAGGTGGCCAGTGGCCGGCCGCCGGCGTCGGTGCCGTACACGGCGAGGGCGTGGCAGCCGGGGGCGAGCCGGCGCAGCCGCACGATGTCGTGCGGGACCAGCTCGCCGGAGTTGTCGATGACGGCGTACCGCAGGTGCGGCAGCGGGGCGGTGCGGGCGCGCAGTTGCGGCGGGCCGAGGAAGGCGGCCGTGGCGGCCTGCCCGGCGAGCCAGCCGTCCAGGTCGGCGCCGGCCGGCGGGACCAGGAGGGTGGCTCCGGCGGCGGCGGTGTTGACGATGGCCGACACCCGGTGCCCGGGCCGGGAGGTGAGCACCGCGACCCGGTCGGTGCCGGCCAGCGGGAGCCGGCCGGCGGCCCAGGCGCGGTCGGCGACGCCCCGGCCGGTGAACGCCGGCCCGGTGCCGTCCGGATCGACCGGATGCTCGGCGACGTCGAAGACCGTGGCCGACGCCGGCGTGTCCGCCTCGACGATCGAGAACTCGGCGCCGGCCTCCACACAGGCCAGGACGGCCGCCACGAACGCCGCGCCGGGGCGGTGGACCAGGTCGACGTGCCCGGTCCGGGGCAGTGCCCGCCCGATGCTCTGCACGGCGTGGCCGAGCCAGCCGTAGCTGTACGTGCCCTCGCCGGTCACCACCGCGGCCCGCCCGGCCTCCGGAGCCGGCGGCGCGGCCGGCTCCGTCCCGGCCGGGGCGTGCCCGTTGGAATCCGGCGCGGCCGGGCCGTGCCCGTTGGAATCGGAGGCACCGTGGGGGTCCACCGCCGGGCCGGGACCGTCGGGGTCCACCGCCGGGGCGGGACCGAGCGGGTAGTCCAGGACGCCACGGGAGGGATCCTCGACCACGGCGCGCAGCAGCGCCTCCAGTTGGGTGACGAGCGCCTCGACCAGCGTCGGGTCGTACCGCTCGGGGTTGTAGTCGAGCTGGAAGTGCATCCGGCGGTCGGTCTCCTGGACGTTGACCGTCAGGTCCAGCTTGGTCGGCAGCGACGTGGTGCCGTCCATCGACTCCACGCTGATCCCCGGCAGCTGCGCCGTGGCCGTGCTGGTGTTCAGCAGGCTCAGCACCACCTGGAACAGCGGCGTGTGCCGCGGGTCGCGGGGCACGTCGAGCTGCTGGATGAGCACGTCCAGGGGTGCGTCGGCGTGTGCGTAGCCGTCCAGGCAGACCCGCCGGACCCGGGCGAGCAGGTCGGTGAAGGTGGGTTCGTCGCGCAGGTCGACCCGGATCGGCAGCGTGTTGACCAGGAAGCCGATCAGCGTGTCGGTGCCGGTGTCGTTGCGTCCCGCGGTCGGCACCCCGATCACCACGTCCCGCTGGCCGGACCAGCGGGCCAGCACGGTGGCCAGGGTCGCCATCAGCAGCATGAACGGCGACACGCCCTGGGCACGGCAGAACGTGTGCAGCGCCCGGGTCTCCTCCTCGGTGAGCCGCCCGCGGGTCCACTCGCCGTGCTCGCGCGCACCGGCGCGGCGCCGGCCGAGCGGCATGGTGAGCACCCCCGGCGCACCCGCGAGGTGTTCCCGCCAGTACCCGACCGTGCGCTCCAGGGTCTCGCCGACCAGGTGTTCGCGCTGCCAGGCGGCGTAGTCGCGGTACTGGATGGGCAGCGGTTCCAGGCCGGCCCGGCCGGGGTCGCCGCCGGCGGCGTACAGCGCCGAGAGTTCCCGCGCGAACAGCCCGATCGACCAGTCGTCGCAGACGATGTGGTGGGCGGTGAGGCTGAGCAGGTGTTCGGTCTCGTCGAGCCGGATCAGCAGGCAGCGGATCAGCGGCCCGGCGGTCAGGTCGAACGCGGTGCTCGCCTGCTCGTCGGCCAGCCGGCGCGCCCGGGCGCTCCGCTGCGCCGGGTCGGCGACGTCCCGCAGGTCGTGCACGTCGAGCTGCCAGTCGTCGGGAAGGTCGTCGACGACCTGCACCGGCTGGCCGTTCACCACCGGGAACCGGGTGCGCAGCGCCTCGTGGCGGACCAGGATCGCCCGGATGCTGGCCGCGAACGCCCCGACGTCCAGCGGGCCGACCAGCCGCTGCCGGCCGTGCACGTTGTAGGCCAGGCTGGGCTGCATCTGGTGTTCCAGCCAGATGCGCTGCTGGTCGAAGGAGAGCACCGCCTCGGCCCGGTCCGCCCGGCGCCCGATGGTCTGTGGCCCGATGGACGACTGCGCGGCCACCAGCGACGCCAGCGACGCCACAGTCCGGCAGCCGAAGAACTCGCGGACCGGGACGTGCACCCCGAGGGTCTTGCGGATCCGCGCCACGATCCTGGGGGCGGCGAGGGAGTGGCCGCCCAGTTCGAAGAAGTCGTCGTGCACCCCGAACTCGGTCGCCCCGAGTACGTCGCCGAGCACATCGGTCCAGATCCCGTACACCACTTCCTCGTACGGCGTGCGCGGCGGCGTGGGCCGCGTCGAGGATCCCGGGCCGGCGCTGGCGGGCGTCGGATCCTGGACCTGCACCTCGGGGTACGACGGATGCGCCATGAGCCGACGCTAGGGTGCATCGCCTTCGGGCGGTTGTCACCTGTTATTGGGATCGGCACCGGTCCCGGCTTCACGTGACAGCGCCGGGACCGGCCGGCGCCATAGCGTCAATGTGGTGATCCGGGCCCTTTGCCCGGCCGGCTGTGCAAGGGAGCGGCAATGGACCTGAGCCTGTTCTTCTTCGCCGACGACTCCGACACCGCCGACTCCGGTTACCGGCTGCTGCTGGAGAGCGCGCGGTTCGCCGACGCGCACGGCCTGGCCGCGGTCTGGACGCCGGAGCGCCACTTCCACCGCTTCGGCGGGCGCTACCCGAACCCTGCGGTGGCCGGCGCGGCGGTGGCCGCGGTCACGCAGCGGGTGGCGATCCGCGCCGGCAGCGTCGTGGCGCCGCTGCACCATCCGGTACGCGTCGCGGAGGAATGGTCGGTGGTGGACAACCTGTCGCAGGGCCGGGTGGGCGTGTCGTTCGCCTCCGGCTGGCACGCGGGTGACTACGTGATCCGGCCGGAGGGCTACGCCGACCGCAAGAACCTCATGGTGGACGCCATCGGGACGATCCGCCGGCTCTGGCGTGGCGAGGAGGTCGAGTTCCCGGACGGCTCCGGCGAGAAGCGCCCGGTGCGCATCTTCCCGGCCCCGGTCCAGCCCGAGCTGCCGATCTGGGTCACCAGCTCCGGATCGCCGGAGACCTTCAGGACCGCCGGCCGGCTGGGCGCCGGGCTGCTGACGTACCTGCTCGGTCAGGACGACGCGACGCTGGCCCGCAACATCGCCGCGTACCGGGCGGAGCTGGCCGAGGCGCACGGCCCGCAGGCCCGCGGCCACGTCGTCGTCATGTTGCACACGATGCTGGGTGCCGACCGGGCCGCGGTGCTGGAGACGGTGCGGCAGCCGTTCGTCCGCTACCTGCACAGCTCGATCGACCTGATCGCCAGGACGCCGGGCCTGTTCCCGGAGGGCCTGGACCTGAACACGCTGCCGCAGAAGTACCGCGACCTGCTGATCGGCCGCGCCGCCGACCGGTACGTGAAGACCAGCAGCCTGTTCGGCACGCCGGAGGACGGGGTGGAGGTGGTCGACCGGCTCGCCGCCCTCGGCGTCGACGAGATCGCCTGCCTGGTCGACTTCGGGGTGGCGCCGGACGACGTGCTCGGCTCGCTGGAGCACCTGGGCCGGCTGCACGAGCGGGTGGCCGGCTGACCGGTCAGCGCGGGTCGCGGACCGCCACCATCCGCAGCTCCGCGGTGTAGCGGGCGCCCTGCGCGTCGGCCAGCCAGAGCTGGTCGAGGTCGGGCAGCATCTCGGTGAGGACGACCGTGCCGGCGTCGGCGTCGGCGTCGGGTCCGGCGACGGCCTCGGCCTCGGCCGTGCGGCGGATGGCCTTGGCGAGCAGGTTGACCAGCGGCAGGCTGCGGAAGTCGACCGCCATCGGCTTGCGCTCCACCGGCACCCGGAAGAACGCGCGTTCGGGCAGGCCGCGTTCGGCCCGCCAGCGGCGCGCCTGGCGGTACCGCCGCGGCTCGTCGCGGACGAACGCCCAGGACGCCTCGGCGGCCGGGAACGCCCACGACTCGCGGCACAGCACCAGCCGGTCGACGGTGATCCGGGGCCGGTGCCGGGCGGCACCGACCACCCGGAAGGCGTTGACGATCATCAGGCCGAGAAGTTCGCCGACGACCTCGACGAAGTCGTACGCGAGGCCGCGGCCGGGGTGGGTGACCGTCACCCGGCCGTGCTCGCCGCTGCGGGCCACCAGGTCGAACGCGGACAGCGTGGTGGCGCCGGCCGGCGGCTCGATCGATTCCGCGCCCACCGAGACGTACGTGTAGCCCGGTAGCTGCAACTCGGTGGCCCAGGAGATGCGGGAGGGCACCTCGGCGTCGCTGCGGGGGATGAAGGAGATCCGCGGATCGAGCCCGCTGGCCGTGGCCGTGGCCCGGAGCCGGTCGGGATCCGGGTGCTGGGCCACGAAGAGCCGGGTTTCGAGGGTGTTGGTGGCGCAGTGCAGCTCGCCCAGCACGACGTCCACGTCGCCCCGGCGCAGCGATTCGGGGTCGTCGGCGACCACCATCAGGTCCGGGGAGTGCCATCGGGCGCCCGGCCAGCGCGGCGGCCCGGTGGCGAACTGCTCGGCGACGCGCGCGGCGACGGTGGCGCCGTCGACGTGGTGCCGCGGCCTGTCGAACACCTCCGGGTCAGGCCCAGCACCCGCCGCCAGCGGGTCTGCAGCCCGGCCGTCGCCTCGTCGACCAGGTCGCACTCGACGCTGCGGCGGGAGAGTTGGCGCAGGTCGGGCAGGACGCGGTTGAGCAGGTTGGCCAGTGGCAGTTCACCGCCGGAGCGGTCCAGCAGCGCACGGGCCCGCGCCTCGAAGCCGCAGCCGACGGTGTTGGCGAGCCAGACCACGCTGTCGAGCACGGCGCCGAGCGGTCCGGCCAGCCGCTCGGTGATCCGCTGCCCGATCCGCACGTCGACGTCGCGCACGGTGTCCTCGTACACCAGGGTCCGGGCCGCGTAGGAACGACCCGGATCGCGGGCGGCACCGTGCTCGGTGATCCGTTCGAAGGCGCCGGCCAGCGTCGCGCTGGCGGCGGCCAGCCGCTCGGGGTCGCCGCCCGCGGCGGCCACCGCGTCCCGGCCGGCCATCAACTCGTCCAGCGGCGCCCTGGTGCGCGCCCGCACCTGCGGGTCGGCGATCGTGTCGATCCGGCGGGCCAGGTCCCGCTCCGGCCAGGTGCCGTCGACGCCGTGCAGGTCGATCCGGATGGCGCCCAGTTCGCACAGCCGCAGCAGCGCCGCGACGAGCGCGGGGTCCGGCGGGTCGCCGGCGATGTCGAGCACGGCCCGGCCACCGTCGCACTGCGGCAGGACGCGCACCTCCGCGGCCGACAGCTTGACCGGTTTGCGCAGCGGGAGCCGCAGCAGCCAGCCGGTCAGCACCGTGGTCGGCAGCCGGCGGGGCCGCAGCCACGGCCACACGTCCGGCCGGGCGCCGAGGACCTCGGCCAGGACGTCCAGCGCCCAGCCCTCGAAGTAGGTCGTCCGCCGGCGCAGCAGCGCCGGGCCGGGAGCCGGCGACAGACCGGGCACGGCCGACCCGGGCGCCGCGGCCGGGTCGGGCGCCTTCGCCGGGTCGGGTGCGCTTGCCGGGTCGGGTGCCGTGGCCGGATCGGCGCCGGCCACCAGGGCCCAGCCGACCGGTCCGAAGAAGCCGATGGTGTCGTTCTTGAGGCAGTACCGCTGCAGGTAGCTGACGACGGTCAGCTCGTGGCCGCGACCGCGCACGTTGCGCGGCTCGCCGGCCGCGAGCCGGTCCAGGCAACCACCCAGCAGCGCCGGGTTCTGCCAGGTGACGGCCTCGCGGAAGCGCGGGTCGGTGGCCAGGTGGCGCACGGCCGCGCTCAGTCGCGCGGCCGCCGCCAGGTACGCCCGGGAGTACCGCTCGCCGGTGGCCGGCACCGCCTCGTCGCAGGCGTCGGCCGCGGCCGCCAGCTCGTCGTCGCAGATCTCCAGGATCCGCCGGGCCGGGAATCCGGTGCCCCGCAGCGCGGCGTCGCGCCACAGGCTCCATCCGGACCGGCCCAACGGCACGTGGTACGGCATCGCGCGACCCGACACACGACTCCCCTCAGGCGGCTGCGGACAACTCCCGGTAGGCGTCGGCCAGCGTGCGCGCCGCGGAGGCGACGGTCGCGTGCGGTCGGGCGAGGGAGAGGCGGATGAAGCGCAGGCCGCTCTCCGGGTCGGCCCAGTGGAAGGGGGCGCACGGCAGCACGTGCACGCCGCGCTCCAGCAGTTCCTTGTAGAGCAGCGAGGAGTCGGGGCCGTCGACCGGGAGGGCGACCCGGGCCACGCTGATCTGCGACTCGGGATCGGCCAACCGCAGGCCGACCGACCCGATGGCCTCCCGCACCGCGTCCCGGTTGCGCTGGACCAGGTCCCGGGCGCGCTCGTAGCCCCCGTCCACCCAGTCGGCGGCCAGCGCCTCGATCAGTTGCAGCACCACCGGCGATGCGGCCAGCAGCGACTCGGAGAACGCCCGCTCGATCGGCAGGCGGGTCCGCTCGCTGTAGGCGAGCAGCCCGATCTTCAGCTCGTGGGTGGGCCAGAGCTTGCCGGTGTCCTCGATCACGATCCAGTCCGCGCCGGCGGCGTCGAGCACCGCGTACGTGTCGTACTGCGCGTCGCGTACCTGGCCCCGGAAGCTGGCGTCGATGATGACGGTCTGCCCGTGCCGGACCGCGTGCTCGGCCAGCGACCGGAGGTGACCCTCGGGCGTGACCAGGCCGGTGGGGTTGTTGGGGTTGGTCACCACGATCGCGTCGACGGGCGCACCCGGCCACTCCTGACGCAGCAGCGCCTCCTCGGAGAGCGGCACCAGCTTCAGCCCGCGCGTCACGAACAGGTCGGCGATGTTGTCGAACGTCGGGTGCAGCACGGCGACAGTCGCGCCCGCCGGCAGTGCCCGGGCCACGATGTCGGTGGAGAGGGTGGAGGAGTAGCAGCTCAGGATGCGGCCGGAGCCGACCGGCGCGCTGTGCTGGCCGATCGCGTCGAGGAACGCGCGGTGCGCGGCCGTCTCGATGCTCGGGAACGATCGCCGGGTGGCCACGGCGAACATCTCCGGGAGCCGGGCGATGACGGCTGCCTGCTGCGGCGAGAGGTCGAGCCGGGCATGCCCGTCGGTCAGGTTGAGGCCACCGTCGACGTCGGTCAGGGCGTCGACTTCCATCGTTGTCAGGTTGGCAAGTTCGCTCACGTATCGTCCCGCCTACGTCGTCAATCCGGCGGCGCGCTCCGGCGGCGGATCTGCTGAGCAGGTCAGTCCAGACGATATGTTTGCGGCGGATCCGCGCACCTGTCCCTTCTAACGGGGACCGATGCGTGACCCGCCGATCCTCCTAGACTGCCAAGCCAGACGCCCGTGCGCCGGGCGTCCCCCTGCCCGCGGGAGGCGGTACGCGATGCATCACCTGACGCTGACGCCGCAGGACAACGCGGCGCTCACTCCGGTGCTCACCGATCTCGCCAAGGAACACGGGACGATCGAGGACCCGGGGCTGATCCGCCGCGCGCCGGTGCTGACCCGGCTGCTGCCGAGCCATCTGGTCGAGTTCCTGGAGACGTACCGGCTGGGCGAGCCCTCGGCCGTGTGCCTGATCTCCGGCCTCGATGTCGACGAGGCGCAGCTCGGCCCGACGCCGTCGCACTGGCGCGGCAGCCAGCACGACTCGCCGGCGCTGCGGCAGGAGATCTTCTTCCTGCTCTGCGCCTCGGTGCTCGGCGACGTCTTCGGCTGGGCCACCCAGCAGGACGGGCGGATCATGCACGACGTCCTGCCGATCAAGGGACACGAACACTACGAGCTGGGCTCCAACAGCCTCCAGCACCTGTCCTGGCACACCGAGGACGCGTTCCACCCGTGCCGCGGGGACTATGTGGCGCTGATGTGCCTCAAGAATCCCGACCTCGTGGCCACCACCGTGTGCGACGCGGGCGACCTGGACTGGTCCGCGTTGGACGTGGAGGCGCTGTTCGAGCCCGAGTTCACCCAGATGCCGGACAACTCGCACCGGCCGGAGAACGCCTCCGAGTCCACCGGCGACCCGACGGTCGACCGGCTGCGCCAGCGCAGCTTCGCGCTGATCCAGTCGTGGAACGACGACCCGGTCAAGCGGCCGGTGCTCTTCGGCGACCGGCAGCAGCCCTACATGGCCCTCGATCCGTACCACATGAAGACCGACGGCTGGTCGCAGCGTTCGACCCGGGCGTTCCAGGGGTTGTGCGAGCAGATCGAGGCGCGGATGAAGGACGTCAGCCTGCGGCCGGGCGACGTGGTCTTCGTCGACAACTTCCGGGCGGTGCACGGGCGCAAGTCGTTCCGCGCCCGCTACGACGGCTCCGACCGCTGGCTCAAGCGGCTCAACGTCACCCGCAACCTGCGTGGCTCGCGGGCGTGGCGACCGGCGCCGGACAACCGGGTCATCTACTGACCGGCGTCGCGCAGGTGCCCGACGAACGCCGGGATCTGGGCGCGCTCGATGTTGCTGACGCTGACCCGCAGCGTGCCCCGGTCCGCACCCAGGAACCCGGTGCCGGGCATGACCAGCGTGTCGTGCTTCACGACCAGTTCGCGCACGACGTCCTCGGTGGGCCGGCCGGTGAAGGGGTGGCGCAGCCAGGCGAAGAACCCGCCGCAGGACAGCAGCTCGAAGCCGCCGGGCCGGTCGGCCATCGCGGCGGCGAACGCCGTGCGCCGCGCCGCGATGTCCGCGGCCCGCTCGGCCCGCCACTGCGCGGCGTGGGTCAACCCGGCCCAGGCGGCCTCCTGCCCGATCCGCGGCGCGCAGGTGGCCACGCAGTCCAGCAGCTTGCACACCTCGCGGTTGAGCGCGGGTGAGCCGACCACGGCGCCGACCCGGTAGCCCGGGATCGCCAGGTCCTTGGAGAACGAGTGCAGGCTGACCACGGTCCGGTCCCAGTCCGGGTCGGCGAACAACCGGTGCGCCGGCTCGGCGCTGTCCCGGAACGACCGGTAGGTCTCGTCGAGGACCAGCGCGAGGTCGTACCGCCGGGCCAGCGCCGCGAACTCGGCGATGCCGTCCGGGTCGACCGTCACGCCGCTCGGGTTGTCCGGGCTGACCAGCACGATCGCCCGGGTCCGCGGGGTGATCAGCCGCGCGGCGTCGGCGGCCCGGGGCACCAGGTCGGGGCCGCGTTCCAGATGGACCGGGGTGATCCCGGTCAGCCGCAACCACATGTCGTGGTTGAAGTAGTACGGCAGCGGAAGCACCACCTCGTCACCCGGGCCGGCGAGGGTCGAGGCCACCAGGCTGAACGCCTGGTTGCAGCCGGCGGTGACCACCACGTTGTCCGGCTCGATCCGGCCGCGGTAGTCCCGGCTCAACTCGGCCGCGACCGCCCGGCGCAGCCGGGGCAGCCCGGGGACCTCCGTGTAGCCCGCGCCGTCGGCACTGCGCGCCACCCGCGTGACGTGCTCGGTGACGACCGGGGCGGGCGGGTACGGCGGTGCGGCCTGCGCCAGGTCGAGCAGGTTGCCGTCGCTCTCCCGCAGGTCCAGCAGTTGGTAGGCGGAGGTGATCGGTGAGTCGATCTGGTCGAGGGTCCGGCGGTCCAGTCGCACGGTGGCGGGTCTCCCGGACCTACGCGGGCGGCACGAACGGGTGGACCGCCTCCGGCGGGTCCTCGCCCACGCTGCCGTCGACCGCCTCGCGGATCAGGTCGGCGTGCCCCACGTGCCGCGCGTACTCCTCAAGCACGTCGACCAGCAGGCGACGCAGGCTGAGCGCCTCGTCCGGGTCGTCGCCGAAGCCGTACTCGATCCGTACGTCGAGGCCGCCCTTTGCCACCGCCTGCGCGACCGACGCGCGGGACCGGGCGACGGCGTCGTGCCACAGCCCGTAGAGCGTCTCCGGGGTGTCGTTCGCGGCCGAATGCCACGGCCAGTCGCCGTCGTTCTCCCAGTCGACGCCGTTCCACGGCGCCACCAGGTCCTCGCCGAGCAGCATGGTGGTGAACTTGAGGTCCTCGACGAAGGCCAGGTGCTTGACCAGCCCGCCGAGCGTGAGGGCCGAGGTGCCGAGCCGGGTGGACAGCGCCTTCTCGTCGAGGCCGCCGACCTTCCAGGCGAAGGTGGCGCGTTGCCGTTCCAGGCCGCCGAGAAGCGTGGCCAGCTCGTCGCCGGCGGCCGGCGGTCCCCAGGTGTTCTGCTCGTCGGCGTCACTCATGCCGCAACAACCTACCATTTCGGGATCGGGAGGACGTGTTCACCGGCGTCGGTGCCTGCGGGTCAGGCGGCCGGTTCCACCGCGTCCGTGGTGCCGTGCTCCGGCCGGGGCGGTGCGGTGACGACCCGCCCGAGCAGGGCCGCGCGGGTGAGCTCGGCCTTGTTGCCGACGCCGAGCTTCGCACGGATGCGTTTCACGTAGGTGTCGACCGTGTGCGGGCTGATCCCGAGCCGGGTGGCGATCTGGCCGTGGGTCAGTCCCCGGGCGATCTGGCGCAGCACCTGCTCCTCCCGCTCCGACAACTGCTGGGAGGGCGCCTCGGTGCGTTCGGAACTGGGTGGGGCGGCCGGGTTCGCGGCGCCGACCACCTGGCCGGCGGCGACCGCGCGGACGGCGTCGACGATGCGTTCGCCGGACTCGCACTTGCTGATCACGCCGGCCGCTCCGGCGTCGAGAAAGGCGGTGGCGTCGGCGGCGGTGGCGCCATTGAGGACGAGGACCGCGGTGTTACGGGAAGTGACCGTGATATGGCTGAGGTCGCCCGGTTGTTCGAGGGCGTCAGAATCAATCAGCGCGGCATCGGCGAGCCAGGACGGCTCCTCGGCAAGGGATGTACGCGACGCAACGACCCGAATTCCGGCTTCGTCGAGTGTGTGGACGAGGCCGACAAGGTAGACGGGGGAACTGACAAGGATATCGGTCCGTATCACTGTGTCCACCAATCGTGTCGGCGGCCAATGGCTCAAAGCTGCCGTCGATCGACGGCCGTGCGCGCGTCTCCCTCCGGGCGCATCCCTTGCGCGTTTGTGCAGGTGACAGCACGTGCGATGGTTGCCGTCACTCAAAATATCGACGCCCGCTAGACGGTAGCAGTGGGTCATCGAGGGACGCGGTCACCCTTTAGGGGACGGGTTGGTCGGCGATAGTAGCCGCAATCAGGGACGTGTCGGTCGCAATTGTCGGGATCACGATATGCGGACACCCGCCCTCGACCGAAGCAGGTGCGGAATGTCGCGGCGAGATGACCATTACGGGGATTTCCAACGACAGACAGTGCGTAGCGGACATTTATCGATCGGTCGGGTCACGCATACACTTTGTACCCGCCGGACCGTACCGCTGCGTGACCGTCAGGTCTACGTTTGGCCCCGCCGGGGTTACGGCGCGCCGTATCGCACCATCACCGCGGCGGCGTCATCGGGCGTCACCACCCGGGTCTGGCCGGGCGCGGCCGTCGGTGTGGGAGCGCGGTGAGCGGCGGCGACACCGCCGCGACCCCCGGCGCCGACCGGCCGCCGCCGGGCCGGTCGAACGGCGCCGCCCGGTCGGGGTCCAACGGCGCCGCCCGGTCGGGCCCGGACGGCGCGCGCGTCGCGCTGGTCAGCGGCGGCAACCGCGGTATCGGCCTGGGCGTCGTGCGCCGGCTCGCCGAGCGGGGCATGCGCGTCGTGCTGGGCACCCGGTCCCGGGAGTCGGGGCAGGCCGCCGTCGAGGTGCTCGGCGACGTCGCCGACCGGGTCGCCGTGCGCCAGCTCGACGTGACCGACCCGGACAGCGTCGCTCGGCTGGCGCAGTGGCTCGGCGACCGGCTGGGCCGGTGCGACGTGCTGGTCAACGCCGCGTCGGTGCTGCTCGACGACGCCGGCGACGGGCTGGATCTTCCGCTGGACGTGGCGCGGCGGACGCTGGAGACCAACCTGCTCGGGACGTGGCGCCTGACGCAGGCGATCGTGCCGCTGATGCGCGCCCGGCACTACGGCCGGATCGTCAACATCTCCAGCGACCTCGGCAGTCTCGCCGGGATGCGTCGCGGGTTTCCCGCGTACCGCGTGTCGAAGGCGGCGGTGCACGCGCTGACCCGCACGCTCGCCGACGAACTGGCCGGGGACGGCATCCTGGTCAACGCCTGCTGCCCCAGCCTGCCGTCGCCCGAGCGGGCCGGCGCGGGGCGGCCGCTGCGCGTCGCGACGTCGTTCCGTACCCCGCTCTGGCTCGCCACCCTGCCCCAGGACGGACCGACCGGCGGCTTCTACCGCTCGCGCGTGCCGGTGCCGTGGTGAGGCGCTGCCGGACCGTCCGCGAAAGCTGCGACAACGGGCACGTTCATACATGTTGAATTGATAATGGGATCGGCGTGGAAAAGCAATTCCTGGCACGCCTGGCGTGCGGCGTACGCATCCGTTACGTTGGGACGGGTCGTCGACACGCAGAGTGGGGAACGCTGACTTTCCCGTGTCAGACGGCTCGATGGGAGTCGCTTTGCCGCTCTATCTTTCGCCTCGGATCGAGCAGAGAATGGCTTCTGCGCTGGCGGAATACGGTTTACTCGGTGAGCTGGTCGACGCGTTGGGATCGCCGCTGAACATCGTTCTGCCGCAGCAGCTCGCGGAGAACGTCCAGGAATTCCGCAAGGTCTATTCCGAGCATCACCTTGCCGGACAGATCTACTACGCGAACAAGGCCAACCGGTCCAGCGCGCTGGTGCGGGAACTGGCCGCCACCGACGCCGGCATCGACGTCGCGTCGCTGGCCGAGCTGCAACACGCGCTCGGCGCCGGGTTCGGCCCCGACCGCATCGTGGCGACCGGGCCGAAGAACCGGGACTTCCTCTGGCTCGCGGCCCGGGCCGGGGTGACGGTCAGCGCCGACTCGACGGCCGAACTCGCGGCGCTGGCGGCGATCGTGACCGAGCGGGGGCTGCCGCGGGTGCGCGTCACGGTCCGGCTCTCCGGCTTCCCCTCCCAGGGGTGCGGGTGGCCAGCCGGCCCAGCCGGTTCGGGGTCGCGGCGGCCGACTTCGCCGCGACGCTGGACTGGATCGAGCAGCGGGCCGGCGCCCTCGACCTCACCGGGGTGGCGTTCCACCTCGACAGCATCGGGACGTCCGAGAAGGCGGTGGCACTGGCGGGCTGCCTGGCCGCGCTGGACGCCTGCCGCGCCCGCGGCCTGCGACCGTGGTCCGTGGACATCGGCGGCGGCTTCGGGGTGAACTATCTGGCCGACGGATCGCAGTGGGAGCGGTACACCTCCGCGTTGACCGAGGCGATGCTCGGCCGCCGCGCCCCGCTCACCTGGAACGGACACGGCTACGGCCTGCGCGCCGAGCGCGGCACGATCCGTGGCTCGCTGAGTGTGTACCCGGCGTACCGGCCGCTGGCCGGCGCCGCGTACCTGGACCGGCTGTTGCGCACCGACGAGCCCAGCCACCGCCGCCCGCTGGGCGCACTGCTGCTGGACAGCATGTACGACCTGCACGTCGAGCCGGGCCGGGCGCTGCTCGACCAGTGCGGCATCGTGCTGGCCACCGTCCTGGCGGTCCGGGACAGCGGCGGCGAGCCGGCGGTGCTGCTCGACCTCAACGCCCGGGACGTGAGCATCGAGGAGCACGGCGTGCTGATGGACCCGGTGGTGGTGCACCGCGGCGAGCCCGGGGAGACCGGCCCGTTCGGCGGCTACCTGTTCGGCAACCTCTGCCTGGAGGCGGACCTCATCACCCGGCGCAAGGTGTTCCTGCCGTCCCGGCCGCGCGCCGGCGACCTGCTGGCGTTCGTCAACACCGCCGGGTACCTCATGGACTTCAGCGCCACCCGGGCACTGCGGCAGCCGGTCGGCCGCAAGGTCGCGATGTACCGCGACGGCGGCCGGTGGGCGTGGTGCCTGGACGAGCGGTACTGGCCGGTTCGGACGCGGACGGAGACAGCATGAGATTCGACAGCGTCACCGACGCCATCGGCAACACGCCGCTGGTGCGGATCGACCCGGCGGTGCACGGCCTGCGGCACATCGACCTGTACGCCAAGATGGAACTGCTCAACCCGTTCGGCTCGGTGAAGGACCGGGCGGCGTGGAACATGGTCCGCCCGCTGCTGGCCGGCGCGGCCGAGCGCGGCGACACGGTGGTCGAACTTTCCAGCGGCAACACCGCCAAGGCGCTCGCGGTGATCTCCGGCATGCACGGGCTGCCCTTCAAGAGCGTGACCAACCGGATGAAGGTGCCCGAGGTCAAGGACCTGCTCCTGCTGCTGGGCGCGGAGATCGACGAACTGCCGGGCCAGGCGGAGTGCCTGGACCCCACCGACACCGACGACCCGCTGACCCGGATGCACCAGCGGCTGGCCGCGGCCGGCACCGGCTACGTGCACACCGACCAGTACTTCAACGACCTCAACGTGGACGCCCACCTGCACGGCACCGGCCCGGAGATCGTCAAGGACCTCGGCGGGCAGGCGCCGGACCACTTCATCGCCTGCGTCGGCACCGCCGGCTCCTCGACCGGGGTGGCGGCCGCCCTGCGCCAGCACAACCCCGAGGTACGGGTGGTCGGGCTGGTCGCGGGGAAGTCCGACTTCATCCCCGGCATCCGCACCATCGACGAGGTGCACGAGGTCGGCCTCTTCGAGCCGGACGTCTACGACAGCATCGAGACCATCAGCGCCGACGACGCCGTGGACGGGCTGCTCACCCTGGTCCGCCGGTGCGGCATCCTGGCCGGACCCACCGGCGGTGGCGCCTACCAGGGCGCCGTGCGCCACCTGCGGGCCGTCGACGCCGGGCTGACCGGTCGCCGTACGGCGGTCTTCATCGTCTGCGACCGGGTGGAGAGCTACCTGAGCTACCTGCGGGACCGCCGTCCCGAGCTGTTCGGTCTGCCGCCCCGGCGCAACTCCACCCGTACCCTGACCGACGCCGAGGTGGCCGGGGCGCCCACGCTCGACGTGGCCGGCGCCGGGCGCTGGGTGGCCGCGCGGCGCGGCCTGGTGATCGACCTGCGCAGCCCGTTCGCCTACCAGGCGCTGCACATCGACGGCGCGGTGAACATCGTCGACGAGTTGTTCGCCGAGCTGCTGCACGGCGGCCTGCCGTTCGGCCGGGAACAGCCGGTGCTGCTGGTGTGCCCGGTCGGGGAGAAGTCCGCCCGGTACGTGGCGCTGCTGCGCCGGATGGGGCACCGCGAGGCGTACTCGCTCGCCGGCGGCATCATCGCCTGGCGGGACGCCGGCGCCGAACTGGTGCGAGCCTGACATGGCCCGCCCCGACGGCACGGCCCGCCCCGACGGCACGTCCCGCCCCGACGGCGCGTCCGGCGCCGAGGGCACGGCCCGCCGCGACGGCGCGGCGCTGTCGCAAGGCGCGGCGCTGCCCGAGGACCTGGTCGGCTGGCACGAGCGGCTGCGCGGCCAGTTTCCCATCATCACCGCGAACCCCGACGTCTCCTATCTGGACAGCGCCGCCACCGCGCAGAAGCCGCGGGCCGTACTGGACGCGGTGACGACCTATCTGAGCACCGGCAACGCCAACGCCGCCCGGGGCACCTATCCCTGGGCCAACCGCACGACGGCCCGCATCGAGCAGGCCCGGGACCGGGTACGGCGGTTTCTCGGCGATCCCGACCCGGAGCGCTCCGGCGTGCACTTCGGCAGCGGCACCACCGAGGGCCTGCGGGCGGTCGCGCTGGACTGGCTCGCCCCGCAGTTGCGCGACGGCGACGAGATCATCGTCCCGTTCGCCGACCACGCCGCGAACATCGAACCCTGGCTGGAGGCCGTCGGGCTGCTGGCCCGGCAGGGGATCCGGGTCCAGCCGCGGGCGATGCCGTACGACGCCGCCTTCGACTACGACACCGACCGGCTCGCCGGCATGATCGGTGCGCGGACCCGCCTGATCGCCGCCACGCACGTGCACCACGTCTACGGCAACGACATGAACGTGCACCGGCTGCGCGCGGTCGCCGGGCCGGACGTACCGATCTGCCTGGACGCCGCGCAGGGGGTGGGCCATCTGCCGCTGTCGGTCGCCGAGACGGACGTGGACTTCGTGGTCTTCTCCGGGCACAAGGCGATGGCGCTGCCCGGGACCGGTGCGGTCTGGGCCCGTAACCGGCGCGGCCCGGTGTATCACCCGGCCGGCTGGAACGGCTCGCCCAACACCAGCGGCATCATCAGCCTGGCCGCGGCGCTGGACTGGCTGGAGGACGCCGGGCTGGAGCGGATCGCCCGCTGGAACGCCGCGCTCGGCGCGCGGCTGACCGACGGCCTGCGGGCGCTGCCGAGCTTCGAGGTGCTGGGTTGCCAGCGCAGCCTGGCCGCCGACTCGCCGGTGCAGCGGCGCAACGGCATCGTCGCGTTCCGGCACCGGGCGGTCGGCTCGAACGATCTCGGCTTCATTCTCGCGGCGGACGGCATCATGGTCCGCGCGGACGGGCACTGCCAGGGTGACCAGGGCGAGAAGACCGCTTCGGTACGGGTCAGCCTGCACGTCTACAACTCGGTGGCCGAGGTCGACCACCTGCTGACCGTGCTGGCCGCCCTGGACCGCGCGTCCTGAGCCGATCCGCGCCGCCCGGCGGGAAATGTCGGGTGGTGGCCGGGTCGCCGGCTATCCTATCGGAAATGGTTTCCGTTACCGTGTGGCGTCCCCGCCCGCACGCCGCTCCGGAGTACGCGCATGGCAACGCTGACACCCGCGCCCCAGGTGGCGCTCGACACCGACCTCCTGCTGCGGTTGCGCGACGACTGGGCGCGGGTGATGGGTGCCTTCGCTCCCGGTCTGGCCGACCTGGAGAACGTACTGTGCCGGGCGGCCGAGGCGGTGTGCGGCCGGGCGCCGCAGCGGGTGCTCGACCTCGGCGGCGGCCCCGGCCTGCTGGCCGAGCGGATGTCGCGCCGCTGGGCCGGCGCCGCGGTCACGCTGGTGGATCTTGATCCGGTGCTGCTCGCGCTGGCCCGCGCCGCCCTGCCCGGCACGGCGCGGGCGCTGGAGGGGGATCTCTCGACATCGGACTGGGTGCGTCCGGCCGGCGGCGGACACCACCTGGTGACGGTCGTGATGGCGCTGCACTACCTGTCGCCGGCCCGCGCCCGGGTGCTGTACCGGGACGCCCGCCGGGTGCTGGCCCCCGGTGGCCTGCTGGTGGTCGCCGACCTCATCCCGGATGACGGCGCCGCCGCGCTGATGCGGGCGCTGACCCCGGCCCCGGACCTGGCCGCGGCCGAACTCGCCTGGACCGGCTGGTGGGACGGGCTGGCCGCGGTGACGGCGCTGCGGCCGCTGCTTTCGGCCCGCGCCGCGGTGTTCCGCGACCGCCCGCCGGCCGAGTTCACCGCCCCGGTGTCCTGGCACGCCGCGGCGGCGCGCCGGGCCGGGTTCCGGCAGGTCGGCGTCGTGTGGCGGTGCGGTGCGCACGCCGCGGTCGCCGCCGTCGCCTGAACCGGCCGCCGTGCCCGGCGGGCGTCCCGGGCGGGTCGACACATCGTCACTTCATGATTAGACAATGCAAAATGAAAACGATTACCGTTTCTGGTCTGAGGAACGGAGTGATACACGTGAAGCATGGGCAACGCACCCTGGCGGCCGCCGTGGCCGCCGCGGTTCTGACATTTGTCGGCGGATGCGGTTCGAGCGGCGGCGACGCCGCGGGCAGCGCTCCGTCGTCCGGCGACGCGCTGGCGGTGGTGGCCACCACTCCCGAGGTGGCCGACTTCGTGCGCAACATCGCGGGCGACGACGTGACCGTCACCCAGATCATCAAGCCGAACGTCGACCCGCACGAGTACGAGCCGACGCCGGCCGACATCCAGGCCATCGGCGCCGCGAAGGTGGTCGTGAAGAACGGCGTCGGCCTGGAGTCCTGGCTCGACCAGACCATCGAGTCGGCGGGCTTCGCGGGCACCGTCGTGGACGCCAGCCAGGGCGTGCAGCTGCGCGCGGGCGACCCCGACGACGAGGAGACCAGGGATGGCGACCCGCACATCTGGCACAACCCGCAGAACGCCAAGATCATGGTCCAGAACATCGAGCGGGGCCTCGCCACCGCCGACCCCGCACACGCCGCGACGTACCAGGCGAACCTCGGCAGCTACTCGGCGAAGCTGGACAAGCTCGACGCCGACAATGCGGCGGCCTTCGCCAAGCTGCCGGCCGACCAGCGCAAACTGGTCACCAACCACGACGCGTTCGGCTACTACATCGACCGGTACCAGCTGGAGTTCGTCGGTTCGGTCATCCCCAGCATGGACACCTCTGCCGAACTGAGCGCCAAGCAGCTCAACGACCTGGTCGCGAAGATCAGGTCGACCGGTACGAAGGCCATCTTCACCGAAAGCTCGCTGCCGCCCAAGACCGCCGAGGCCATCGCGAAGCAGGCCGGGGTCAAGGTGGTCGGCGGAGAGGATGCCCTGTTCGGGGACAGCCTCGGCGAGCAGGGGACGCCGCAGGGCACCTACCTCGGGGCCGAGGAGCACAACACGCAGGTGATCGTCTCGGCGCTGGGCGGCTGACATGAGTGATGTCGCGGTGGCCGGCGCGGCCCTCAACTACGCCTGGGTCAGCGCCGGCTACCACGGCACCCCGGTGCTCACCGACGTGGACCTCGAACTGGCGGCCGGGCAACGGCTCGTGCTGGTGGGGCCGAACGGCGCGGGCAAGTCCACGCTGATCAGATCGGTGCTCGGCCTGGTGCCGGTGCTGGGCGGCACGGCCACGGTCCTCGGCCTGCCGCCGGCCCGGGCGCGGCTGCTCACCGGGTACGTCCCGCAGACCGACGCGCTGGACGCCGACTTCCCGGTCACCGCGGCCCAGGTGGTGCTGATGGGCCGCTACCGGCGCATCGGCTGGTGGCGACCGACCCGGTCGGTCGACCGGCGCGCCGTGCGGGACGCGCTGGACCGGGTCGGGCTGGCCGACCGGGCCGGCCACCAGTTCGGGACGCTGTCGGGTGGGCAGCGCCAGCGGGTGCTGCTGGCCCGGGCGATCGCCGCCGAGCCGCGGCTGCTGCTGCTCGACGAGCCGTTCAACGGGGTCGACGTGGTCAGTCAGGAAGCCATCGTGTCCGTGCTGCGCGAACTCAGCCGGGCGGGCACGGCCCTGGTGCTCAGCACCCACGACCTCACCGTCGCCCGCGAACTGGCCGACCTCGTCTGCGTGCTCAACGGCCGGCAGTGGGCCCTCGGCCCGCCGGCCACGGCGCTCACCGCCGAGGTCCTGCGCCGGGCGTACGGGGCACACGCGATCGACGTGGAGCACGGCCGGACCGTGCTGGTGGAGCCGTGATCGAGCCGTTCGGCACGCCGTTCATGGCCCGCGCCCTCACCGAACTGGCCCTGCTGGCGGTGATCTGCGGGCCGGTCAGCGTCTTCGTCTTCGCCCGGCGGCTCTCCTTCGTCTCGGACGCGCTCACCCACACCGTGTTCCCCGGCGTGGTCGTCGGCTTCCTCTCCGGCGGGGTGGAGGGCATCTTCGCCGGGGCGCTGGTCGCCGGGGTCGTCACGGCCGTGGCGCTGACCCTGCTGACCCGCGGCGGCGTGCTCTCCGACGACGCCTCCACCGCCGTGGTGCTGACCGCGATGTTCTCGATCGGGGTGGCCCTGGTGTCGCGGCGCTCCTCGTACACCGCCGACCTGACGACGTTCCTGTTCGGCCGCATCCTCACCGTCACGCCGCGCCAGCTCGCCGAGACCGCCGTCCTCGCCGTGGTCATCCTCGTCCTGCTGGCGATCGGCGCCCGCGCCCTGATCTTCCGCAGCTTCGACCCGCTCGGCGCGGAGGCGGCCGGCTACCGGATCGGCTGGCTGGACCTGTGGCTCAACCTGCTCGTCGCGCTCGTGGTCGTCGCCGCGGTCCGGGCCGTCGGCACCATCCTGGTCGTGGCGCTGCTCATCGTGCCCGCCGCGGCCGCCCGGATGGTCACCTCCCGGCTGCTGGTGATGGCCGCGGTCGGCACCGGGCTGATCCTGCTCGCCGGGTACGCCGGACTGCTCGCGAGCTGGACCGCGTCCGTGCGCTACGGCGTCTCGCTGACCTCGGCGTCCGCCGTCGTCCTGGTCCTCGTCCTGGCCTACCTGCTGCTCCTGCCGATGGGCGTGGCGCGTCGCCGGCGCGACCCAGGGCGGTCCCGACCCCGCACCGAACGGAGTTCCCCACATGAGCTGGTGGGATGACACGCTGCACCGCGCCACCATCGAGGTGCTGCTGGCCGGTGCGCTCGCCGGGCTCATCGGCGTCCAGGTGGTGCTGCGCCGGCTGTCCTTCTTCACGATGGCACTGACCCACGCCACCTTCCCCGGGGTGGTCGCCGCCTCGATCATCGGCCTCGACATCCTGCTCGGCGGCGCGGTGACCGGCGGGATCATCGCGCTCGGGGTGGCCGCGCTCAGCCGCCGCCGCGGTCAGAACGCGGCCGGCGCCACCGGGGTGCTGCTGTCGGCCGGGTTCGCTCTCGGCGCCGGCCTGGTGGCCACCCAGAGCGGGTTCACCCGGGACCTGTCGTCGTTCCTGGTCGGCTCGATCCTCACGGTCGGCACCGAGGATCTGGTCATCACCGCGGCGGTCCTCGTGCTCGTGGCGGCCGTGCTGCTGTTCTGCGCCCGGCCACTGACGTACACCGGATTCGACCGGGCCGGGGCGCGGGCCGCGGGCTATTCCACAGGCGTCTGGGACGTGGTGCTGCTGCTCACCATCGAGGTCGTGGTGGTGACGGTGGTGCCGGCCGTCGGCACGATCCTGGCGCTCGCGCTGATCGTGGCCCCGGCCGCGGCGGCCCGACCCTGGTCGAGCCGGCTGAGCGTGATGTCCGGCCTGGCGGTCGCCCTCGGTGCCGCCAGCGGCCTCGGCGGGCTCTACCTGTCGACGCGCTGGAACATCGCCGCCGGCGCGAGCATCACGCTGACCGCCACGGCGCTGCTGGCGCTCTCCCTCCTGCTGTCCCGGTACGCCGGCGTCCGCCGGCCGCGCCCGGCGGCGACCACGGTGCCGGCATGAGGCTCCAGCGCACCGCGCCCGATGATCCGCTCGCCGCGCTCGAACGCGCGGTGGTCGTGCTGCGCGGCATGGCCTACGAGCACCGGCTGCACATCCTCGTCCTGCTGCTCGACGGCGAGCAGACCCCGGCATCGC
Source organism: Plantactinospora sp. KBS50 (assembly GCF_002285795.1). Taxonomy (GTDB): domain Bacteria; phylum Actinomycetota; class Actinomycetes; order Mycobacteriales; family Micromonosporaceae; genus KBS50. The sequence continues at coordinate 2,077,228 of NZ_CP022961.1, forward strand.
TGGCCGAGGCCATCGCGGCCGAGCCGACCGCCATCGCGCACCACCTGCGCTACCTGCGCGCCGCCCGGCTGATCCGACGCCGGCGCAGCGGCCGGCAGGCGATCTACACGCTGTACAGCGAGGCGACCCGGGGGCTGATCGCCGAGGTGCTCCGGTACGCGCACAGCGCCGAGCGCCAGAGCGACTGACAGCGCCAGAGCGACTGACAGCGCCAGAGCGAGTGACAGCGCCAGTGCCAGCGCCAGCGCGAGTGACGGACCGCCCGGCCGGGTGATCGACCCGTCTTCGGCGGAGTCGGGGGAGCCGGACCGCCGGTCTAGGCCGTGCGCAGGTCCACGGTGTGCCAGACGGTGGTCTCCTGCGCGCCGGTCGACCAGGCCAGCACGCCGTTGCGGAAGAAGACGGTCGCGGCGATCGGCGACAGCAGCACGGTCTGCCCGGTGCGCAGGTCGTAGCTGACCAGGATCGCCGTGCCGGTCAGGTCGGAGTTCGGGCCGGGCTCGGAGAGCACCTCGAACCGGTCGAGGACCGCGACGTCGTCCAGCGCCGCGAGCGCGTTGCGGCCGGCGACCGTGCGGCGGCCGGATCCGTCCGGGTGCATCAGGTCGATCCGGACCAGCTCGCCGGAGTCGATGACCGTCACCCGGCACCAGGTCGGGCTGCACGTGGCCAGCTCACCCCCGGCGGTGCGTACCTCGGTCCGCCCGCCGGTGCCCAGGTCGCGCAACACGGTGGTGCTGGGCCGGCCGCGGGTGCCGTCGGTGAGCCACGGCCACCGGGACAGCGCCCACCTGCCCGGCTCCGCGCGGACCCGCACCGCGCCGCCGGAGAGCGCGACGGAACGGATCTCGGTGATCTCCGTGCCCCGGGCCGCCGCCCAGTACACCCGGCCGTCGACGATGCGCAGGCCGTTCTCGGTGCCGTCGAAGACGGCGTCGCCGGTGTCGGCGGTCACCTGGCGCGGGGAGCCGCCGGCGTCCAGGCCCAGCACCCAGATGCGCACCCTCCCGTCCTGCGCGCTCTCGGTCCAGGCGACCGTGTTCCCGGCGACGGTCAGGTTGTCGAAGACCGGGTTGTCGGCGTACGGCAGGCGCCGCAGCATGCGGGTGCCGCCGTCGGCACCGCGCAGCAACAGCCGCAGCCACAGCGCGTCCGGGCTGGGCGCGGTGCCGATCGCGGTGTGCGGGTCGAGGAACAGCAGCGGCTGGAACAGCGGCCCGTCCGGCAGGCTGCCGGGCAGCTCGCCGCGCCGGGCGGCCGGCCAGGCCCGTTCGGCCGAGACCCGTCCCGGTGGCGGCGCCGGTGCCGCCTGCCATCCGCCGGCGACCAGGACGGCGCCGGCCAGCAGCGCGACCACCAGGCTGGCGACGGTCCAGACCCGGGTACGCAGGGACCGCCCGTTGCGCGGGCTCACGCGTACGGTTGCTTCGGCTCGCTGATCTGCCGCCAGTCCTGGACCTCCAGGTAGGCGATGTCCACCTCGTTGACCGGGTCCTTGCCGACCGTCGGGCTGTAGACGCCCACGACCTCCACCCAGGTGTCCGGGGCGGCCTCCACGGTCCGGTCCCCGGTCAGGCCGATCTTGATGGGGCGGCCGTCGGCGGCGCAGCAGGTGAGCACGATCCGGGCCAGCATGGGCCGGCCGTCCGGACCGGGCGTCACGAAGCCGGTGAGCCGGACGGTGCGCCCGGCCATGCTCTTCCCGCCGTCGAAGATCGCCCGGGAGGCGTAGTCGAGCAGGCTGATCGGCGCCGGGTCCCCGGGCGGCAGCGGCGGGTAGTCGGAGTCCGACGCGCTGGCGGTGAGCGTGCCCGCCTGGCCGGCGGTGTACGAGCCGAGCGCCGGCGGCGCGACCAGCAGCAGGCAGAGCACGGGGAGCAGCAGCAACCAGCCCACCCGCGGTTCGTGCTGGTCGTGACCGTGGTCGTCGCCGTGGTCGTCGCCGTGGTCGTGGCGGTCGCCGTCGCGTACCTGGTCCCGGTCCCGATGCCCGTCCCCGGGCGCCGCTGCGGGCGTGCGCAGGTCGTACCAGATGGTCATCACCGCGGCGGCGATCAGCAGGATTCCGGCGCCGAGCAGGAACGGGCGCAGGCCCTCCCTGACGTAACGCAGGAAGACGTCGGTGAGCGTGGCCTTCACGATCGTCGCGCCGAACAGCAGCATGACCACGGCCTGACTGAGCCGGTTCACAGCAGCACCATCCCGACCGCCGAACCCACCACGATGGCCGCGCCGAACGTGGCGGGGGCGAACCGGACCGCGAACCGCCGCCCGAAGACGCCGGCCTGCATGGAGATCAGCTTGAGGTCGACCATCGGGCCGACCACCAGGAACACCAGGCGCGAGGTGAGCGAGAACTGCGACAGCGAGGCCGCCACGAAGGCGTCCGCCTCGCTGCAGATCGACAGCAGCACGGCCAGCGTGGCCAGGGCGAGGACGGCCAGCACCGGATTGCCGGCCAGGCTCTGCAACCAGGCGTCGGGCACGATCACGTTGATGGTGGCGGCGGCGGCCGCGCCCACCACGAGGAACCCGCCGGCGTGCATCACGTCGTGCCGGCACGCCGCCCAGAACGCCCGGGTCCGGGAAAGGTCGTCCAGGTCGGGCCGGTGCGGCAACCGGATCCACCCGGTGCGCCCCAGGCGCAGCCACAGCCACCCCATGCCCACGGCGACGGCCAGGCTGGCGACGCCCCGGGCGATCGCCATCTCGGGCCGGCCCGGGAACGCCACCACCGTCGCGGTGAGCACGATCGGGTTGATCGCCGGAGCGGCGAGCAGGAAGGCCAGCGCGGCGGCCGGGGTGACACCGCGCCGGATGAGCGAGCCGGCGATCGGGACGCTGCCGCACTCGCAGCCGGGCAGGACGACCCCGGCCAGCCCGGCCGCGGGCACCGCCAGCGCCGGATGGCCGGGCAGCGCCCGCGCCCAGAACGACCGGGGGACGTACACCGCGATCACCGCCGACAGCACCACCCCGAAGACCAGGAACGGGGTGGCCTGCACCAGCACCGAGACGAACACCGTGGTCCAGGTCTGCAGGCGGGCACCCGAGACCAGCCCGCTCAGCGGCCCCCGGAGCGCGACCAGCAGCACCAACAGGCCGGCGAGGATCTCCAGCGAGCCGATCCGGGACGGCCGCCGGGTCCGGCCGGCCGGGGTGGGCTCCGGCGTCGCCGACCAGTCGATCTCATCGGCGCCGATGGCTCGCCGGGCGCTCGTGCTCTCCGGTGCGCTCAACACCTTCTCCCAAATCGTGGATCCCGCTGTCTGCCGGGCAATTCATGACGTCCGACCGGGGGCGGACCGCGTTCCAACCTACTGGTTGTTCCGTTATCGGAGATGACCGGTCCGGTGGAATTTTCCGTGCGAATTGAAATGTAAATATGTTGGAGTGTGCATTTGTTGTCGATGGGTGCGGCGGGCGGCCTCCCGGAGAGCCGACCGCCCGCGCCGACATCGGGACCCTCCACTACGCTGCACCGGTGGCGAGGAGCGCGGACAGCGAATCGGCGACCCGGGCCGGGCGGCTCAAGGAACGTGTCTATCTGACCTTCGCGGCCCTCGCCGTCGTGCTGGCGCTCGCCTCGCACGAGGTCTCCGCCGGGGAGGCCCTGCTGACCCTGGTGGTCACGGTGACCGGCACCCTGCTGGCGGTCCTCGTGGCCGACGTCGTGTCGCACATCGTGGTGCACGCCACGCTGCCCGATGAGCGGGAACTGCGCGGGATGCTGCGGACCAGCTTCGGCGCGTCCGGCGCCGTCTACCTGCCGCTGCTGTTCGTCGCGTTCGCGGTCTCCGGCCGCTGGTCGGTCGCCCTGGCGCTGCGCGCCTCGACGATCGCGCTCGTCTCGGCCCTCGTGGTGATCGGGTATCTGGCGATCCGCCGGCTCCGGCTGCCGACCCGGCAGAAGCTCGTCGTGCTGCTCGCCGAGTTCGTCCTCGGCGCCGCCGTGGTGGCGCTGGAACGACTCGCCCACGGCGCCGCCTGACCCGACCCCTGTCCGCCGCCCGTCCCGTTGATCACGGCGTTTGTCGCGGGTGCAGGGGCTTCCAGGCGCCGGAGGGCCGGCGCACCGTCAGCCCGAGACCCAGCAGCGACAGCACCGCGCCGGCCGCCGTGAGCCAGCTCGGGAGCTGCGGCGGAATGCCCAGGTACGTCGCGATGCCCAGGATGCGGTGCAGCCCCCAGGGCAGCAGCACCAGTTGGTCGTTCCAGGTCGCGAGGGACCGTTCCAGGCCGGCGGACCAGACCACCGCGCCGAGGACGAGCAGCGGCACGCCGGCCGCCAGCGTGACGGCACCGGCGACCCGGCGGCGCGACCAGCCGTACCGGGACCGCAGCACCGAGCCGGTCGCCACGAAGAGCCAACAGAAGGCCGCGAATCCGACCGTCACGTACACCGACCGGGCCGTCGGATCGGTCCAGAACACGAACCAGTAGTGGCCGGGACCGCGGACCGCCAGCACGGCCAGCAGCAGCACCGACCGCAACAGGGCCACCCCGCCGAGCACGGTCCACAGCGGGTACGGGTCCCGGCCGCGCACCAGCAGCCGGACGGTCAGCGCGAACAGCGCCCAGCAGCCGAGCGTGCCGAGCAGTTCGACCGGTGCCGCGAACCAGGTGTGGATCTCCCGGCTGAGCAGCAGCACGGCGGCCGGGAAGAGGATCGCGACCCGGCGTGCCGTCCGGGTCGGCGGCGCCGGGCGGCGCCACGGCAACAGCGCGGCCCGCCAGAGGTCACGCACCGGCCGCCACGGCACCAGCATCGACACCACGAGCAGGCCGAGCAGGATCCGCGCCAGCGCCGCCATCGCGGGGTCGCGGTCGAACCGCCGACCACCCAGATCCGCGGCCGTGAAGTTGTACGCGGGCAGGTCCAGGTCGGCGCCGTAGCTGGCGACGTACGCCGCGCGCGCCCGCTCGTACCGGGCCTGTGCCGCCGTCCACCGCTCGCGTGCGGTGGCCGAGCCGGTGTCCAGCCACTGCGCCCGGCTCAGGAACATCGTCCGGTACGCGCCGAGCGTGGCGTACAGGTCGTGCTGGTAGTCGAGCGCGGCGAGCAGCCGGGTCCGCAGCCGCGGGTCGCGCCAGGTCGCCGGGTCGGTGGCCGCCACCGTCGCGCGCTGCCGGTCGGCGAGCGCGACCGCCTCGTCGCCCGCGGCGATCGTCTCGTCCAGGTGTCCGCGGCTGATCGCGTAGATGCTGTCCAGCACGGCCGAGTCGCCCGTGACGATGTCCCACTCGAAGATCCACATCATCGGTGGCGGTTCGAGGCCGAGCGCCCGCGCGGCGTGGTCCGCGTACGGCGTGAGGTAGAGGCCCTTCGTCACGGCCTCGCGGGACGCGGCGAACATCCGGCAGATCGCGGCCACCGTCGCGGGGTCGGACGAGAACGTCTGGTACACCCAGTCGCTGGTGATGGTGCCCGGATCGGCGTCCGGCTCGCGGGCCAGCCGTCCCATCGCGTACGCGTTCAGGTCGTACAGCTGCCAGAACCCGGTACGCAGATAGAGCGTGCGCGGCCCGGCGTGCAGCGGGCCGCCGTCCTGCGTCCACAGCCAGACACCCTCGATGTGCGGGTTGCGGGCCAGCAGCAGCGCGAGCGCCGACGCGTGCAGCGCCGTCAGGTCGTTGGGCAGCGCACCGAGGCCCTCGAACTCGCGCCGGCCCTGGAACTCGACGATCCGCCGCTGGCCCCCCACGGTCAGCGTCCCGTTCAGCGGCAGGTGGCTGTAGAAGTCGCCCTGGGTGTACTTGGTCGAGACGATCAGGTGCGGATCGTCGAGATCCCCCAGCACCCGCTGGTAGGAGTCGGCGTTGGTGTGCAGGTCGCCGACCGCGCCGACGCCCACCGTCCAGGACCGGAAGATGATGTCCCGGCCGCTGTCCCCGGCCACCGCGAGGAACGCCGTGAGCATCGAGCGGACCTGTTCCGGTGTGGTCACCGCGATGCGCGAGAAGTAGTCCCAGCCCGGCGCCCGGTACGCCGAGCCGCCCTCGCCGATCCGGATCATCAGGCCGGAGGCGAACGGCATGCTCGCGAACAGCTCCCGCAGCCCGGCCTGGTAGACCGCCCACGGGTCCCGCTGGCCGGCGAGGTAGGCGTCCAGCGGCCCGGACAGCGCCAGCATGTCGGTCATGAAGTAGACCCGCATGCCCAGCTGCGCGGCGTACCCGAAAACGGGCGCGAACGCCGTCACCATCGCCCGCGCCCGCGCGACGTGCGGGTCGCCGGCGGGGTAGACGGCGTGCCCGTCGCCGACGCCCGCGAACGTCACGTACTCCAGGAAGCCCGGCACGACGACGCCGTTGTACCCCTGCGCCGCCGAGTGGTCGATGAACTGCCGGAACTCGGCGGCGATCCGGTCGACGGCGGCCCGGTCGACCCACGGCGCCCGGGGCAGCAGCGCGCCGGCCACGATGTCGGAGTTGAGCGAGTAGTCGCCGCCCTCCTGCCACAGCGCCGCGTCGTCCGCGCGGCCCACCGAGCCGGCGTCGGTCAACCGCAGACCCAGCCTCGGGGCCACCGGGCCGGTACGCAGCGGCTCGCCGGACCGGATCCGGTCGGCCACCGCGTAGAGGCCGACCGCCGCACCCGCCTCGCCCGCGGCGGTCAGCGTGTAGCCGGCGGCGGTCCGGTCGAGCCGGTAACTCTCGTCGGCGGCGTCCGCGCCCACGGTCACGGTGAGCACGCCCCGCCCGCCCCGCCCACCCCGCCCGGCGGCGGCGTCGGTGACCGCACGGGCCGCCAGGTCGAGCCGGTGCGTGTGCCGGTCCAGGGTCACCGTCCCGATCGGCGCCGCGACGGCGGCCCGCTGCGACACCGCGACCGACGGCTCGGCCAGCACCGGCGCGGGCGTCCAGGACAGCCGCAGCGCACCATTCAGCCCGTACGCCACGCCCGCCCCGAGGGCGAGCAGCACGACCACCACCAGGAACCGGCGCATGCCTATTTCTAGATCACGACGGCCGCCGTGACCAGCCGCTGTCCGTGACCGGCCGCTGTCCGTGACCGGCCGCTGTCCGTGACCGGCCGCTGTCCGCGGCCGGCGCGGTCGGCCGATCCGGTACGGGTTGCCGGTTCAGGCGGTGGGCGCGGGGTCCCGCTCGTCCAGCAGTGCGTGCAGCCGGTCCCGGCAGCGCAGCAGGAGGCCGGAGATCTCGTCGAACGTCGCTGCGTCGACGACGCTGCCGGTGGACCACAGCGCGCGCACGGCTCGCTGGCTCTGCGCCAGGTAGTTTGCGGCGGCCTCGACCAGCCCCACGAACTCGGCCCGGTGTTCCGGCGGCGCGAAGGGGGCGGCCTCGCGCGCCGCCCGCAGCGGCTCGCCCGCGGCGGTGAAGACCGCGGTCGGGTCGCCGCCGGCCCGGCCGGCGCCGATCCGCGCGAGCAGGTGTTCCAGCTCGGTCGCGGCCAGCGTCAACCGGCCGACCGCCAGGACCGTCCCGTCGGTGAGCCGTCGCATCGACCAACCGTAGCGGACCCGGTTCCTCGGCGGGCGTACGCGGCGGTGGCCCCGCGCGTCCACCCCGCGCCCCACCCACGCGCGTCCACCCCGCGCGGCGCGGGTGCCGGGCGGACCCCGGGCGGCGGGGGACTCCGCCGGACCGCCAGGATGGTGTGCAGCGGTACGACCACGGTGAGGGAGACGCCATGACGCCACGGCCGGCCCTGGCCGAGCAGTTGGACCTGGAACCGCATCCCGAGGGCGGCTGGTACCGCGAGACGTGGCGGTCCGCGCACGGGTTCACGCCCGGGGGGTACGACGGGCCGCGCAGCGCCGCGACCGCCATCTACTTCCTGTTGCATCCCGGCGAGCATTCGCGGTGGCACGTGGTGCGCTCCGACGAGCTGTGGTTCTGGCACTCCGGCGGTCCGCTGGAACTTCGCCTCGGCGGCGCCGGCGAACGGCCCGGGGCGGCCGGGACCGTGCTGCTCGGTGGTGACGTCGCGGCCGGTCAGCGTCCGCAGGCGCTGGTGCCGGGTGGGGTGTGGCAGTCGGCCAGCCCGGCCGGCCCGCTGCCGGTGCTGGTCAGCTGCGTCGTGGCGCCGGGCTTCGACTTCGCCGACTTCAGGCTGGCGTAGGCGCCTGGACCAGCGCGTCCGGCGGGACCCGCGCCACGGAGCCGTCCCGCTCGTACGCGGTGACGCTGGCCAGCGTGCTCGTGGCGATGTTGCGCAGGGCCTCCTCGGTGAAGAACGCCTGATGACCCGTGATCAGCACGTTGGGAAAGGTGACCAGCCGGCTGAACACGTCGTCGCCGAGCATCTGGTCGGACAGATCCTCGAAGAAGATGTCCGCCTCCTCCTCGTACACGTCCAGACCCAGGTGCCCGATCTTGCCGCTCTTCAGCCCGCGGATCACCGCGGCGGTGTCCACCAGCCCACCCCGGCTGGTGTTGATCAACATGGCGCCGTCGCGCATCTGCGCGATCCGCCGCTCGTCGATCAGATGCTGGGTCTGCGGGGTCAGCGGGCAGTGCAGCGTGACGATGTCCGACTCGGCCAGCAGCGTCTCCAGCGGGACGTAGCTGGCTCCGGCGGCGACCGCGTCGTCGCTGGGGTACGGGTCGGTGGCCAGCACCCGGCAGCCGAAGCCGGTCATGATCCGGGTGAAGCGGACGCCGATCCGGCCGGTCCCGATCACCCCGACGGTCCGGCCGTGCAGGTCGAAGCCGAGCAGCCCGTTGAGCGCGAAGTTGTGCTCGCGTACCCGGTTGTAGGCCCGGTGGATCCGGCGGTTGAGCGAGAGGACCAGGCCGGCGCAGTGCTCGGCCACCGCGTACGGCGAATAGCCCGGCACCCGGGTCACGGACAGCCCGAGTTCGCGGGCGGCCGGCAGATCGACGTGGTTGAACCCCGCCGAGCGCAGGGCGATCAGCGCGATCCCGTTGGTGGCGAGCCGCTCCAGTACCGGTGCGCCCAGGTCGTCGTTGACGAACGCGCAGACCGCGCCGCAGCCGCCGGCCAGCGACGCGGTCTGCGGCGAGAGCCGGGGCTCCAGGAAGACCAGATCATGACCGGTCTCCCGGTTGGCCTCGGTGAGGAACCGGCGATCGTACGGTTTCGTGCTGAACACGGCGACGCGCATGATCACACCCTAACCAGTACATGCCGCCCCCACCGACCATTGGCGCGGGTTGATGCGACCGGTCCCGGCCGGCGGCCTGTCGGCCCGAGCCTCAACGGCGCAGCGCCCCGGCGATGGCGGTGGCGATCCGCTCGGCGTCCAGGACGGTCGAGTCGAAGGTGGCGTCGGCGGGGATCGTGGGCAGCAGGGCGCGGAAGCGGCGATGCGCGCGGCGGTGGAACGCGGGCTCGCGGGACAGGCCGCGGGTCGGATCGGCCTGGGCGCGCGGAAGCGTCACCGACACCGGGGCGTCGACGACGAACCACGACGCGGTCACGCCGGCCGGGACGTTGCGGGTCAGCGCCGACCGTTCCTCGACGGTGAAGAACGGTCCGACCGCCACGACGTAGCCGACGCTGGAGCGCAGCCACTGGCCGACGAGCGCGCCGTGCGCCTCGTGGGCGGCGAACCACAGTCCGGCGGCGCCCGCTCCGGGCGGACCCACCATCGCCGCCACCTCGTCCAGGTCGGCGACGACGACGGTGTCACCACCCGCGCTGAGGCGTCGGGTCAGCGCGTCGGCGACGGTGTTCTTGCCGGCCGCGATCGGACCGGTGACGACGACAAGTCGGGGCACGGCATCCCATCCTGCCCAACCGCCGACGGCGTCCGCCGCCCGGTGCGCGTGCCGCCGGAATGGTCGGTGGGGGTGGCTAGCATCGTGGGCATGTCCGAATATCCCCGCTTGTTGCACACCGTGCTCGACACCACGAGACCGCGGGAGCTGGCCGAGTTCTACCGCCGGTTGCTGGGGCTGCACTACCGGCCCGGCGACGAACCCCCGGCCGAGGGTGTCGCGGACGACGCGGACTGGCTCGTGCTGCTCGACCCGACCGGGGCGCGGGCGCTGGCCTTTCAGGAGGTCGACCGGCTGACCCCGACCACCTGGCCCGAGCACGACGTACCGATGCAGCTGCACCTCGACCTGACGGTGCCGAGTGTGGCGGAGCTGCAGCGGCAACGCGAACGGGCGGAGTCGCTGGGCGCGCGTCTGCTGCTCGACCGCACCGAGGATCCCGACGAACCGCTGTACGTGTTCGCGGACCTGGCCGGTCACCCGTTCTGCATCTTCGTCGCGTAGCCCGGCCGGTCCGCCCATCCATGCCACTTCTGAGCTGGCGCGATCCGCTCCTGTGGCGGCCGGGTCGAGTCCTGGTCGCCGGCACCTCCGGCGCCGGAAAGACGAGCCTGGCCGCGGTGATCGGCATGGCCTGGCAACTCCCGCGGGTGGAACTGGACGCCTTGCACCACGGCGAGAACTGGACACCCCGCCCCGCCTTCATGGACGATGTGCGGCTGTTCGCCGCCCAGCCGCGCTGGGTGACCGAGTGGCAGTTCACGGCCAAGCTGGGCGACATCCTGTCCGGCAGAGCCGATCTGGTGGTGTGGCTCGACCACCCCCGGCACCTGGTGATGCGGCAGGTCATCGCGCGCACCGTGGCCCGCAGGTGGCGGCGGGAGATCCTGTGGAACGGCAACGTCGAGCCGCCGCTGCGGACCGTGCTGACCGACCCGGAACATGTGATCCGGTGGGCATGGCGGACGCAGGGCGGCCCGGCCGACCGGGTGGGCCGGCTGCTCCGCCAACGCGACCCGGAGGTCATGGTGGTCCGGCTGCGCGGCCGTCGACAGGTGCGCCGGTGGGTGCTGCGGGAGGCCGTCGCCAGCACCGACCGGGACCTTGGTCCCGACCGTGACGGGCGTTCCGGCCCATCCGCGCGACGCGCCGAAGGGGGATGGTGAAGAGGCAAGAAACGGACTTCGGAGGCAACGATGACCATCCAGCAGGACACCCACCGATCGATCGACCGGCCGCTTGAGCACGCCGAACTCCCCGGCTCGATGCTGACCACCACCGCCGCCCGTGCACTGGCCGTGCTGCGGGTCGCCACCGGGCTCGTCTTCCTGTGGGCCTTCCTCGACAAGACCTTCGGCCTCGGCTACGCCACCCCGGCCGCCCGGGCCTGGGTCAACGGCGGATCGCCGACCAAGGGCTTCCTCTCCTCGGTCGAGGTCGGGCCGTTCCAGTCGATCGCCCACTCCATCGCCGGGACCTGGTGGGCCGACTCGATGTTCATGCTCGGCATGGCCGCCATCGGCCTGGCGCTGATCGCCGGGGTCGGCCTGCGGATCGCCGCGGCCTCCGGCACCCTGATGATGGCGATGATGTGGCTGGCCGAGTTCCCGCTGGCCCGGTTCACCGCCGCCGGCGACCCGAGCGGTTCGACCAACCCGATCGTCGACTACCACCTGGTCTACGCCGTGATCATGGTCGCGCTCGCCGCCGCGTACGCCGGACACACCTGGGGGCTGGGCCGGATCTGGGCACGCCTGCCCTTCGTCCAGCGGCACCGCTGGCTGATCTGACCCACCTACCGCCGCTGTGCCGGACCGTGGCCCACGGTCCGGCACAGCGGCGTCGGTACGAGCCCTCCGGAACCGGACCCACCGAAGCCGGTACCTCGGCTCGGGCCGCGGCCCCGTCCCACCCGGGACGGGGCCGTCGCACCTCACAGCCGGGGGTCGGTGGGTTCGGACTCCAGCGCCAGGATCGCGAAGACCAGCTCGTGCACCCGCCACAGCGGCTCGCCGGCCGCCACCGCGTCCAGCGCGGCCAGTCCCAGCCCGTGCTCGCGGACCGCGAGGCCCCGCTTGCGGTTCAATCCCCGGTCCCGGAGGCGTTCCAGGTGCCGCGGCTGCGTGTAGTCGGGGCCGTAGATGAGGCGCAGGTACTCCCGTCCCCGGCACTTGATCCCGGGCTGGACCAGCCGCCCCCGCACCCGGTGCAGCAGCCCCGGGTAAGGCTTGACGACCATTCCCTCCCCACCGGCGTCGGTCAGCTCCCGCCACCAGTTCGTCGCGTCCCGCTCCGCCGCCGGGTCGGCCAGGTCGACGACCCGCCGGTCGGTGGCCCGCAGCAGGTCGGGGTCAGCGGCGACCAGCCGGTCGCAGACCGCCAGTTGCCAGCCGTGGTCGCGGCCGGCGTGGCTGGCGCCCTCCGAGGCCAGGACCAGGAACGGGGCGAGCTGGATGCCGTCCAGCCCGTCGACGGGCCAGCAGTAGTGCCGGTACGCCCGGGTGAACGCCTCGGCGTCGTGGATGCGGCTGGCCGTGTGGGCGCGCAGGTCGGTGAGGTCCAACCCGCGACCCGCACCCGCGTCGAGCGCCCGCAGCGCCGCGGGCAGCGCGGCCCGGGCCGCGGCGCCGACCGCCGCGTACTGGCTCCTGATGAGCTGGTCAGCCTTTGCCGACCAGGGCAGCAGTTCGCAGTCCAGCAGCAGCCACCCGGTGTCCAGCTCCGCGAACAGCGGCTGCGCCGCGGACCGGACCCGCGCGAGCAGCCGCTCGGTCAGTTCCGGGTCGGCGAAGAACGGCCGGCCGGTACGGGTGTGAACCGCGCCGGACGAGCCGTCGCGTACCCCGAACCGGGCCGCCGCGTGCGCCGCGTCCCGGCAGACAAGCACCACGGCCCGGGACCCCATGTGCTTCTCCTCGCACACCACCCGCTCGACCCCGGCGGCCCGGTAGTCGGCGAACGCCTCGGCCGGGTGTTCGAGATGCCCGTCCAGGGTGGACGTGGAGGGCGGGGACATCGTCGGCGGCAGCCACAGCAGGTAGCGCGGGTCGACCGCGTACCGGCTCATCACCTCCAACGCGGCGGCGGTGTTCTCGGCCTCGACCGTGACCGCGCCGTACGCGGTGCGCAGGTGCCGTCGCCCGGCCACGTCGGCCAGGTCGAGGGTCGCGCCGTCGCGCGCCGGCGCGACCGGGACCAGCGGCTTGACCGGCTCGTAGTAGGTGCGCTGCGCCGGCACCGAGACCAGCGTCCGTTCCGGGTAGCGCAGCGCCGTCAGCCGTCCGCCGAACACGCAGCCGGTGTCCACGCAGATCGTGTTGTTGACCCACTCCGGTGCCGGTGTCGGGACGTGTCCGTAGACGACCGTGGCCGCGCCCCGGTAGTCGTTGGCCCACGGGTAGCGCACCGGCAGGCCGTACTCGTCCGTCTCGCCGGTGGTCTCCCCGTACAGGCAGAAGGCCCGGACCCGTCCGGAGGCGCGGCCGTGGTACTCCTCCTTGAGCCCCGCGTGCGCCACGACGAGCCGACCGCCGTCCAGCCGCAGGTGGCTGACCAGGCCGTCGATCCAGTCCGCCACCGCGGCGACGAAGTCCGGCGGTTCCTCCGCCAGTTGCGCGAGGGTCTCGGCCAGGCCGTACCGGACGTCGACCTTCCGGCCGCGCAGCTTGTGCAGCAGCTTCTGCTCGTGGTTGCCGGGCACGCAGAGCGCCGTCCCGGCGGCGGTCATGCCCATCACCAGGCGCAGCACGCCGGGGGAGGCCGGGCCGCGATCGACCAGGTCGCCGACGAAGACCGCCTGGCGACCCTCCGGGTGGCGCGCGTCGACCGGCCGGCCCGCCTCGTCGCGGACGATCGTCCAGCCGAGCGTCGTGAGCAGCGATTCCAGTTCGGCGCGGCAGCCGTGCACGTCGCCGATGACGTCGAACGGCCCGGTCAGTTCCCGCCGGTCGTTCCAGGCCCGCTCGTAGGTGATCGTCACGTCGTCGGGGTCGGTGACGACGTACACCTTCCGGAAGCCCTCCCGGCCCAGGCCGCGCAGGCAGCGGCGCAGGCTCTGCTGCTGGCGGTGCAGCACCTGCCGGCCGAAGTCCCGGTCCGTCCGGGCCAGGGTGCGTGCCCAGGCCACCGGCTCGGGCGTGTCCAGGACGACGGCGACGGGCAGTACGTCGTGTGCGCGGGCCAGCCGGACGAGGTCGGCGCGGGCGTGCTGCTGCACGTTGGTGGCGTCCACCACCACCCGGCGGCCGGCGCGTAGCCGGATGCCGGCGACGTGGTGCAGCGCGTCGAAGGCGTCCGCCGACGCCGACTGGTCGGCCTCGTCGTCGGCGACCATCGCGCGGAACGCGTCCGAGGAGAGCACCTCGGTGGGCCGGAAGTGCCGACGGGCGAACGTCGACTTGCCGGAACCGGAGATGCCGACCAGCGCGACGAGGGACAGTTCGGGGATGTCGAGGTTCACGGCGTGGTCCTCCGGAAGAACGCGAGCTGGGTGGGGGAGCCGACCTCGGCGTCGAGGTCGCCGACCGGACGCAGGTCGACCTCGTAGCCGTACGCCCCGGCGACCCGGCGCGCCCACCGGGCGAACTGCGGCCGGGTCCACTCGAACCGGTGGTCGTCGTGGCGCAGCCGCGCGTGGCCCAGCCCCGGGTACCGGACGTTGTACTCGACGTTGGGGGTCGTGACGATCACCGCGGTCGGGCCGGCGTGCCCGAACACGGCCCTTCCAGGGCGGGCAGGCGTGCCTCGTCGACGTGCTCGATGACCTCCATCAGGATCGCCGCGTCGTAGCCCCGGAGCCGATCGTCGCGATAGGTCAGCGCGGTCTGGATCAACCTGATCCGGTCGCGCTGGCGTTCCGGAAGCCGGTCGAGCCGCAGCCGCCGCTCGGCGATCCGGAGGCTGACGCTGGACACGTCGGCGCCCACGATCTCGGTGTACTGCCGGTCGGCCAGCAGCTCCGGCAGCAGGCCGCCCGGCCCGCAGCCCAGGTCGAGGACCCGGCGCGCGCCCGATTCGGCGAGCACGGCCAGCACCGCGTCGCGGCGCAGCCGTACCAGCGCCGCACCGCGCCCGGTCTCGCCGGTCGCCGTCCCGCCGCCGCTCGCCTCCGCCGCGCCGCCGGCCGTCGTCGCTGCGGCTCCGTCGTCGGCCGCCGTCTCGTCGGCCGCCGCCTCGTCGTCGGCCGTGTCGTCGGTGGCCGTCCCGGTGGCCGTCCCGTCGGTGGCGGCCGCATCGATCATGGCCGCCGGTTCGTCGCCGGCGGCCTGGAGTCGTTCCAGCGCGGTCATCATCAGCGACCGCCGGTTGGCCAGGTAGCGGCGGGCGATCAGCGCCTTCGCGGGATGCCGTTCGAGCCAGCCGGCGCCGGCCCGCAGCAGCTTGTCCACCTCGTCCGCGGAGACCCAGTAGTGCTTGGCGTCGTCGAGGACGGGCAGCAGCACGTACAGGTGGTTGAGCGCGTCGGCCAGGGTGCGGGTGCCGACCAGCGTCAACTGCACGTACGGGGAGTCGCCCCAGCCGGGAAACTCCGGGTCCAGCGGGACCGGCGTCGCCGTCACGGTCCAGCCCAGCGGCGCGAAGAGTTGCCGGGCGACCTCCGGGCCGCCGCGGCACGGCAGGGCGGCCACCTGGATCTCCAGCGGCAGCGCGGTGCCGACCAGCTCCGGCCGGTCCCGGCTGGTGCCGTTCAGCGCGGACCGGAACACCCTGCCCAGCGCCACCGTGAGCAGGCTCGACGCCGCGTACGGCCGGTCGTTGACGTAGCGCCCGAGCGAGAAGCCGTCGGGCGACCGCTGCCCCTTCGCCGGCCGCGCCAACCCGACCGGGTCGACATCCAGCAGCAGCGCGGCCGTGCACCGCTGCGGGGTCGCCTCCGGATACCAGACGTACGCCGTGCCGCCCGTGGTGGTGAACGACTGCACCCGGTCGGGATGCTTGACCAGCAGGAAGCCCAGGTCGGTGGCGGGCACGCGGGTGGTGGAGATGGTCAGCAACACACGATGATCATCGCAGGCGTCGCCAGCGAATTCCGTCCCGTGCGGTGCCCGCCGGCGGGCCGGTCACCAGGCCCGGGGGACCCAGACGCTGCGTGGGGTGAAGCCGCCGAAGCTGGCCAGGCTGGAGTTGGCCGGCACCTGGTACGGGCCGCCGAGGCAGCCGTCGTTCATGAACATGGCCGCACCGCTGTTGTGCGTGTTGACCGCCGAGTGCGCCCGGTCGCCCCAGCCGTGGTCCACCAGGCTGACGCAGGTGCCGTTCGGGACGAGCGAGGTGACGGTGAACTGATCCCCGGCGAAGTCGGTGCCGGTGTAGAGGCACAGGTAGCCGGAGGGGCAACTGCCGATGGCGCCCGCGGTGGACGCGCGGTCGGCGTGCGCGACGCCGGCCGGGGTGAGCGCGGCGGTCACCGACATGCCCACGGCGAGCAGGGCGGAGCGTAGACGACTGGTCATCAGATCGGTCTCCCAACATATCCAGGGTCGTCTATGGTAGCGGAATCTCGCCCGGGGTGGCCCCGACGGCCGCCGGCTCCTATGGTCTATATATCGACGAAGGAGAATTGATGAACGGTCCGGGCCAGCACCGTCCCCGCCGGTTCCGCCGGCTCACCGCGCTCGCGGCGACACCCGTCGTCCTGTTGGTCGCCACCACGGCCGGCGCCAGCGCCACCGCCCCGGCCGTGGCGACCCCCGCGCCGATCCCGGTCGCCGCGTACGCGTACCCGTATCAGGACCCGGCGCTCGGCGTCCCGCAACGGGTCGCCGACCTGCTCGCCCGGATGAGCCTCGACGACAAGGTCGGGCAGATGACCCAGGCCGAACGCGCCGCCGTCGGCGTCTCGGACGTCACGACGTACCGGATCGGGTCGATCCTGTCCGGCGGCGGCTCCGCGCCGTCGTCGAACACCCCGGCCGGCTGGGCGGACATGTACGACACCTTCCAGCGCGCCGCCCTCGCGGCGCCGCTCGGCGTGCCGATGATCTACGGCCTGGACGCCGTGCACGGCAACAACAACGTGTACGGCTCGACCATCTTTCCGCACAACATCGGCCTGGGCGCCACCCGCGACCCGGACCTGGTGCAGCGGATCGGCCGCGCCACCGCCGAGGAGGTGACCGGCGCCGGTCTGGACTGGACCTTCGCGCCGTGCCTCTGCGTGGCCCGCAACGACCGCTGGGGGCGCACCTACGAGTCGTTCGGCGAGAACCCGGACCTCGTCTCCACGATGACCACCGTGGTCACCGGGCTCCAGGGCCCGACGCTCGACTCGCCCGCCTCCATCCTGGCCACCGCCAAGCACTACGTGGGGGACGGCGGCACCGCCGGCGGCCAGGACCAGGGCGACACGCAGCTCAGCGAGCAGGAACTGCGGGCGATCCACCTGGCGCCGTTCCGGGCCGCCGTGGACCGCGGCGTCGGCTCGGTGATGGTCTCCTACAGCAGTTGGAACGGCGTCCGGATGCACGGCAACCGGTACCTGATCACCGACGTTCTCAAGGGCGAACTGGGCTTCACCGGCTTCGTGGTCTCCGACTGGGCGGCCATCGACCAACTCGACGGCGCGCCGGGATTCACCCAGCAGGAGGTCGCCACCGCGATCAACGCGGGCCTCGACATGATCATGGTGCCGAACGACTACCGGACGTTCATCGGATACCTCAAGGCCGCCGCGCAGTCCGGCGCGGTGCCGATGTCCCGGATCGACGACGCGGTCAGCCGGATCCTCACCAAGAAGTTCGAACTGGGCCTCTTCGAGCACCCGTACGCCGACCGCTCGTACGCCGCCGGCATCGGCGGCCAGGCCCACCGCGACCTCGCCCGACAGGCCGTCCGCGAATCGCAGGTCCTGCTCAAGAACGACGGCGGCATCCTGCCGCTGGACCGTACCGGCGGCAAGATCTTCGTCGCCGGCAAGAGCGCCGACGACATCGGCAACGCCAGCGGCGGCTGGACGATCTCCTGGCAGGGCGCCTCCGGCAACATCGTGCCGGGTACCACGATCCTCGGCGGCATCCGCGCCGCCGCCGGCGGTGGGACGACCGTGACGTACAGCCGGGACGGCTCGGGAATCGACGGGTCCTACCGGGCGGCGATCGCGGTGATCGGCGAGACCCCGTACGCCGAGGGCCAGGGCGACCGTCCCGGCTCGCTGGGCCTGGACAACACCGACCTGGCCATGCTGCAACGGCTGCGCGCCGCCGGCGTACCGGTCGTCACGGTGCTGGTCTCCGGCCGGCCGCTGGACATCGCGGCGCAACTGCCCGACTGGCGGGCGCTGGTCGCCGCCTGGCTGCCCGGCAGCGAGGGCGCGGGCGTGGCCGACGTGCTGTTCGGGGACTACCGGCCCACCGGCAAGCTGCCGGTCACCTGGCCGGCGAGCGCCGGCCAGGAGCCGATCAACGACGGCGACGGCAAGACCGGGCTGTTCCCGTACGGGTACGGGCTGACGTACGACACGGCCTCCCCGTCCCCGACTCCGACTCCGACCGGCCCGGCCTCGCCGACGCCGACGCCGACCCCCACCGCGTCGCCGACCCCCACCGCGTCGCCCACGGCGTCGCCGACCCCACCCCCACCGGTACGCCGCCGGCGGGGCCGAGCTGCGCGGTGACGTACCGGGTGACCAGCCAGTGGACCGGCGGCTTCATCGGCGACGTCGGGATCTCGGTGGGCGGGGGAGGCGTGGACGGCTGGACACTCACCTTCACCCTGCCGGCAGGTCAGCAGATCACCGGCGCCTGGAACGCCACCGTGACCCAGAGCGGCACCCAGGCCACCGCCCGGGACGTCGGCTGGAACGCGCATCTGGGCAGCGCGAGCTGGGGATTCCAGGCGACGACCACCGGGTCGACCGCAGCGCCCGGCGGCTTCGCCCTGAACGGCATCCCCTGCTCGACGGGCTGACCCCGCGGCGCCGGCCGGAGCCAAGCTCGACCTCAGACGGCGTCTTCTGTGATTTACTCGCGGATACGACCGTCAAGGCGCCAGATCTCCGGGGGCAGCAAGCCCATGATGCTCAGCTTCAGTTTTGCCAACCATCGATCTTTTCGCGACGAGCAGCAGCTCAATCTGACCCCGGCCTACCCGAGGACCGACCGTGCGGCCGGGCAGGATGCGGCGGTCCGGGTGGTGGGCATTTTTGGAGCGAACGCATCGGGCAAGTCGAACTGCCTGGACGCACTGGCGTTCATGCGCCGGATGGCGCTGCGCTCGGACCGGGAGGTGGAACCGGGGCTGGGTCTGTCGCGGCACCCCTTCCGGCTGTCCGAGGACACCCTGGAGACACCCTCGCGCTACGTGGTCGACCTGCTGCTCGGCGGGGTCCGGCACACCTACGGCTTCGCCCTCGATGACGACCGGATCCTCGAAGAGTGGCTGTACCAGTACCCCCACAACCGTCGGCGGACCGTGTTCGACCGGGACGAGGACAGGTTCACCTGGGGGGAAGGCTCGGGTCGGCGGGGTGAACTCGAACGCATCGCCGACATCACCGCCCCGGCCGCACTCTTCCTGAGCACCGTCGCGCGATTCGAAGCGCACCAGAAGTCGTCCGATCCGGACGAGCCGCAGCCGCTGCATGACACGTACCGGTGGTTTCTGGGGGTACGACAGAAGATCCGACCGGGCATGGGCTGGCAGCTGCGACCCGACCTGGACTGGGTGACGGACCCCGACGCACGTCGGGTGATCGTCGAACTGCTCCGCTCGGCGGACGTGGGGATCGTCGACATATCGGTGACGAAGGACGACCCCGCGCCGGCCCTCTTCGACGGGTCGACGGTTGACGACCTCGCGACGGCCGGCGGCATGCGGCGCAGTCCCCGGAGTCGCAGCACGCGCGATTCGTTGAACCGGCGGGCGACCGACAATCTGCGGCTCCAGCTTGCCCATCGTGGTTCTGCGGGCGACGTGGTGTTCGAACTGCACGACGAGTCGACCGGGACTCAACAGCTCCTTGCGTTGGGAATGGACGCGGCGGCGGTGCTGCGAGGTGGTGGGGTGATGGCGGTGGACGAGATCGACGCGAGCCTGCATCCCATGCTGACCGCGAAGCTGATTGGACTGTTCCGGGCTCCGACGACGAACCCACTGCACAGTCAGCTCATCTTCACCAGCCACGACGCGGCGTTGCTCGGCACGTTCGACACCGAGGAGGTACTCGGGCGGGACGAGATCTGGTTCACGCAGAAGGACCTCGACGGTGCGTCGTCGTTGTATCCGTTGACCGATTTCAAGCCCCGCAAGGAGGGTGAGAACCGGCAACGGCGGTATCTCAACGGCAACTACGGAGGTGTCCCGGACCTGTCCGGGCAGCTGTTCGAACGGGCCCTGACGACGGGTGGGGCGGCGGATGGCCAGCCGACGGAGGGCTGAGGACCAGCGGGGTTTCCAGGTGCCGGCGCCGAGAGAGCGTGGCCGGGTCGGGGCGCGTCGGGTGACCGATCTGCGGCGCCGGCCGGCCGTGCGGGAGCAGCGGCGTACCGTCCTGATCGTCACGAACGGCGAATCGACGGAACGGGCCTACTTCACCGGCCTCAAGCACGATCGCGCCACCCACCGTGTCATGGTGGCTGTCGAGCGCGGATCGCCGTTGGAGGTCGTGCGGGGGGCGGCCCGTCGGCGGGACACCGACGACGTGGACGAGGCGTGGGCCGTCTGCGATGTCGACCAGTACCGGACCCGGGAGGCCGACGCGGAGGCATCGGCAACCCAGGTCCGACTCGTCTGGTCGAACCCCTGTTTCGAGATCTGGCTGTTGCTGCATCACGCGGACTGTTCCGGATTCGTGCCGAACGCCGCCAAGGCGTCGGCGAAACTGGCCCGACACGTCCGGAGGTGGGACAAGACCGCATTGGACTTCGACGAGTTCCGGGACAGCGTCGACGACGCGGTGCGGCGGGCGAAGCTGTTGGGCGAGCCACCGGTGGCCAATCCGTCGACCGCGGTGTGGCAGGTGGTGGAGGCCCTGGGCTGAGCGGTCCGGCCGCCGTCCGATCCCTGCTTGCGTATCGAACGATGGACATGGATACTTTTGGCGATCTTTCGAGCCGGATTCCGGGGCCTGGGCAGCCTCGTCGGATAGTCGCCTGTGCGTCAACGCTCCGAAGGATTCCGGCATGAAAAGAATAGCCACGGCCCTGGCCGCCGCGCTGTCCCTGCCCCTGGGCTGTCTGTCCGTCGCCAACCCGGTGTCGGCCGCGGACGCCGATCCGGTCACCGTGACGGTGAACGCCCGCGCCGGCCTGGCGACCGTGCCCGGCACGGCGCTCGGCGTCAACCACGCGATCTGGGACTCGAACCTCGGCACCACCGGTACGTCGGACCTGCTGCGCGCGGCCGGCGTCCGGATGCTGCGCTACCCCGGCGGATCGTACGCGGACATCTACCACTGGGAGACCCACACCGCACCCGGCGGCTACGTGGCGCCCGACACCGACTTCGACACCTTCATGGCCGCGGCCCAGCGGGTCGGCGCGGAACCGATGATCATCGCGAACTACGGCACCGGCACGCCGGCCGAAGCCGCCGGCTGGGTGCGCTACGCCAACGTCACCAAGGGGTACGGCGCGAAGTACTGGACGATCGGCAACGAGAACTACGGCAACGGCCTGTACGGATCGGCCTGGGAGGCCGACGACCACGCCGACAAGAGCGCCACCGGGTACGCGAACCTGGTCGTCGAGTACGCCGACGCGATGAAGGCGGTCGACCCGGGCATCAAGGTCGGCGCGGTGCTGACGATGCCGGCGAACTGGCCGGACGGGCTCAAGGCCGACGCCGACCCGGGGCCGTGGAACCAGACCGTGCTCTCCATCGCCGGGCCGAAGATCGACTTCGTGGACGTGCACTGGTACCCCGGCGGCGGCGCCGCCGAGTCGCTGGCCCGGACCAGCCACATCGACGACGCGATGTGGCTGCTCCGGCAGCAGATCACCCGGTACGCCGGCGCGAACCCCGAGCGGATCGGCATCAGCTTCACCGAGATGAACGTCGGGACCGGCCAGAACACCCAGCCGGGGGCGTTGTTCCTGGCCGACGCGTACAGCGGGCTGCTGGAACGCGGGGTGTTCACGGTGCAGTGGTGGAACGTGCACAACGGGATCGGCACCGTCTCCACGGTGGCCGGCCAGACCGACTACGGCGACTTCGGCATGCTGTCCAGCGGTGGCTGCACCGCCGACGGGTCGGTCTGCGAGCCGCCGCTGAACACCCCGTTCGCGCCGTACCACGGGCTGTCCATGATGAACACCTTCGCCAAGGCCGGTGACCAGTTCATCCGCGCCGGCACCGATCAGCCGCTGGTCGCCGCGCACGCCGTGCGGCGCGGCAACGGCGACGTCGCGGTGCTGCTGCTGAACAAGGACCCGGACAACGCGTACCCGGTGTCGATCGACTACGCCGGCTTCACCCCGGCGGCCGGGGCGCCGACGGTCCACACGTACGCCAACGGCGCCACCTCGATCGCGCAGAGCAGCACCGGCGACGCCACCAGCCAGGTCCTGCCGCCGTACTCGCTGACCACGCTGGTGCTGCACCCGGCCGACCCGGGCGCGGCCCGCCCGGCGGCGCCGGGCCAGCCGCGGGCCGTGGGCGTCACCGACCGGACCGCGACGATCGAGTGGCCGCTGCCGCCGCCCTCCGGCGGCACCGCGCCGAAGATCGAGGTGTACCGGCAGAACGGGGCGGTCAGCGAGCAGGTGGGGGAGACGACGGGGACCTCGTTCACGGTCCACAACCTCAACCCGGGCACCCGGTACACGGTCAACCTGCTGGCCAGGGACGCCGCCGGCCGGGTGTCCTGGTCCTCGCCGCCGGTCACCTTCACCACCGGCAGCCCGGCGGAGAGCACCTGCACGGTGCGGTTCGCCGACACCAACGACTGGGGCAACGGCTACATCGGCGCCATCGACATCGTCAACAACGGGACGAAGCCGATCGACGGCTGGACCCTGACGTTCGACTGGCCGACCGGCTGGCAGCGGGTGAGCAGCGGCTGGTCCGGCACCTTCGAGCAGGTCGGCACCGCCGTGAAGGTCACCAGCACGGTGGACAACGGGCGGCTGGCCGCCAACGGCGGCAGCACCAGCGCCGGCTTCGTCGGCGAGTACAGCGGGCCGAACGTGCTGCCCACCGTGTTCCGGCTGAACGGCACGGTCTGCACGACCGGTTAGTACGGCGACGGCGGGTCGTGGCTGATCACGCGGGGGACACCTCGGAGGCCACGGCCCGCCAAACTCCCCACACCGCTCCAGCGGCCATCCACCGTCAGGTGGGCGACACGGGTTGGCCGGGAGGAGCATCATGCTGTCACCGGCCGGTGCGCCGGGATGGCTTGAGGGGAGAGCCGACATGGGAACAGTGAGACGCGTGGCCACCCTGGACGATGTGGCCCAACTCGCCGGGGTGTCCCGATCCACGGCCTCCCGGGTGATCGCCGGCGGCAGCGCCTCGCCGGTGGCCCGGGACCAGGTGGTCGCGGCCGTCAACCAACTGGGGTACGTGCCCAACCAGGCGGCCCGGGCGTTGGCCCGGCGCGCCGGGGTGCGCCTGGTGGTGGCGATGGTCGGCCCGGGGCCGGAGGTCCTCGACGATCCGTACCTGGATCAGGCGGTGGCCGCGGTGGCCCGGGTCTGCGCGGCGCAGCAGATCGGGGTGGCCCTCGAATGGCTGCCGCTGCACCCCAGCCCGGTGCTCGACCGGCTCGCCGAGGACCCCGGACTCGGCGGGCTCATCCTGCTCAACCCGACCGCTCCGCTGCTGGACCGGCTGGCCGCCGCGGTGCCCGGCCGGGCCGTGTCGATCGGGATCGGCGCGCCCCGGCTGCCGTCCTTCGTGGTGGACAACGCGGCCGGGACCGCCGCCCTGGTCCGGCATCTGTACGCCTCCGGCCGGCGCCGGATCGCGATGGTGACCGGTCCGGCCTGGCTGCCCTGCGCCGCGCGCCCGGTGCGGGCGTACGCGGGGCTGATGCGCGAGTCCGGCCTGCCGGTGCGGCTGATCGTCGGGGACTTCAGCGCGAAGCGCGGCCGTTCGGCCGCCCGCGAGGTGCTGCGCCGCTGGCCGGACACCGACGCCGTGGTGGGGGCCAGCGACGCCACCGCGCTCGGGGTGATCGACGGGCTGCGTGGACTGGGCGTCCGGGTGCCGGACGACATCGGGGTGACCGGGTTCGACGACGTCCCGTTCGCCGCGCTGTCCGCACCGGCGCTCACCACGGCCGACCATCCGGTGTCGGAGATCGCCACGGCGGCGGCGTACGCGGCGCTGGGCCAGCGGCCGGCGCCGCCGGAGGTGATCTTCCCGTCCCACCTCGTCCTGCGCTCAAGCGCCTGAGCCGCCCGTCGCCCCGCCGCGCGGCGGTCCGGTTGCGGATTGACCGGGATACATGGATACTTTTTGGGATCTCACGAGCCGGACGTTGAGGCCAGGGCAGCCTCGCGGGAGAGCAATCCTGCGCAACGTCGTTCCGAGGGCCGCCGCGACGACCGGTGGTCGGCCCCGGAGGCGTCTCCACAGAAGGCAAGGAGATCTCCATGAAACGCATCACCGCCATCGCGGCGGCCGGCGTTCTGCTGACCGGTGCCGGGGTGGCCCTGTCACCCCAGGCATTCGCCGCGGCCGGGTGTCAGGTGAGCTACACCGTCACCAGCCAGTGGCAGGGCGGGTTCCAGGGCGACGTGAAGATCACGAACCTGGGCGACCCGATCAGCACCTGGTCGCTGGGCTTCGACTTCGCGTCCACCAGCCAGCAGGTCACCCAGGGCTGGAACGCCACATGGAGCCAGTCCGGGCAGCACGTGACGGCGACCAGTCTCAGTTGGAACGGCAGCCTGGGCACGAGCGCGTCGACGTCGATCGGCTTCCTCGGGTCCTGGTCGGGCAGCAACCCGGTGGCCGGCAACTTCACCCTGAACGGCACGGCGTGCAACGGCGGCACCGCGCCGCCCACCACCACACCGCCGACGACGGCACCCCGACGACGGCGCCGCCGACCACCGCGCCGCCGACCACCGCACCCCCGACCACCGCACCCCCGACCACCGCGCCGCCGACGACCGAACCGCCGACCGGGGCGGCGCCCGCGCTGCACGTCTCGGGCAACAAGCTGCTGACCGCGAGCGGGGCCACCTACCGGCTGCTGGGCGTGAACCGGTCCGGCGGTGAGTTCACCTGCATCCAGGGCTACGGCATGTGGAACGGTCCGATGGACCAGGCGTCCATCACCGCCATGCGGTCCTGGAAGGTGCGGGCCGTACGGGTGCCGTTGAACGAGGAGTGCTGGCTCGGCACCGCCGACGTGCCCAGCGGCGGCACGTCCGGGGCGGCGTACCAGACCGAGGTCAAGAACTACGTCAACCTGCTCATCCAGAACGGCATCACGCCGATCCTGGAGATGCACTGGAACTACGGCCAGTACAGCGGGCAGGGGGCCGGCTGCTCCGACGTCAAGGCGACCTGCCAGAAGCCGATGCCGGACGCCCAGTACGCCCCGCAGTTCTGGACCGGGGTGGCCAACGCGTTCAAGGGCAACAACGCGGTCATCTTCGACCTGTTCAACGAGCCGTACCCGGACGCCGCCGCGAACTGGGACACCACCGCGGGCTGGACCTGCTTCCGGGACGGCGGCACCTGCACCGGCATCAGCTACCAGGTGGCCGGCTTCCAGACGCTGCTGGACGCGGTACGCGCCACCGGGGCCACCAACGTGGTGATGGTGGGCGGTCTGGCCTGGTCCAACAACATCGCCCAGTGGCTGCAGTACCGGCCCACCGACCCGCAGAACAACCTGATGGCGTTCGCGCACGTGTACAACTTCAACGCGTGCATCGACACCGCCTGCTGGGACCGGGAGTGGGCGCCGGTCGCCGCACAGGTGCCGCTGGCGATCAGCGAGATCGGCGAGAACGACTGCGCGCACGGCTTCATCGATCAGGTGATGGCCTGGGCGGACACGCACGGCGTCGGCTACCTGGGCTGGACCTGGAACAACTGGGACTGCTCCAGCGGCCCGTCGTTGATCACCGACTACGACGGCACCCCGACCGCCTTCGGGCAGGGCTTCAAGAACCACCTGGCGACGGTCTCCAACTGACCGTCGGGCACCGGGCGGCCCCGCGCGGGCCGCCCGGTGCCACCGCCGGCCGCCGGACCCGTACGCCGCCGGACCCGTACGCCGCCGGCCGCCGGACCCGGCACCGGTACGCCGCTACTCGTCGACCAGTCGCGGGACGACGGTCCGGAACTCGACCGGGGCGCCCGGCGTGCCGCCCGGCCGGCCGATGTACTCGGGCACGCCCACGCAGGTGAACAGCAGCGCCACCGCGTCGGGCCGGCCCACCAGCGCCGGCACCTCGGAGTCCAGGAACGTCATGCCGGTGGCCGCGGCGCCGAGCGCGTACGCGGCCAGGTGCAGCCGTCCCTCGACCAGCCCGGCCGCCAGTTGGGCCGTGCGGTAGCCCCGGTCGTCCAGCCCGGCCCGCGGGACCGCGGAGATCACCACGTACGCGGCCTCGGCGGCCAGCGACTGGCCCAGGCAGATCCGTTCCAGCTCGCCGCGCAGGTCACCGGTGCGCAGCGGGTGCGACAGATCGGGCCAGCGGTAGACGCCGGGCGGTACGCCGTCGACGCCGTGCACGGCGACCCAGTGCGGTACGTCGATCCCGCGCAGCGCCGCGTGCAGCGACCACTCCAGGGTGCTCCGCGGCAGCGTGCCGGTGCGGTCCATCCGGCGCTGCGAGCCGCGGCGGCGGATCACCTGATCGAGCGTCTCGGACGGCGGGGCGGACGGCAACGGATCGCCCGCCGACCAGGGCGTACCCGGGGCGTCCCGGTCGCCGGCCCGCTGGGCGGTGGTGCACAGCGGGAACTCCACGGCCGGCAGCTCGCCGCCGGCCGCCGGCCCGGCCGGCCCGATCGCCGGCTCACCGTCGCCGAGCGACAGCAGCGCGAGCGGGTACTCGTGGGTCCCGTCGGCGCCGACCAGCCGGGTCACGGCGGCGTCCGGGAACACCGACCGCAGCCGGGGGACAGCCCGGCGCTCGCGGCCGCCGCGCTCAGCTGGGACAGCAGCGTGCCCGCGTCCCAGTACAGGTGCCGCCAGCCGCGTTCGGCGTACCGCCATCCCGTGCGCCACGGCACCCCGGTCACCACCAGCGTGCTGGTGCTGCCCAGCGCGGCGGGACCGACCCGGACCAGCGCGTGCCGGGCGCCGTCGTACCAGTGCACGCCGTCCGGCACCCCGACGATCCCGCGGGTGCTGGCGTACACCTCAAGCGGGAACCGCGCGCCGGCGGACCCGGCGGCGCGGAACAGCATCCGCCGCCCGTTGCGTAGCGAGGTGCGGACCACCCCGGCGCCGAGGAAGAGGATCCGGCCGAGCTGCGCGGCATCCAGCGGCCGGGTCGGCGCGGCGTCGCCGGCCAGGACGGCGGTGGCCGGCAGACCCGGGTCGGGCAGTTCGCGCGGCAGGTCCAGGACGGGCAGCCCGTCCGGGTACGCCTTCATGGCCGGCGGCACGGTGTCCGGATCATTGGGTGTGAGGTCCTGCCGGACCCGCGGGTCGGGGGTGGGTGCGTCCCAGTCCCGGTCCGGCGCGTACGAGGTGAGCCGGTGCAGCAGCCCCGCGCCGGCCTCCGGGTCCAGACCGGGCGTCGCCGGTCGGTCGACGTGCTCCATCCGCGCCACCTCTTTGTCGGGTCCCCGCACTCTGCCACGACCGGTCGCCGCGATCAGGCGATTATTTCGGGGGCAAAAAGGCGCAACCAGGCACGCCGGTCCGGAGGCGTCGCGATCATCTGAGGGTGAGGCAGAGTGGCGACCCGGGCCCCGGCCCCGGCACGGACGCCGACCCTGGGACGGACGGCGGTTCCGGCCCGGACGCGGACGCCGGTTCCGGCACCGGGTCGGCGCCGCCGGCCGGGCACCGGGCCGGGTTCCAGCCGCACGTGCTGCGCGAGTACGCGTTGATCGCCGACGGCGAACGGGGCGCCCTCGTCGGCCCGCGTGGAGACATCGCGTGGCTGTGCGCGCCCGGCTGGTCCAGCGACGCCGTCTTCAGCACCCTGCTCGGCGGCGGTGGCTGCTACGCGGTGACACCCGTCGAACAGCACCACGTCTGGGGCGGCTACTACGAGCCGGGCACCCTGATCTGGCGCAGCCGCTGGGTCACCGACAGCGCGATCATCGAGTGCCGGGAGGCGCTGGCGCTGCCGGCGGACCCGCACCGGGCGGTGCTGCTGCGCCGGATCATCGCCGCCCGTGGAACGGCCCGACTGGACGTACTGCTGCACCCGGCCGCGGGCTTCGGGCGGCACCGGCCGCGGGAGATCCACCGCCGAGGTGGCGTCTGGACCTGCCGTACCGGTGACCTGTGGCTGTCCTGGTCCGGCGCGGCGAGCGCCCGCGAGGACGCCGGGGTGTTCCGGACCCTGCTGAGTCTGCGCGAGGGCGAGTCGTGGGACCTGGTGCTCGAAGTCGCCGACGCCGCGCCCGAGCAGCCGACCGATCCCGGCGCGGCGGCGCGGCGGCGCTGGCGCGAGACCGAACTGGGCTGGTCCCGGCAGGTGCCGGACTGCACCGACACGGCCGCGCCGCGCGACGCCGCCCACGCGTACGCGGTGATGCGCGGGCTGACCGCCGCCAGCGGCGCCATGGTGGCCGCGCCCACCACCTCGCTGCCGGAGCGCGCGGCCGAGGGCCGCAACTACGACTACCGGTACGCGTGGATCCGGGACCAGTGTTACGCCGGGCAGGCGGTGGCCGCGCACGGCGGGCACCCGCTGCTGGACGACGCCGTGCGGTTCGTGTCCGAGCGGATCCTCGCCGACGGTCCCGACCTGCGCCCCGCGTACACGGTCGACGGCCGGTCGGTGCCCGACGAACGGCCGCTGCCGCTGCCCGGCTACCCCGGCGGAGCGGGCCGGGCGGGCAACCGGGTCAACCGTCAGTTCCAGCTCGACACGCTCGGCGAGTGCCTGCTGCTGTTCGCCGCCGCGGGCCGGCGGGGACGGCTGGACGGCCCGCACTGGCCGGCCGTCGAGCAGGCCGTGCGGGCGATCGAGCAGCGGCACCGGGACGCGGACGCCGGGATCTGGGAACTGGGCGCCCGCCGCTGGGCGCACTCCCGACTGACCTGCGCGGCCGGTCTGCGCGCCATCGCCGGGCAGGCGCCGGCGCCGGTGGCCGGCCGCTGGGCGTCGCTGGCCGACCGGCTGCTGGCCGACGTCAACGCGGACTGCCTGCACCCCAGCGGGCGCTGGCAGCGTGCCCCCGACGACCCGCGGGTGGACGCCGCGCTGCTGCTGCCCACCATCCGCGGCGCGCTGCCGCCGTCCGACCCGCGCAGCCGGGCGACCCTGGCCGCGGTACGCCAGGAACTGTCCGAGGACGGCTACGTCTACCGCTACCGCCTCGACGGCCGGGAACTGGGCTGCGCCGAGGGCGCGTTCCTGCTCTGCGGCTTCCTGATGGCCCTGGCCACCCACCAGCAGGACGACCCGTCGGCCGGGCACTGGTTCGAACGCAACCGGGCCGGTTGCGGTCCGCCGGGGCTGTTCAGCGAGGAGTTCGACGTACGGCAGCGCCAGTTGCGGGGGAACCTGCCGCAGGCGTTCGTGCACGCCCTGCTGCTGGAGTCGGCGAGCCGGCTGGCGCGGCCGTGGGACGGCTGAGGGACTACCTGCGCTGGCTGACCCAGGCATGGACGTCCCGGCACCGACAATGGTGCGACCGTGCCCGGCACGGCACGGCACGGCAGGGCGGTCACCCAGGCGGCCCAGAAGACGACGCCAAGGCGCGGATGGTCTCGGTTGGCAAGGCGATTCTGAAGATCGCAATGGACGTCATCGGACTCACGTCCGCGTTGGACTGCTTCACGACTGGCAACCTGGGCGCGTGGTGTCGAGACTGGGCTGAACGTGCTGTTGAGCTTTGTCGGTGGACTCGCCGGAAAGATCGTGGCGAAATACGCTTTTCGCTTCAAGGTCGCCTATAGGCTGGCGAAACGGTTGAAGGGTCTAGCCTCCGAAGTGATCGACGGGGTGCGGGAGTGGCGTGGCGCGAGTCGGGCGCTGGATGAGGCCAAGCTGGCGCCAAGGAATGCAACAGCTTCGTGCCTGGCGCTGCCGTGTTGTTGGCCAATGGCTCCAGCAAGCCGATCGAGAAGATCAAGATCGGTGATCTGGTGGTGGCGACCGATCCGGCGAGCGGGAGGACCGCGGCCAAGGCAGTCACCCGGTTGATTTCGGGAGAGGGCGACAAGAACCTGGTCCGGATCACGGTCGATGCGGATGGCGCTCATGGCGACCGCACCGGTGTGCTGGTAGCAACCGATCATCACCCCTTCTGGGTGCCAGAGCTGCACAGGTGGGTGGACGCCACCGATCTGCAACGCGGTCAGTGGCTGCAGACGTCCGCGGGTACCTGGCTACAGGTCACTGCCATCACGAGATGGATCCAGCACGTCCGAGTCCACAACCTCACAGTCCACGGCATCCACACGTACTATGTGGTGGCTGGCAACACCCCGGTCCTCGTCCACAACTGTGGGGTTGGCGAACGTGCCGCTGAGCGGCAGAATGCACTTCCTGCTGGATCGCAAGGCAGGGTAACGATGGGCGTCGGTGAAGGCGTGGATGCGAGTGGAGCTACGCGCACGGTCGTTGGTACGAGCGAAGCCAATGGGTACCTCAGGCCCGGCGTTCGCGACATGATTCGGCCTGGCGAAGAGGTCGCAACCGGTCCCGGTCACGCAGAGACAAGTATCCTTGACTACATGAAGGCGAACGGAATCACACCCGGCAAGATCGGCGCTGGCAGGCCGATCTGCCCCGCATGCGCCGTCGCTATTGATGAGGCTGGCGCGGTACCAGGAAGTCCGCTGAAGAGATGACTCAACCTGGATTGATGCAGATTTCTCCACAACTTGTCGACAAGCTCAGGCGGAGTACTGACGAAACGCGGCATCGGATTGTCGAACGGGCCTGCCTGCTGGCAGTGCAGCGTGCAGACGTAGCTGCCCCCAAGCTCACCGAGGCGCTCGACGCGATCCGCCGGAGAAAGCTCAGCCCCCCGGATCTTCGTAGCGAAATCGATGCCTTGACACAAGAATTGGACGAGATCGCTTGGGATATTCAGGATCGTATTGAAGCTGGAGATGCTACTGAGGCGGAGTATCGTCGGGCCTTCGTAAAAGCGCGTGCGGCGGCGGCGGTCGGATTCGCATTGGAAGGCTCATTGGCCGCATCGTTCGACTCGCTTTACGAGGCGTACTATGCGGTCGATAACCGAGATGATTACATGCGTGTTGTTGCGGACTAAATATCACGGATATAGGCGGCATGCCGATCTAGAGGAAGTCTTCTATGGAGCCGGTGGCAATTTGGATTCTGGCCGATGGTGCTCCGCGGCCTGCTGTCGGCGATCACCGTGCGTGACGGTAGTGTGCCGACGGTTGCCCCGGTCCGCCCGGGTTGCCGTCATGGTTGCCGTCAAGCGCAAGCAGGAATTCGACGATGTCGATGGGTTGCCGCGCGGGTTGGTTTCCGGACACCGTCGCTGGCCGTTCGGTGGCACGTCCCTCATTGCGTGGCGGCGCCAATCGTCGCGACCAACGGCCAACTCTGGCAGGGAAGGGATTGTCGTGGCATCCCCGCCCAGCCGGTCGGACCCGGTGGGCGGTTCGGTGTTGGTGGGCGTGCGCGCGGGGCCGTAGGCCTGTAGCGCGTGCGCGGCCCGGCGTAGCCGGGCCGTTCTTGATTATGTAGAGCAGATTTGGAGCAGCCTCGGGTCCAGCCTTCGTGGTGGCGTACGTTGTGCGTACACTCGGGTGATGAGTGCGAAGGCGGAGCGGCTACACCTACGGGTGGATGCCGAACAGAAGGCGTTGCTGGAGGCGGCCAGCCAGGCCGCCGGTGCGAGTGTGTCGACGTTCGTACTGAAGGCGGCCACCGACGCGGCGGCTGACGTGCTCGCCGATCGGCGAGCGTTCCTGCTGGACGAGGCCGCGTGGCGGGTGTTCGACGAGGCGCTGGACCGCCCGGCCCAGGATGTTGCCGGTCTGCGCGAGTTGGTGGCTGGGCCGACGGTTCTGGACCGCTCGGCGGGCGAGGTGCAGCGGTGAGTTCGCGTTTCTCGTCGGTCGAGCCGTTGTCGGCCATGCATGTGGTGACCGGCTTCGACTGCGGCTCGCCTGCTCAGTCGGTCTGGCTGGCCGAGCACGCCCTGCAGGCGCACCGGGCCGGGCTGTCCCGGGTGTACGTCGTCGCTGACGCCGATCACCCGGATCGCCGGGTGATCGGCTATTACGCCCTGGCTGCCGGCAGCGTCGCCCCGGCTGACGCCTCCCCACGGCTGCGGCAGGGTGCCGGCCGCTACCACCAGCCCGTGGTGATCCTGACCCGCCTCGGCGTCGACCGCAGCGCCCAGGGCGCCGGACTCGGACGTGCCCTGGTGGTTGATGTGCTGCGGCGCATCGCCGCCGCAGCCGAGGTCATCGGTGTCCGCGCGGTGCTCATCCACTGCGAGACCGACGCCGCCCGCGACTTCTATCTGCGCCTGGCCAAGTTCGAGCCGAGTCCCACGGATCCGATGCACCTGCTGCTGTTGATGACGGACCTCCGCCGAGCTCTCGCGGGGTAGCGCGCGCATCCGTTCGGGTGTGGTGGTCTGTGCACGTTGCCGTCACGGTTGCCGTCAACACCGCCCGACGCCCCGAACCTCTATCCGGCCGGCCACGAAAGACCAGGTGAGAGCCCTTCACTGATCGGTCACTCTCCGTGTCGGCCGTGAATATGCCACACGTACTATGTGCTCGCCGGCAAAACCCCGGTGCTTGTCCACAACTGCGGCGGTCCTGGCCGGGATCTTATTGATGGCGATGCTCAATATCACATCATTTCTGGCAATCGAACTGGCGGTGGACATAAGTGGCCGGGGCGGCCGAACAAGACTGTTTTCCCGGAGTCCTGGGATACGGACAAGATTCTGGACGGCGTCGCTGATGTCGCTACGAATCCTTCCAGTACTTGGACTTGGCAGAAGGGCGCGCATGGATCGCTGTATACCAGGAAGGAAGAGCTGTCGCGAGTCAAGATCGAGGATGTCTATGACGGGTGAATATGCGGGTGATCTTCGAACCCGCTACGGACCGTATCATCACGAGCTTCCCGATTGGGCGATGACGTGGACTTCAGGCAGGCGCAAGCGGACATTTTGGCCTTGTTGGACGAGTCTCCTATCACGTCGAGTGACGTCAGGAGCGATGTGCGGGAGTTGGTGCAGGTCGGGGAAATAGGGCTGGCGTTCGATACCATTTGCTCCTGGCTATTCGAGGATTCGCTTGCTATATCGCGATCATTTTATGAACGCCTCAGGGTGCTTGCGAATGACTTAGAAGAGCCCGCTGCTGTGGAGAGGCTCGACGAACTTGTAGTTGACTGAATGGTTCCGTCGACATGTAGTTGAGATTCGCCTCAGATGAACCGGGTGGCGTCGTGGAGGTTGCCCACCCGGTTCATCGATCTTCGGAGAACAAATACGGTTGGTAACCGAAGGGTATGCAGAGCCGCCGTCGTCTGCTTGGGTTGCCGTCATCGTTGCCGTCAGAGGAGTGGAACTCATCTGGACATAGCGATGGGTCGCTTGGGCGGTGGCGGCAGGGGGCAGCGTTCGGTGGCGTGCCGCGTAGCGGTGCGGCGTCGATCCCCCGGAGCTGCTCACGGAAGATGGTGGTGAAGGGATCGTCACGGCCCTTGGTCGGTCGACCGCCTTGTACTCCCGTGGGTTGGGTGGCTTCGGTATGCCGTAGCGCGTGCGGGGCCGTAGGCCGTAGCGCGTGCGCGCGGCCCGGCTTCGCCGGGCCGTACTTGATCCTGTAGAGCAGATTTGAGCCAGTCGGATCTTGGCCGAGGGCCTTGGTCCGGCTGGCTTACTGCTTTGGTGCGCGGTCGCGGCTGCTGCGGGGACGCTTGGCGGGCGGCGAGGGCTGGTCGCCGGCGCTGGCCCGTTGGAGGTGTTCGGGCTGCTGGGCGCAGTTACCTCGGTCGGCCTGGTATTTGATCACTTCGTCGATAAGGTCGTTGTTGGTGTCGGCGACAACCGCCATCCATCGATACCGGGGCCGCTGAAGGGCGCGGACGTCTCCCAGGTTGCCGTCACCGTCGCCGTCAACACCGATAGATTTCGATGCGGCGGGTTGGTGCCACACGCGAAAGGCCAGGTGAAACTCCATGAGAACGTAAGTCACACTGCGTGACGGGGTGAAAATCCCACACGTACTACGTACTGGCTGGCACGACGCCCGTGCTGGTGCACACTACTAATGGGTGCGGGGTTCACAAATGGACGAGCCAAACTAACCTCGACGATCACTTTGCTCGGCATGGTGATGAAATGGGATTCTCCACCCAAGCCGAATACCGTTATGCGGCAGAGGATTTGATGTGCACGTGTGGCGGTCGTCGGCCTGGTGTGCAAATCAAGCAAGATGGAAACACGCGGTATTTCCTCGATCCTGGGACGGGGGAGTTCGGAATCGCGAGTGATAGGGGGATCGTTACCTATTACATGCCGGAGAACGCATTATCTCACTTCAATAACCAGCCTGGAGTGTTGATCCCATGACGGAGCAATCATATCGATCGCCGTGCCCGTGCTGTGGTCATCTTGTGCACAACGACCGGCCAGGATCATTTCTGATCTGCCCTGTCTGCTTCTGGGAGGACGATCAGGTGCAACTGCGCTGGCCGTTCTATCGGGGTGGTGCAAATAAGCCGCCCCTGATAGAGGCTCAGCAGAACTATCGGAACCTAGGCGTCAGTGAGACGCGCTTTGCGGATAAGGTCCGATCGCCAAGCCGGAACGAGCCACTAGATCCGGGATTCCGTCCCATTGACATTTCCGTTGACTCCTTCGAGGAAACCTCAGTGCAGGAGGAACTCTGGCCAGAGGATCGAAGCGTCCTCTATTGGTGGAGACCAACGTTTTGGAGGCGGTCGCAAGGCGAGGCACAATAGGCGTTCTGACACGGAGTGGCACCAATACTGTTCGTATTGGTGCCACTCCGTTGTGCGCTGGCGTGCGTGGTTGTTCGCGTGGGTTGCTGTCAGACATCGAGCACACATGCAAATGGATAGATTGAATCGTCCGATCGCGACAGTGGCCGAGGTTGTTCGGTGGCGCGGCGCGTAGCGTCGCGGCGTCGATCGCCGGATGTGTCGCGGTGCTTGCTTGTGAAGCGATCGTCACGGCCGGTGGACCGAGAGCGGGTGTCGCGCGGCGGGGGTTTCGTCTCGGTTGGCCGGGATCATCACTGTTGCGTGGGCGTGCGCGCGGGGCCGGAACGGCTGTAGCGCGTGCGCGTGCCCGGCCGTGGCCGGGCCGTTCTTGATTAGGTAAAGCAACTCTTGGCCCAGTGGCTCCGTTGGTGGCGGGGTCGCTTGATCGGGTCTTGGAGTTGCAACGTTCCTACCTGGGCGGTTTGGTACCGCATGGTACAGTGCGGGGTATGGCGAGGATAACCCTGCGGGAGTTCCGCGATGGCGCGGGTCGGGTGCTGGACGGGGTTGAGCGCACCGGTGAGCCGGTCATCATCACCAAGTACGAGCGGCCCGTGGCCGTCCTGGTCGGCATCGACGAGTGGGAGGAGATCGAGGCGTTCCGCGACCGTCGGGACGCTGCGGTGATCGCCCGTTCCCGTGCCGAGGGCCAGTTCGTGCCGCTGTCGGCGGCTCTGGAGTCGCTCGGGGTAGATCCTCGTGAGGTGGAGGCGCTGTTGGCCGACCGGGCCGGCGGCGCGGCGGCGTGAAAGGTTCAGATCGACCGGGATGTGCTGGTCTGGCTGCACAAGCAGCCGCGCAACGTCTTCCTGTCCGTCCTGAGCGCGATCCTCGGCTTGGTCTCCGACCCGGTCCCGCAGAACTCGACCGAGATGCGCGACGGATCCGGGCGTCGACTACGTGTCGGTGACTACCGTGTCCTCAACCGCCTCGACGGCGACGAGTTGACCATCCACGACGTCGGGCACCGCAAGGACGTCTACTCGTAGGCCGCCAGAGTCCGGCGGCCTTGTCCGGCGGTAATCGGGTCAGGGTCCAGGGCCACCGCCCGGGCGGTCGTTCGATGCCGCGGTTGTGCCCCTGGCGTGGAGGCATCGCCCGGTGCTCTGGGGGCGCCGGGTTCCCGGTCGGCTCGCCGTCCCGCCGCCGGTGATGATCTGGTCAACGAGGTCGCCGTACGTTCCGGGCGTGCGTGAGCGTTGCTGTCATGGCTGCTGTCACAATCGACGCCGATGACATTCGGCGGATTGAGCCGCAAGTGAATGTGCAGGTGAGGCCCGGTATTACCTAGCGTGACATCGCTGCTGCTTCCACACGTACTATGTGATAGCCGGCAACACGCCGGTGCTGGTGCACAACACAGGACCGTTCTGTGGGGTGCCTTTCGGGAAGAAGACCCCTGGCGATGCTGATTTCCACGGCTCTGACTATTCCCTAGACGAGATGACCGAATTCGTTTATGGTCATACGGGCGGCGGAAACCCGGCGATGGGTCGACCCGGGCGCAGCCAAATTGAAGATGCGCTGAGGAACGCTGGCCCGGTTCAAATTGATAAGCAGAACGCTGCCAAATTCGAGCACAACGGCGTTAGGGTCATCATCAACTACGACATGGCGTGGAAGAGTACGGCATACTTCCCGGGCAGGTGATCTGATGGGCGAAGATGCAGCCAAGTGGCTTCGCGAGCACCTTAGTGAGGCCGATATCGCACGGCTCAATGAAACCGTTGTGTCTGCCTCACCCGGTAGGGATATTGGTCTAGCTGACCTGGTAGGAGCGTGGCGAGAGCACCTATCGAAGCTTGAATCCGATTTACTTGCGCCCTCGGACGATCGCTCGATTTGGGGAGCCCACGACTACGTCGCTGCGCTCGTCATTCGAGACCTGGTAGCGCAAGGATTGGCTCTTCTTAGCTTCGATATGAGGCCGCGAACTGAACGGGCTGTCGCGGAGCTGGATCAATGGTTCATGAACTTTACCGAGCCTGACCCGGAGGGCTATGCAGAACGGATTGATGGGAGAGTGAAGCCAGATCGCGAAGGGTGGTGGTATCGGATTCCTAAGAGCGGACCGGTGCGTGACGAAATGGTTCTCTGCTATGGCCGTTCGGCGGCTGATTAGAGCCGCTCAGGCCCGTCATACGGCGAGGCCGGGAACGGAATCGACGATCATCTGACGCAGGGTCAGTAGCTACATACAGTAACTGCTGGCCGTCTGAATGCGCGCCTGTCGTCTCACGTTGCCGTCACGGTTGCCGTCAAGGGGCGGATAGCATCTAGGTAAGTCGATGGATGGTCGGGGTGGATCGAACGTGAGATCAGATCAACGGTGGCGTGCTGCGTAGCGGCGCGGCGTCGATCCCCGGAACTAACTTGCTCAGGGTGGGTCGGCAAAGGGATCGTCACGGCTTCGGCCGGTGGATCGTCCAGGCGCAGGATGGGTGGCCGCTGTCGTTTGGGCGTGCGCGCGGGGCCGTAGGCCTTGCGCGGGTGCGCGCGGCCCGGCTTCGGCCGGGCCGTCGTGGGGTCGGCCAGCGACGCGGTGCCGCGATTGCTCGTGGTCCGTTTCCGCTGGCCGCCCGCCCGAAGCGGACGTGCGCGTCTCCGCGCATCCGGCTCTCCGTGTGTCTTGCCCGTTGTTCACGATGTGATTGGGTCCGTGATGGTCCATGGGTTGGGGATCTTGCTGCCGCGGTAGCGGTAGCGGTCGATCTTGACGTTGGCGGCGCCGTGGAAGGTGATCCCGTTGTGGGCGTACCGGCCGTCGATGGTGAACCGGCGGCGGATCTCCCGCCAGGAGATGGGGTGGTGCTTGCGGCGTATCCAGCCGCCGATGCGTTTCCAGGCGTGGTAGTCGATCTGCTGGAAGCAGCGGCTGGAGGAGCCGTGGCGGAAGTAGTTCGCCCATCCTCGTAGCGATCGGCCGAGGGTCAGGAGGGTCTCGTCGAGGTCGCGGTAGAGGGTTGACCTGTTCTTGGTGCACTCGCGTGTTCGGTCCGCCTCGGCGCTGCATCTACCGACCCTGGCCGACTCCGGCTACGAAGGCGCTGGCCAGGGCATCCACACCCCGTACAAGCAACCCGCCGACGGCCACCGTCTCGCGGTCGACAACCGCACCCACAACGCCGCCCTTCGATCAATGCGGTGCCTCGGAGAACGCGGCTTCGCCATCCTCACCGGCCGCTGGCGCACGCTCCGCCACACCACCACCAGCCCACGAAGCCTCGGCGACATCGTCCGCGCCGCCCTCCACCTCACCCACTTCGAATACCGATACCTACCGGATTCTTGTTGAGATCACGTCACAGAAAGGGCACGCATGCTAACGAGGCCGCGCACGTCGGCTCATTTAGGTTCAACCCGGAAGATATAATCTATCATGGGCATAATCCCTTCAGATGAGGACAACATGCTCACAGTTCGTGACCGCCTGGAGTTGCTACGTAGCGTTGAATCGAGCGCTGATGGAGGTGCGATTCCTCGCTGCTGACGTAGACGATGCGGTCCGTGGTAGCTCGCACTTGGCTGAGGTGCACGCCCGCGTTGTCGACGCAGTCATCGACCTCCATCGTGCACATGGGGATGCGAAAGAAGTCGAATCATGGAACGAGTGGCGCAACTTTGAAGGTCGAGGGCTTGAGCGGCGCGGAATTGTCGAATATCTCCTTTCTTTTTGGGTCTCTTTGGACTCGGAGGAATTGAGGCTTGAGGCGTTGAGAAGTCAGTTGCACCCGTTCATCTATGGCGACGATGACCTGAATGGGATTTATCGCGAACTGGAGGATCGTTCCGCCGGGAAATAAGCAAATTCTGAGCCCCTTTCTGCCCCCGGCGGCAAAGGGATTGTGCGCCTGCGGGCGTGGCTGTTGGCCCGCGTTGCTGTCACGGTTCATGTCAGCGACATGCATACATCGGCATGCATCGTTTGGCGGGCTAGTGCCGTGACCACGAACGTTCACGGTGTTGTGACCGTTTTGCTGATGGGGGTGGCGAATAGCGCCCGGTTTGGGTGAGAAGATCGGGTGGTATTGCGTCGCTGACTCGCTCTCGTGTTCGGGTAAAGCCGATCGCGTTGCGTGACGGCGGGGTGCCGATGGCTGTCCTGCTCTGCCCGGGTTGCCGTCACGGTTGCCGTCAAGTGCTGGCTCTGCACGTAAATGCATCAATGAAACGAGGGCCGCCGAGATCGACAGGCGGGCAGGGCGTTCGGTGGCGTGCCGTGTAGCGGTGCGGCGTCGATCCCTGGAACCACCCGCTCAGGTAGCCCGTGAAGGGATCGTTACGGCCTCGACCATTGGAGGTTCGGGCCGGCGGTTGGTTGGTCGGCCGGTATTGCTGGGGCGTGCGCGCGGGCGGAACGGGAGTGTCAACTTGACACTCCCAGTGGTGGCCTCTGGTCGGCGACTCGGTCGATCGGGATCAGTGTGTGCACGCGGCCATGCGACGGGCCGGCGACGGGTGGGTCGAGGGTCATAGAGTGTCCACATCCGCCAGCCTTTGGAGAATCGTCGTGTCCCAGCCGGTACCGGATCCAGAACGGACCGACGCCGCCCCCGCCGACGGCGATGCCCCGGCCGCTGACCACGCCGCCGGTACGACCGTCGGCGGCGATCCCGCAGCCGGTACGCCGTGGCTGCTCGTCCTTCCGGAGGAACCGGGCGGGCCGGCGGGTGTGCCCTGGCCGGGACCGGCGGGCGAGCCCGGTTGGGCCATCCCGGTGCAGATCCCGGCCGGCACCCGGGGGTACGCGCTGTTCCTGCCGATGGTGCCGGCCGAGCCCGCGGTCGGCGCGTCCCCGGCCGGCACACCGACGGTCGGCACGCTCCCGGGCGGCGGGACGGTCCCGCGGCCGCGCGACGGCCAGCCGCGGTCGCAGCGGGCCGAGCCGGACGTCGAGGTCGAGCCGGACGTCGAGGTCGAGCCGGACGTCACGGACGAGTCGTCCGCCGGAGCCGAGCAGTCGGTCACGGCCGGGCCGGATGTTGCGGCCGAGCCTGACGCCGCAGGTCAGCCGGACGTCGAGGTCGAGTCGGATGTGACGGACGAGCCGGACGCCACGGATGAACCAGACGTCGACGGCGAACAGGACGGCACGGATGAGTCGGATGTCGGGGCCGAGCCGTGGGCCGGCGTACCGCCCGGCGCGCCCGGTGTGGCCGGGCCCGTCCGGCCGGTGGCCGCCGCTCCGTCGTTCCTGGACACACGGTGGCCCGGTCCGGCGCCGGCGCGCGGTTGGGCGGTGC
Source organism: Plantactinospora sp. KBS50 (assembly GCF_002285795.1). Taxonomy (GTDB): domain Bacteria; phylum Actinomycetota; class Actinomycetes; order Mycobacteriales; family Micromonosporaceae; genus KBS50. The sequence goes on from NZ_CP022961.1 coordinate 2,117,237, forward strand.
CGGCGGCCGTGCTCGCCGGGGCGCTGGGTCTGGCCATTTTCGTACCGCTCGGCCGCACCGGGATGGGCTGGTTCCTCGGCGGACTCATGCTGGCCGTGGGCGTGGCCGTCGGGGTCGCCCGGCCCGTCGCCGGGCTGCCGCGGGCCGAACGCTGGACCCGGGTCGGCTGGGCGGCGCTGGCCCTGGCGCTGCTGGCCGTGCTCGCCTTCCGCAACGCCTGGTGGCTGGTGACGTTCTGCGTTCTCGGCGCGCTGGGCTGCACGGCGCTGGCCATCGTGGGCGGCCGGCTGATCCGCTCGATCCTGTTCAGTCTCGTCGCGGCGCCGTTCGCGGCCTTCCGCGGGTTGCCGTGGGTACGCCGGCATGTCCAGCCGCCCACCCGGTCCGGCACCGCCCGCCGGATCGGCTGGTCGGTCGCGGTGACCGCGCTCGTGCTGACCGTATTCGGCAGCCTGCTCTCCTCGGCCGACAGCGCCTTCGCGGCGCTGCTGCGCGACATCGTCCCGACGGTGCATCCGGGTACGTCGGTAAACGGCGTGTTCCTGCTGGTCGTGGGCGCGCTTGTGGCGACGGCCGCCGTCTACACCCTGTCGGCGCCGCCGGATCTGTCCACGATCGACCGGTCCGGCGTACCGCGGTTCGGTCTCGTGGAGTGGGCGCTGCCGATCGGATCGCTGGTGGTGCTCTTCGCGGGGTTCGTGGCGGTGCAGTTCACCGTGCTGTTCGGCGGCCGGCGGCACGTGCTGAGCACCGCCGGCCTGAGCTACGCCGAGTATGCCCGCAGCGGGTTCTGGCAACTGCTGGCCGTGACCGTACTGACCCTGGTGGTGCTCGGCGCGGTGACCCGGTGGGCGCGCCGGGACCGGCCGGTCGAGCGGATCCTGCTGCGGGTCATGCTCGGTCTGCTCGGCGCGCTCAGCCTGGTGATCGTGGTGTCGGCGCTGTCTCGGATGTACGCCTACCAGAAGGTCTACAGCTTCACCGGCGAACGCATCTTCGTGATGGCGTTCGAGCTGCTGCTCGGTGTCGTTCTCATCCTGATCATGCTGGCCGGGGTCCGCTGGCGTGGCGGCTGGATCCCGCGGCTGACCGTCGCGCTCACCGCGCTGATGCTGCTCAGCCTCGCCGTGCTGAACCCGGAGGACTACGCGGCCCGTCGCAACATCGCCCGGTACCAGCAGACCGGCACGATCGACGCCTGGTACCTGCGGGCGCTGTCCGCGGACGCCACCCCGGCGTTGGGCACGCTGCCCGATCCGGTCCGGCGCTGCGCGCTGAGCTGGATCGACGACGACCTGGCCGAACCGGACCCCTGGTACGCCTGGAACCTGGGCCGGACGCGTGCCCGGGCCGTGCTGGAGCGGCTCGGACCGGGCGCCGTCGGTGGCCCGAAGGACTGCGGCCGGGCCGACCAGTTCGACCTGCCGAAGGGGCGCTGACCGGCGACCGGCGCCCACCCGCCGGTGCCGGTGCCGGTGCGGTGCTCAGGCCCGGTGCAGCGCGGCGGTGTGCTCGATCAGGTCCCGCTGGCTGATCGGGTCGGCCGGAACGCCGTCCACGGCCTCGCGCATCGCCTTGGCCAACTGCACCCGGCGCAGGATCTCCCGCAGGTCCGCTCCGGTCATCCCGGCGGTCCGCGTCGCCAGATCCGCCGGGTCCACATCGTCGCCGAACATCCGGAACGGTGGCGCCTCGTGCCGCTGCATGAGGTCCCGGATCATCTTCGTGATGATCTGCGCCCGGCCGGTCTCGTCGGGCAGTGGGATGGCCAGCTTCACGTCGAAGCGGCCGGACCGGATCAGCGAGGCGTCCACCCGGTGCGGGAAGTTGGTGGTGGCCATCACGATGACGTTCGGGTTCTCCTCGATCAGCGTGTTCATCTCCTGCTTGAAGATCCCGGCCACCGCGTTCACCGCCTGGCTGGCCGCGTCGCCGCCGGCACCGGCGTAGCTGATGATGCTGTCGAACTCGTCGAAGAGCATGACCGTGGGTTCCCGCCAGCGGCGGGCGTCCCGGAAGATCTGCTTGATGTTGCGCTCGGAGCCGCCGAGCCACTTGTCCAGGATCTCCGGGGTGCGGATCTCCCGGAAGACCGCGCCGATCTCGTTGGCCAGCGCCCGGGCCAGCATGGTCTTTCCGGTGCCGGGCGGGCCGTACAGCAGGATGCCCTGCGGGCGGCGGGCGCCCCACCGGGCCATCACCTCGGGGTGCCGGAACGACACCGCGATCTCCCGGAACTGCGCGACCACCTCGTCGAGGCCGCCGACCTGGTCCAGGGTGACCTGGTCGGCCCGGCGCGGTGAGCCGGCCGCCGGGCCGCCCTGGTACGCCGGGCCGGGCTCGGACCCGGCGTCCAGCACGTACCGGCGTCCGCGCAGGACGACGGGGTCGGCGCCGTCCGCGGCCAACTCCCGGACCACCTGCAACACCAGCGCGAAGGCCACCCGCAGGTGTGCCGGGGTGAGCGCGTCGCCGGGCCGGTCGGCGCGCACCGTGACGACCGTTCCCTCGCCCGACGCGCGGCGCCGGACGACCGGGGTGAGTCCGAGGTCGGCGGCCTCGGCCAGCACCGCGGCCCCGGCCGGGTCGTCGGTGCGGCCCGCCGGATCGGTACGCGCCGCGGGGTCGGTCGGGTCGGCGGCGCCGGTCGGCGGCGGCGGAAGTCCCAGCCGGCGGCCCGCCTCGGCCACCACGCGGCCGGCCTGGGCGAGGACCCGTCCGGCCGTCGGTTCCACGGCGGCCAGCCGGCGGGCGAGCAGCAGGCCGACCGGCCCGACGCCGACCAAAAGCCAGGCCGCCGGGTTGTCGAGGGCGCCGCCCGGTGCGCCGGTGCGGATCTCGGCCATGAACCGGTGTACGGGGTGGTCGTCCTCGACGTCCCGACGCAGCGCGAGCCGGACCCGCCGGACCGGTGCCGGGAAGTCGGTGCCGTCGAAGACCTCGACCGGGCCGGTGCGAACCGCGGCCAGCAGCCCGGTCGGGTCGACGATCGTCACGTCGGCGCCGAACCGGGTGAAGTGGTCGGCCTCCGGCCGCAGGGGGCTGGGTTGTTCCGGCATGCTGCACGTCCTCCCCGTACGGGTGCCACCCTCTCAGCGAAGTGTGACAGCCCGTACCCGGCACGGCGACCGGAGCGGGCAGCGGTCCGCGGCGCCGGCGCGCGGCGGACGGCGCACGGCGCAGGGCGGACGGCGGACGGCGGACGGCGCACGTGCGCACGGCGTTCAGCGGATCAGGCTGGCCATCACACCCAGGAACAGCACCGCGGCGGCGGGCGCCAGGGTCGCGATCGTCACCACCGGCCGGTCCCGAAGCAGGCGCCGCCAGCGCGCCCAGCCGGTCGCCCAGCGCAGCCGCCACCCGGTCCAGCGCCAGCGCAGGCGGGTCGCCAGGGCCGGCCGGATCGGCAGCTTCTCGATCTCCGGTGCCCGCCCCAGCACCTCGCGGGCGGTACGGCTGGTGACGCCGGCCTCGGCCAGTGCGAGCACCACCGGCGACGGGCCGGCATCCAGCAGCGCGAACAGCAGGTGTCGGGTGCCCAGCCGATCGCCGCCGAGCAGCGCGACCCGGTGCGCGCGATCCCAGAGCCGCCGGCCGGAGACATCGAACCGGACGGCCGGCTCGCCCGCCCGGCCGGGCGGTTCCGGCGGTCGCAGCCGGCGGATCAACCGGTCCCGGTCGACGCGCAGCACCCGCCAGACGGCCGCGGCGGTGCCGTCCCGGTCCACCAGGAGCGCGAGCGCGACGTCCTCGGCGGTGATCTCGGTACGACCGTGCTGGCGGGCGGTGACCCCCGCGGCCAGCAACACGGTTCGGGCCTCGACGGTGACGAACGGGAACCAGCGGGGCATGACGCGGCAGCCTACCCGTACCGGCCGATGCCCGTCCGCCGGCCGGTCCGCATCCCATCCGCCGTTCGGCCGACCCGTTGGTGGGCACTCGCCCGCGCCGCCCAACTGGGGAAACGGCCCGGATCGGGGTACGCCGCCGGGTGCCACCGCCGCCGGCGGCACCCGGGGTGGACGCGGGTCAGCCGATCTGGACCGGGTGGTTGGCCAGGTCCCAGATGAGGAAGGCGACGAGCGCGAGCGGGGCCAGCACGCCGAGCACGCCGATGGTGGTCAGCAGGACGCGGCCCTGGGGTCGCGCGCCGGCCGCCACGAAGCAGCCGGTCACGCCGAGGCCGTACAGGGTGACGACGGTCAACAACATGATCATGATCAGCTCCAGGACTTGACGACGAGGGCCAGGCCGGCCGCGAACAGGACCGGAAACACCACGAGGTAGAGCGGGTACCAGCGGCGCCAGCGCACGGTGAGCGCGCCGAACAGCCCGAGGACGAGGCCGACGAGCGTGATCCGTGACCCGCGGCCGGTCGCCGAGGCCAGCAGGAAACCGCCGAGGTCCACGTGCGCGGCACCCGCGGTCACCGCGTACACCTTGTACGGGATGCCCGAGGTGGGCTGCGCGCGTACCGCGGCGGCGCCGTGCTCGGCCACGGCCTGCACCACCGTGGCCCGCATCAGCGGCGTGGTCAGCGGCGCCGGCGGATGCAGGCCGGCGGCGCCCAGGCCGTAGCCGGTGACGCCGCCGGCCAGGCTGGCGGCCACCGCGACCGCGGCCAGCCGGGGCGCCCGGCGCGGCGCGGCCACGGCCAGCACCGCCAGCGCGAACTCGGGCACCAGCGGCCAGGACAGCGCCTCGGCGAACGACCAGGCCGCGACCGCGGCGACGCCGAGCCGGCCGTGTGCCAACCGGGCCATCCGGCGCCGTACCGCGGAGTCGGGCACGTTCCGGTGGACCCCGCCCCGTGCCGGGGTCCACCGGAGACCGGCGGCGACCGTCGCGCCCAGCCCCGCGATCCGGGCGGCGACCGTCGTGGCCACCGCCGCGACCCGGGTGGTGACGGCGGCGGCCACCGCCGCGATCCGGGCCGCGGCCCGGCGCCGCCACGTGTCCGCGGCCCGGTGCCGGGACACCGAGACCAGCCGGAGCACCGCGGCGCGGGCCGCCGGGACGTCCGACGGGTCGGGCAGCGGGGCACCGAACCGCACCTGTACGCGCGCCCGGCGCAGCCGGCCGTGCGCCGGCAGCAGGTCCCTGGTGCCGGAGATCGCCACCGGCACCAGATCCACCCCGGCCGCCGTGGCGAGCCGGGCCGCGCCGCCGCGGAAGGCCCCGACGCTGCCGTCCCGGCTCCGGGTGCCCTCGGCGAAGACGATCACGTCCCGGCCGGCGGCAAGCAGGTTGCCGGCGGCGGCCAGGTCGGCGCTGCCCCCGCCGCCGCGCCGCACCGGTACGGCGGCGGCGAGCGCACGGCCGGTCCAGGAGCGCACCCGACCCTCGAACCAGTAGTCGGCGGCGGCCACCACCGCGGGCCGGCGCCGGGCCGGCAGCGCCGCCAGCAACGCGGCCGTGTCGGCGTGCGAGGAGTGGTTCGCCACCAGGACGCACGGCCGCCGCGGCGGTGCCCCGGCCACCCGCAGCCCACCGGTGGCGGCCAGGACCACCCGCCAGAGCAGCCGGCGGGCCGCGGCGCCCGGCATCCAGCCGGCGCCGGCGCGGACCGGTCGCCCCGGTCGTTCCGGCCGCCGCAGGTCGCTCCAGGCCGGTCGCGCCGGTCGCGCCGGTCGCTTCGGCTGCCGTGCGTCGCTGCGAGCCGGCCGCGCCGGCTGGCGGCTGCCGAGCTGCCGCGCCGGGGCGGTCATGACAGCACCACCGCCACGGCCAGCGCGACGAGCAGCGAGTCCACCCGGTCGAGCAGCCCGCCGAAGCCGGGCAGCCAGCCGCCGGCGTCCTTGACCCCCGCGCCCCGCTTCACCATCGACTCCAGCAGGTCACCCAGCGGGGCGCCGACGGTCACCGCGACGGCCAGCGCCGGGGTCAGCGCGCCGAGCAGCGCGAGCACGCCGATCCCGGTGGCCGCACCGGTCAACGTCCCCGCGACCCGCTTGGCCGGGGACAGCGGCGACAGGGCCGGGCCGCGCAGCAGCCGGCCGCCGCAGAACGCCGCCACGTCCGCCACCGAGACGGCGAAGAACAGCGCGAGGGCGGCCGGGCCGACCAGGACCAGTCCGGTGAGCGCCGCGAGCCAGGCCGCGCCGAGCACCCCGTACGCGAGCCGGTGCGCGCCGCGCGCGACGTCGCCGGCCAGCACCGGCACCAGCCCGACGCCCAGCAGCGCCAGCACCAGCAGCCGGGGGAGGGCGGCCGGTGCCAGCCACGCGCCGACCGGAAGCAGGATCGTCGCGGCGGCCAGGGCCACCCGGTCCGGCACCGGCAGCCGGGTCAGCCGGCCGTACTCGGCCGCGCACACCACGCCGATGCCGGCGGCCAGCAGTGCGGCGCCCGGGGCGCCGAGGTACAGCGCCCCGCCCACGACCGGGGCGGTGACCGCCCAGGTGCACCAGCGCAGCATCAGTTCACGACGGCGGGACAGCCAGGTGCCCAGACCGCCGGCGCCCAGCGCCACGGCGACGTACGGGGCGGTGTCCAGGGCGGTGATCACGACGCGCTCCCGAGCAGCGCCCGTACCCGGATCAGCCGCAGCCCGGCGGTGATCGCCGAGCCGGCGCCGAGCACGGCCACCAGCGGGGTCGCCCAGCCGGTCGCGGCCACGGCGACCAGCAGGGCGCAGCGTTCCGTCTTGCCGACCGGGCCGCCCTGGATCCGGGGCGCCCCGGCGGCGGCGCCGGCCAGTGCGACCCAGGAGGGTGCGCAGGCCGCCAGCGCGGCGGCGAGGACCAGCACCGGGGGCGCCAGCGCCGCCGCGCCGGCCAGCGCGGCCAGGTCGGCCAGCCGGTCGCCCAGTTCGTTGGCCACGGCCCCGCGCCGGGTGCTCAGGTTGGCCCGGCGGGCCACCGCGCCGTCCAGGTTCGCGCAGCCCAGCCGGATCGCGAGCAGGCCGCCGACGAGCAGCGCGGCCGGCAGGCCGGGGCGTAGCAGAGCCAGCGCGGCGCCGGCCGCCACGGCGGCGCCGACACCGGCGACGGTGAGCGCCACCGGAGGTACCCGGCGGGCGACCAGATGGCGCAGCAGCGGGTCCAACCGGGCGGTGTACCAGGGTTTCAACGCGTAGAGGCCGTTCATGCCCCATACCCTCGCGGCAGCGGGCCGGTGGCCACATCCGCGCGCCCACCCGTTGCGGCGGCGCATCCGACCCGGTACGACCGGGTCACCTCACCCGGGTGCGGCTGGGGTGATTCACCCGGCGCGACCCGGCGCCGCCCGGCCGGCGGCGGTCCCGGGCACGGCCCGGGTGTGGTCCCGGCGCGGCCTCAGCCGGCGGCCGGCGGCGATGGCGGCTCCTCGTCCAGCCCCTGCTGGATGGCGTACCGGACCAGCTCCACCCGGTTGTGCAACTGGAGCTTCTGGAGCGTGTTCTGGACGTGGTTCTGCACCGTCCGGGGGGAGAGGGTGAGCCGCTGCGCGATCTGCCGGTGGGACAGGCCCTTGGCCACCAGCCGGAGCACCTCGGTCTCCCGGTCGGTCAGCCGCGGACGTTCCGCGCTGTCGTCGGGGACCGCCGGCTGCGCCGCCAGCCGCCGGTACTCACCCAGCACCAGGCCGGCGAGCCCGGGGGTGAACACCGCGTCGCCCCCGGCGGTGCGCCGGACCGCGTCGATGAACTCCTCGCGGCCGGCCGACTTGACCAGGTAGCCGCTCGCGCCGGCCTTGACCGCGTCCAGCACGTCCTGCCGCTCGCCGCTGGCGGACAGCATCAGCACCCGGGTGCCGGGGTGGGCCTCGCGCAGGCCGCTGACCACGGCCACCCCGGACAGGTCCGGTAGCTGGAGGTCCAGCACCACCACGTCCGGCGTGGTGGCCCCGGCCAGCCGGATGGCCTGGCGTCCCTCGCCGAGCGCCGCCACGACCTCGAAGCCCGCCTCGGCGAGGTCACGGGCCACGCTGTCTCTCCACATCGGATGATCGTCGACGACCATGACCCGGATGTTCACCCGGTTCAGCCTACCGGCGGGCGCGCCCGCGGCACGCGCAGCTCGATCTCGGTGCCCTCGCCGGGCGCCGAGGTGATCGTCACGCTGCCGCCGGCGTCCCGGATCCGGCCGCGGATCGACTGCGCCACCCCGATCCGGCCGTCCGCCGCCGCCCGCTCCAGCCGTCCCGGGGTGATGCCCGGCCCCTCGTCGCGGATCGTCACGGTCACCGCGTCCGGCTCGTCCTCGACCAGCACCCAGGCCGGGGCGCTCGGGCCGCAGTGCCGCCGTACGTTGTCCAGCGCCGCCCCCGTGGCCGCGGCGACCGCGGTGGCGGTGCCGGCCGGCAGGGTGACCGGCTCCGCCGGGGTGGACAGCGACACACCCGGCGCGGCGTACCGGCCGAGTTCGGTGCGCAGGTCGGCGCCGCCGGCCGGCGGGACCGGCCGGCGGCCGGTGACCAGCTCACGCAGCGCGACCTCCTGGGCGCCGGCCAGCCGGCCCAGTTCGGCCGCCTCGCCGCCGATCTCCGTGCCGCGCCGCTGCACCAGGGCCAGCACCTGCAACACCGAGTCGTGGATGCCGCGGGCCAGCCGTTCCCGTTCCCGGGTGGCCGCCTCCAACTCCACCGCGCGGCGCAGCCGCTGCCGGGCGTCGACGATCAGCCGGGCCAACTGCCCCATCCCGACCCCCGCGAGCAGCAGCAGCACCGGACCGTTCAGCGTCGTCTGGGTCAGCCGGTGATGGGTGGCCACGTCGGTGGCGCCGATCAGCAGCGCCGCGGCCACCGCCGGGCGCCGGCCGCCGGCCACCGCCCAGGCCAGCACCGGACCGGCCATCCAGGCCGACGGCGGCACCGGGGGCCGGCCCGGACCCATCGCGGCGGCGCCCGCGGCCAGCGGGGTGAGCAGCAGGCAGCCGACGGTGACCACCAGGTCGACGGCCAGCAACGGGCGCCGGCGCCGGGTCGCCGTGTACGCCGGCACGGCCACCGCCGTCCAGACCCCCATCACGGCCAGTTCGGCCCAGACCAGCCACGGATGCCGGTACGCCCCGGCGTTGACCGCGGCGGTCAGCGCGACGTACCCGAACGAACCGATCCGGAACACCGCGATGGCCCGCCACAGCGGCACGTCGTACGCCTCGGTCGGCTCCCCGGCGGCGCCGGTCCCGGCGACCTCGCGGTCGGACCCGTCCATCCCTGCCTCCTGTCGCTCCGGCCTCGAACTATAGAAAGCGCCGTCCGGCCGGCCGCGAGGTGCGCGGCCGGCCGTGCCCGATCGCGCGGCGGGTTGACCGGGCGTCCCGATCCGGCCAGGGTTGGTGACCATGAGCGGGGACGACACGCGGGACGGGGTGCCGCTGACCAACCTCGACCAGCCGCTGTTCGCCGATGCCGGGGCGACCAAGCGGGACCTCGTGGACTACCTGGACGGCATCCGCGACCAGATCCTGCCCCACCTGCGCGACCGGCCGCTGTCGGTGCTGCGGGTGCTGCGCGGCCAGCCGCCGTTCATGCAGAAGAACCTGCCGAAGTACACCCCCGACTGGGTGCGGCGGGTGCCGGTCTGGGCGGAGGCGTCGCGCCGGGAGATCTCGTACGCGCTCTGCGACGACCGCCGGACGCTGCTCTGGTTCGCCAACCAGCGGGCCGTGGAGTACCACCCCACGCTGAGCCGGGCCGGTTCGCCGCAGCACCCCACCCACCTCGTGCTCGACCTCGACCCGCCGGCCGGCGCCGCCTTCCCGGCCGTGGTCGCCGCCGCGGGGCTGGTCCGGCAGGCGCTGCGGGACGCCGGGCTCAGCGGCGCGGTCAAGACCAGCGGCGCGAAGGGCGTACACGTCGTGGTGCCGGTGCACGAGCAGGCCACCGCGGAGGAGATGGCGGCGGCCACCCGGGCGCTCGCGGCCCGGGCCGAGCGGCTCGACCCCGGGCTGGCCACCACCGCGTTCGTGCTGGCCGACCGGGGCGGCCGGGTGTTCCTCGACTCCACCCGGGCGTACGGGGCGACGGTGGTCGCCGCGTACAGTCCGCGGATCCGGCCCGGCACCCCGGTCTCGTTCCCGGTGGCCTGGGACGACCTGCCGGACGTGACCCCGGCCGACTTCACCCTGCACACCGCCCCCGGGCTGCTCGCCGGCCGGGACCGGTGGGCGCAGATGCTGCCGGAGCCGCAGCCGTTGCCGGCGGACCTGGTCGAGGAGGGCCGGACCATCCCGGTGGCCCGGGTGCAGGCCATGCACGAGGGCAGGCGGCGGGCCCGGGAGCGGCGCGCGCAGGGCTGACCCGAGCGGGCCGCGGTGTCGGGGACACCGGGCATGATGGTCGGCGTGACCGCGCCCGCCCGTCCGCCCGCCGCCGAGCTGGAGGCGGTGCTGGAGCGCCTGACGTACGTCAACGAGGAGACCGGGTACACGGTGGCCCGGGTCGCCACCGGCCGCGGCTCCAACCTGCTGACCGCGGTCGGGGCGCTGCTCGGGGCGCAGCCGGGGAGAGCCTGCGGCTGGTGGGGCGCTGGTCCTCGCACCCCCGGTTCGGCCGGCAGTTCGAGGTCGAGTCGTACACCACCGTGCTGCCGGCCACCATCCAGGGCATCCGGCGCTACCTCGGGTCCGGCCTGGTCAAGGGGATCGGGCCGGTCTTCGCCGAACGCATCGTGGAGCACTTCGGCCTGGCCACCCTGGACGTCATCGAGCAGCAGCCGGCCCGCCTGGTCGAGGTGCCGGGGCTGGGTCCGAAGCGGACCGCGAAGATCACCGCGGCGTGGGCCGAGCAGAAGGTCATCAAGGAGGTGATGGTCTTCCTCCAGGGCGTCGGCGTGTCGACCTCGGTGGCGGTGCGGATCTTCAAGGAGTACGGCGAACGCTCCATCGAGGTGGTCCGCAAGGAGCCCTACCGGCTGGCCGCGGACGTCTGGGGGATCGGCTTCAAGACGGCCGACACCATCGCGCAGGCCGTCGGGATCCCGCACGACAGCCCCGAGCGGGCCAAGGCCGGCCTGCGGTACGCGCTGTCCGAGGCCACCGATTCGGGCGGGCACTGCTACCTGCCGGCGCCGCAGCTGGTGGCCGACGCCACCAGGATTCTCAGCGTTCCGGCGGACCTCGTCGAGCGCTGCCTCGACGACCTCGTCGCCGAGGAGGGCGTGGTCCGGGAGGACCTGCCGGGCGGCGACGGACAGCCACCCGTGCCCGCGATCTACCTGGTCCCGTTCCACCGCGCCGAGCGTGCCCTGGCCGGCGCCCTGACCCGGCTGCTGACCGAGCCGGCCGACCGGCTGCCGCAGTTCGCCGACGTGGCCTGGGACCGGGCGCTGCGCTGGCTGCGCGCCCGCACCGGGGCGGACCTGGCGCCCGAACAGGAACAGGCGGTCCGGCTCGCGCTCACCGCGAAGGTCGCGGTGCTCACCGGCGGACCGGGCTGCGGCAAGAGCTTCACCGTCCGCTCGGTGGTGGAGCTGGCCGTGGCCAAGCGGGCGAAGGTGGTGCTGGCCGCCCCCACCGGCCGGGCCGCGAAGCGGCTCGCCGAGCTGACCGGCCACCCGGCGGCCACCGTGCACCGGCTGCTGAAGCTGAAGCCCGGCGGGGACGCCAGCTACGACCGGGACAACCCGCTGGACGTCGACCTGCTGGTGGTCGACGAGTCGTCCATGCTGGACCTCATCCTGGCCAACAAGCTGGTCAAGGCCGTACCGCCCGGCGGGCACCTGCTGCTGGTCGGCGACGTCGACCAGCTCCCGTCGGTGGGCGCCGGCGAGGTGCTGCGCGACCTGCTCGCGGCCGACGCGGTGCCGCGGGTCCGGCTGACCCGCGTGTTCCGGCAGGCCGCGGAGTCCGGGGTGGTGACCAACGCGCACCGGATCAACGCGGGCCGCCCGCCGGTCACCCAGGGACTCGCCGACTTCTTCCTCTTCCCCTGCGAGGACACCGACGCCGCCGCGGCGCTGACCGTGGACGTGGCCTGCGCCCGCGTACCGGCCCGGTTCGGCCTCGACCCGCGCCGCGACATCCAGGTGCTCGCCCCGATGCACCGCGGCGCGGCCGGCGCCGGCACGCTGAACACGCTGTTGCAGGAGCGCCTCACCCCGCACCGGGAGACCGTTCCGGAACGGCGGATGGGCGGCCGGGTGTTCCGGCCCGGCGACAAGGTCACGCAGATCCGCAACAACTACGACAAGGGCGCGGCCGGCGTCTTCAACGGCACCGTCGGCGTCGTCACGGCCGTCTCCCCCGAGGAGCAGAACCTCACCGTACGCACCGACGAGGACGAGCTGATCGGGTACGACTTCGACGAGCTGGACGAGCTGTCCCATGCCTACGCGATGACGATCCACCGGTCGCAGGGCTCCGAGTACCCGGCCGTGGTGATCCCGCTGACCACCAGCGCCTGGGTGATGCTCCAGCGCAACCTGCTCTACACCGCGGTCACCCGGGCGAAGCGGCTCGTGGTGCTCGTCGGCTCCCGGCGGGCGCTGGCCGCCGCCGTCCGCACGGTCGGGTCCGGTCGCCGGCACACCGCGCTGGCGTACCGGCTGCGCCCGGACCGCTGACCGGCGCGGTGTTCGCGGCGCGGGTCGGTTGCGGGCGTGAGCCTGCGGATGACGTCCGGGCGCGGGTGGCGGTCCGGCCCGGTGCTGCGCACGATCGTTCAAGACAGCGGGGGCGTGCGGCGGCTACAACGGTGTCCGCGCCGCCCGATGGCCGCCGTCCAACCGCGGCGGCCGGGCCCGGTGGTGCGACGTCGCGGGAGGTGCCCGGTGGACCTCGGCTTTCTCGGCCTGGGGGTGATGGGTCAGCCGATGGCCCTGCACCTGGTGCGGGCGGGGGTACGGCTGCACGTGTGGAACCGGTCGGCGCCCGGCCTGGCCCGGCTGGTGGACGCGGGCGCGCTGGCCGCGCCGGACCCGGCCGCCGTGTTCGAGCGCGCGGACGTGGTGCTGGTGATGCTGGCCAACGAGACGGCCATCGACGCGGTGCTGGCCCGCGGCACACCCCGGTTCGCGGCCATGGTGGCGGGCCGCACGGTGGTGCACATGGGCACCACGTCCCCGGCGTACTCCCGGGGGCTGGGCGCCGACGTGCGCTCGGCCGGCGGCGAGTACGTGGAGGCGCCGGTCTCCGGCTCGCGCGGCCCGGCCGAGGCGGGCAACCTGGTGGCGATGGTGGCCGGGACCGAGGCCGCGGTGGCCCGGGTACGGCCGCTGCTCGACCCGATGTGCGCGCAGACCGTGCCGTGCGGTGCGGTCCCCGGGGCGCTGCTGACCAAGCTGGCGGTCAACCTGTTCCTGATCACCATGGTCACCGGGCTGGCCGAGGCCGTGCACTTCGCCGACCGGGCCGGGGTCGACCTGCACACCCTGGTCTCGGTGCTGGATGCCGGCCCGATGGCCAGCGTCGTGTCCCGGGGCAAGGCGGCCAAGCTGCGCGACGGCGACTTCGACGTGCAGGCCGCGGTCCGGGACGTGCTGTACAACAACCGGCTGATCGTGGACGCGGCCCGTTCGGCCGGCGCCGCCGCACCGCTGCTGGACGTCTGCCACCGGCTGTTCACCGAGACCGTGCGGCTCGGGCACGGTCAGCTCGACATGGCGGCCGTGGTGCGTGCCATCGAGGCCGCCGATCCGGCGGCCGGTGCCGTAGACCCGGCCGCCGGTGCCGTAGACCCGGCGGCCGACGCCGCCGATGCGGCGGGTCCGGTCGCCGCCGCCGTCCAGGAGGACGGGGTGAGCCCGTAGGCCCGCTTGAACATCCGGGTCAGGTGGCTCTGGTCGGCGAACCCGGCCGCCGCCGCGACCTCGCGCAGCGGGACGCCGGCCCGCATCAGCACCCGAGCCCGGTCGAGTTGCCGCAGCGTGCGGAACCGGCTGGGACTGGTGCCGAAGGCCGCCCGGAACTGTCGCGCCACCGTCCAGCGGTCAAGCCCGGTGACCCGCTCCAGTTCCGCGGCCGGGTGCGCGACGGTCGGGTCGGCGAGGATCAGGTCCCGGACCCGGGACACGGCCGCCACCGCGAGGCCGGACCGCCGGGCCACCGCCCCGACGGGCAGCGGTGCTGACCGCGTCGCCCCGGCGGGCAGCGGTGCTGGCCGTGCCGCCCCGGCGGGCAGCGGTCGCGACCGCCCCGGCCGCGCCGCGGCGTGCCGGGTGAGCAGGTCGGTGACCGCCACCACCAGCTCCACGCGTTCCACCTCGTCCAGCGGACGGTCCAGGTCGGCGAGCCAGCCGGTCAGTCCGGGCGCCGCGGGCCGGGGGCGGACCACGGGATCCGGGACGAACGGCAGCGGCGCCCCGCCCAAGGACTCCCGGACGAGCGCCGGATCGAGGTAGATGATCCGGTAGCCGAAGCCCTCGTCGGTGCCGGCGGCGCCGTCGTGTACCTCGTCCGGGTGCAGCACGTGCCACTCACCGGGCAGGCAGTGCCGGCGCTCGCCCCGGTAGCGGAACGTCTGCACCCCGCGCAGCGTCACGCCGATCGCGTACGTGTCGTGCCGGTGCGGGGCGAACGCCTCGCCGCGCAGCGAGGCCGCGAGCCGCTCAATCCCGGCGGCGTCCGCGCCGAACCGGAGCCGCAGACCCGGCGCGTCCGGCCCGGTGGGCAGGTGGCCTCGCAGCAGGTCGCGGTCCGTCGACATCCTGCCCAGGGTAGGAACACCGGGACCGGTACGGCGAGGGCCACCTCGGCGCCGGTGGCGTGCCGTGCCGCGCGGGGCGGGGTCAGCGGTGCCGGGCGAGGAAGTCGGCCAGCACCTCGCTGTGGGTGGAGAACGCCAGCTCGGCCGGCTCGGTGAGGACCAGCCACTCCGTCGACTCGGCGGTGGGCCGGGACGGTGGCAGCCCGTCGAAGGGCACCTCCGGCAGCTCGCCGAAGATCATCAGCGAGCCGCCGTACGGGGCACTCAGCACCGTGTACAGCCGTACCGTGGCGGCGTCGGCCACCAGGGTCGTCTCCTCCAGCAGCTCGCGGACCAGCGCGTCGCGCCAGTCCTCGCCGTACTCGATGAAGCCGCCGGGCAGCGACAGCAGCCCGCGGCCCGGCTCGATGTCCCGGCGCTGCACGACCACGCCGAGCCCGTCGTCGGTGCGTACCGGCAGCACGGCGACCGCCACGGGCAGCGGGTTGCGCCAGACGAGTTGGCCACAGGCGCCGCAATCCCGGGGCCAACCGGCGTCGGCCGGGTAGGCGGTGCCGCAGTAGGAGCAGTGCGAGTACGGGGCGCCGGTCACGCCGCACGACGATACCTGCACCGCGCCGGTGGGGAAGGCCCCTGTTCCGGCGGCGGCGTTCCGGCGGCGGTTCGACCCGGCCCGCCGGCCGCCCCCTCAGGCGGCGGGCGGGGCCGTCCAGTTGGTCGGTCCGGTGGTGCCCGACACCTCGGTCTCGGAAGGCATCAGGATCCACAGGATCGGATAGATCAGGAACTGGCTGCCGGGGATCAGCAACAGCACGATCACGAACAGCAGCCGGGCCGGCCACGGTTCGATGCCGAACCGCCGGCCGAGGCCGGCGCAGACCCCGCCGAGTACCCGGCCGTCACGCGGCCGGACCAGACCCTGCCGGTGGAACGAGTCGTGCACGGTGTCCATGGTTTCCCGCTTTCTCCGGTGAACTCTTCCCCTCCAGAATCCCGCCGTGCGGGCCGGCTGGCATCGGGACCGACCCCCGAGCCTTCCCGGATCCCTCACCCGGGCCGAACCTCGGGGTAACTCCCGTTCGCGCCCAGCGCGTGCGTTGATGTCAGACCGGGGTGGTACTACGAGGAAAGCCAGGGGGGAGGTCTCCGATGATCGACATCAACCGCGGCAACCTGCTCACCGCCGAGGCGGACGCGCTGGTGAACACCGTGAACACGGTCGGGGTGATGGGGAAGGGCATTGCTGAGCAGTTCAAGCGGGCTTACCCGGCCAACTTCGCGGCCTATCGAGCTGCGTGCCAGCAGGGGCGGGTCAGGCTTGGTGAAATGTTCGTGTTCGACTCCGGTCGGCTGGGGCCTCGTCGCTATGTCATCAACTTTCCGACCAAGGAGCACTGGCGCACCCGGTCCTGCCTGACCGACATCGGGTCGGGGATGGCGGATCTGGTCCGAGTTGTCGGGGACCTTGGCCTCGCGTCGGTAGCGGTCCCGGCGTTGGGCTGCGGCAACGGCGGCCTGGACTGGCGGGATGTGCGTCCGGTGATCGAGTCTGCCTTCGCCAGGATGCCGGGCATCAAGGTGCTTCTCTTTCCCCCCGGAGGGGTCGATTCGGGTCGGGTCGACATGGGCGGCGATGGCGCGAGTGGGGGCGCCCGGTGTCCTTCTTCCGCGAATGCGGCTGCGCTGTCTTGCCCGGAACATGCGTCAGGCTTACCCTGACAACGTCAGGGTAAGCCTGACGTAGGTACAGGGAGGGTTCATGTCTGTCGCGACCTCGGCTCAGGATCTCGAACTGCGGTGTTCCTTCTGCGGGAAAAGGCAGCAGGAGGTGGCCCACCTGATCGCCGGACCGGGCCCCATGATCTGCGACGAGTGCGTCCAACTCTGCAACGACGTGCTCGCGGGCAGGCGCCTGGAAGGTATCCGTCTCTGGGATGACCAGTCCGATGAGGAACTGCTCGCCACCATGGTCCGGGTCGCGTCGCTTCGGCACCACGTGGACCGCACGGTCGGGCGGATCGCCCGGCTCCTGCGCGCCAGGGGCACGACGTGGACGACGATCGGGGCCGCGTTGGGCATCACCAGGCAGTCGGCCTGGGAGCGGTTCTCCGGCGAGGAGTAGCGCGGGTCAGCGCACGGCCGGCAGCCGGGGGTCGGCCAGCCAGCGCCGGGGTCCGGCGTGCGCCACCCGGATTCCGGCCACGGTCACGGCGTAGCGCAGCGCGGCCGTCGGGTCGGGACCGGCCGGCGACCGGGCCAGCGCCACCGCGAGGGCGCCGTGGAAGGCGTCACCCGCTCCGGCGGTGTCCACCGCGGCGACCCTCGGCACGTCGACCGTTCCGGCCGCGTCGGCCGACCACCACCGTACCGGCGCGGGGCCGTGGGTGATCGCGACCTGGCGCGCCCCGGCGGCCCGCAGCGCGGCCGCCACCGCCTCGTCCCGGTCCGCGCCGGACACCGCGGTCCCGCCACGGTTCGCGCCGGAGACCGCTGCCCCGGCCCGGTCCGCTGCCCCGGCCCGGTCCGCTGCCCCGGCCCGGTCCGCGCCGGGGGCCACGATCCGGGGCGGGTCCGCACAACCGGGCGGGCGGAAGGCCGCCGAACAGGCCACCAGGTTCGCGTACGGCAGCAGCTCGGCGAAGACGGGCCGCCAGCTTCCCGCGTCCAGGACCACCGGCCGGCCCCAGCGCGCGGCGGCGCGGACCGTGGCCACGGCGAGCGCGGGGTGGTGGCCGTCGACGAGGACGGCATCGGCCCGCCGCACCGCCTCGGCCAGGCCGGGTGGGACGGCGGCGTCGATGCCGTCGGCGTTCCGGCTGATCACGCTCCGCTCGCCGGTGCCGGCCAGCACCGCGACGGTCGAGACCGGCGGCGGTACGTCGCTACCCGGCGCGGCGTCCAGCAGGGTGACCCGGCACGCGGCCAGGTCGGCGCGGATGAGCTGGGCCAGCGGGTGCCGGCCGACGGCCGAGACGAGGGTGACCCGGGCACCGAGGGCGCTTGCCGTCACCGCCGCGTTGGTGGCGGGGCCGCCGGCGGCGCACTCCAGCGAGGAGGACTGGGTCTTCTCGTCGGCCCCGGGCAGCCGGTCGACCCGCTGCACCACGTCCACGGTGGCCAGCCCGACGCAGACCACCCGCACGGCGCGGCTGGTCGTCGCGCGGCCGGACCGGTCAACATCCACCCACTACGTCTACCCGGTCCGGCCGCCCGCTGTCAGCCGGGGTCGCCGTCAGCTCGGGTCGACGATCATGCCGGCGGCGATGGTGCGGTTGGTGGTTTCGTCGATGAGGATGAAGCCGCCGGTGGTGCGGTTGCGGCGGTATTCGTCGGCGAGGAGGGGATGGTGGTGCGGAGGCGGACGCGGCCGATGTCGTTGAGGGTGAGGGTGGTGGCGGTTTCGTCGCGGTGGAGGGTGTTGATGTCGAGGCGGTAGTGGAGGGTGCGGATGAGGGTGCGGGCGGTGCGGGTGGTGTGTTTGATGGTGTATTTGCCGCCGATGGTGAGGGGTTGGGTTTCGTCCATCCAGCAGAGCATGGCTTCGATGTCCTGGGTGGGGGTGGGGGTGTTGTGGGGGCGGCAGATCATGTCGCCGCGGGAGATGTCGAGTTCGTCGGCGAGGCGGATGGTGACGGACATGGGGGGGTGGGCTTGGGTTTGGGGTCCGTCGGCGGTGTCGATGTGGGTGATGTGGGTGGTGAAGCCGGAGGGCAGGATCATGACTTCGTCGTGGGGTTTGAGGATGCCGGAGGCGACTTGTCCGGCGTAGCCGCGGTAGTCGGTGATGGTGGTGGATTGGGGGCGGATGACGTATTGGACGGGGAAGCGGACGTCGACGAGGTTGCGGTCGGAGGCGATGTGGACGTGTTCGAGGTGGTGGAGGAGGGCGGGGCCTTCGTACCAGGGGGTGGCTTCGGAGCGGGTGACGATGTTGTCGCCGTGTAGGGCGCTGATGGGGATGGCGGTGAGGTCGGGGGCGTCGAGTTTCGCGGCGAAGGCGGTGAATTCGTCGTTGATGGTGTTGAACACGTCCTGGGACCAGTCGACGAGGTCCATTTTGTTGACGCACAGGACGAGGTGGGGACGCGGAGCAGGGAGCAGAGGAAGGCGTGGCGGCGGGATTGTTCGACCAGGCCTTTGCGGGCGTCGACGAGGATGAGGGCCAGGTCGGCGGTGGAGGCGCCGGTGACCATGTTGCGGGTGTACTGGATGTGGCCGGGGTGTCGGCGATGATGAACTTGCGTCGGGGGGTGGCGAAGTAGCGGTAGGCCACGTCGATGGTGATGCCTTGTTCCCGTTCGGCGCGGAGCCCGTCGGTGAGCAGGGCGAGGTTGGTGTATTCGTCGCCGCGGGCGGTGCTGACCGCTTCGACCGCGGCGAGTTGGTCGTTGAACAGGGATTTCGTGTCGTACAGCAGCCGGCCGATGAGGGTGGACTTGCCGTCGTCGACGCTGCCGGCGGTGGCGAACCGCAGCAGGTCCATCGGCCGCTGCCCCGACTCGGTTTCCAACCCGCCGCCGGTGGTGGTGTGGACGGTCATCAGAAGTAGCCCTCCCGCTTACGGTCTTCCATCGCGGCCTCGCTGACCCGGTCGTCGCCACGGGTCGCGCCTCGTTCGGTGATCCGGGTCGCGGCGACTTCCTCGATCACCTTGTCCACCGTGTCGGCGTCCGAGGCCACCGCCGCGGTGCAGGACGCGTCGCCCACGGTGCGGTACCGCACCCGGGCGGTGAACACCCGCTCCCCGTCCCGGGCCGGGAGGAACTCGTTCACCCCGTACAACATGCCGTCACGCTCGACCACCTGCCGCTCGTGGGCGAAGTAGATCGAGGGCAGCGTCAACCGTTCCCGGGCGATGTAGTGCCACACGTCCAACTCGGTCCAGTTCGACAACGGGAACACCCGGATCGACTCGCCCGCATGGTGACGGCCGTTGTACAGCGACCACAACTCCGGCCGCTGGTTCTTCGGGTCCCACTGCCCGAACTCGTCCCGGAAACTGAAGATCCGTTCCTTCGCGCGGGCTTTCTCCTCGTCCCGCCGCGCACCCCCGAACAGGGCGTTGAACCGGTACTTCTCCACCGCCTCCAACAACACCGGCGTCTGGATCCGGTTCCGCGTCCCATCCGCCGGCGCCCGTACCAGACCCTTCTCCAACGCCTCCGGCACACTGGCCACCAGCAACTGCAACCGCAACTGGTTCACCCGCGCGTCCCGGAACGCCAACACCTCCGGAAAGTTGTGCCCCGTATCCACATGCATCACCGGGAACGGCACACCAGCCGGCGCGAACGCCTTCTGCGCCAACCGCAACATCACGATCGAGTCTTTACCACCGGAAAACAACAACGCCGGACGTTCCAACTCCGCCACCACCTCACGGATGACGAAAATGCTCTCCGCCTCCAACTCAGCCAGGTGCGAGACCTGATAGGCGGCAACCTCGCTGCTCATCGTGGCTCCTTTCCGGATGGGGGAACGGGTGCGGCGACGGCCGCGCACGCCTGCCGCCGCAGGGCGGCGAGCAGTGGCTCGGCAAGATCGCTACGACAGACCAGCAGATCGGGCAGGCGCGGGTCGGCCTGGTTGTATTTCAACGCGGACCCGTCGATCCGGGAAGCATGCAAACCCGTGGCCGTCGCCACAGCCACCGGCGCGGCAGAATCCCACTCGTACTGCCCACCCGCATGCACGTACGCATCCACCTCACCACCCACCACCGCCGCGATCTTCGCCCCCGCCGAACCCATCGGCACCAACCGCGCACCCATTTCGGCCGCCAGGTCCGTCAGGAACGCCGGCGGGCGGCTCCGACTCGCCGCCACCCGGATGGTCCCGCCCAGCGGGGTGGACGCGCTCGGGTCCGGCGGCGGGACGTCGGTGCCCAGCACCCGGTGCTGCGCCGGCAACGCCACCGCCCCGGCGGCCAGGCCGTGCCCCCCGAGCCGGCGGTCCCAGAGCGCCACGTGCACCGCCCAGTCCGTGCGGCCCTCCTCCGAGAACTCCCGGGTCCCGTCCAACGGATCCACGATCCACACCCGGTCGGCGCTCGACCGGCCGGTCCGACCGGCCGACCGGATCGTCCGGGAGTCCTCGTCCTCCTCGGAGAGCACCGCGTCGGCCGGCCGCCAACGGGCCAGTTCGGCCCGCAGGAAGTCGTGCGCGGCGAGGTCACCGGCCGCCTTCAGCGCGGCCGGGTCGCCGTGGCCGTACTCGGCGCGTACCCGCAGCAGCAGCTTGCCCGCGCGGGCGGCGAGCCAGCGGGCGAGGCCCGCGTCGGATTCCGGGGGGTCGGTCGTCGGCATGGCAGCTCCTCGTAGGGACGTCACTGGATCGCCCGCCGGCAGAAGCAGCGGACGCTGAGCCGGGTCAGCGCCACGGCCACCCCGGTCAGTACGGTCAGGCACACCCAGGCCGGGATGTGCGGAACGGCCGGCAGCAACGCGCCGCGCACCCCCTCCGAGACGTACGTCATCGGGTTGAGCGCGGTGACCGCCTGGTACCAGGGCAGCGAGGACAGCCGCGGCCAGGGGTAGTGGATGCAGCCGGTCCAGATGATCGGGGTGAGGATCACCGAGAAGGTCACGTTGATCCTCTGCACCGGCAGGGTGGTGGCCAGGCTCATCCCGAGCGCCCCGCCGACCCAGGCGCCGAGCAGCGCCGTCACGAACGCCAGCGGCAGCCCGACGGGACGCCACGGCGCCGAGCCGACCACCAGGGCGCCCAGCGGGTAGATCAGGATGGCCGCGAGCAGCCCCCGGATGGTGGCGATGACCAGCTTGCCGATCGCGACCAGCCCGGTCGGCATCGGCGCCATCAGCCGGTCCTCGATCTCCATGGTGAAGCCGAACTCCTTCACCAGCGGCAGGGCCACGCTCTGCAGCGCGGTGGTGAAGGCGGCCAGCGCGATGATGCCGGGCAGGAACAGGCTGGCGAAGCCGTGCCCCACGATGCCCTGCGAACCCAGGACGGTGTTGAAGACGAAGAGCATGAACAGCGGTGTCAGCCCGACCTGCACGAGGATCACCCACAGCTCGCGGCCGGTGACCATGAGGTCGCGGCGCAGCACGGCGACGAAGATCCGGCCGGTCGGTGGGCGGAGGCGGACCGCCTGCCGCGGTGGGGCAGGCGTGTCGAGAGCGGTCACCGAGGTTCCCTTCCGGTGAGTTCAACGAAGACGTCCTCCAGGCTGGGCTCGCCGACGTCGATGGCGTTCAACGTCGCGGCCCGGCCGGTCAGCACGGTCACGGCCGCGCCGAGCAGGGCGGCGGGGTCGCTGCTGAGGTGCAGGCGGACCCGGACCCGACCGCGCCCGCCGCCGCGCCCGGCCAGGCCGCCGCCCGCCGCGCCGGCGAGACCGGCGAAACCGCCGCCCGCCGCGCCGGCGGGACCGGCGAAACCGCCGCCCTGCCCGCCGGCCAGACCGGCGAGGCCGGCCAGCCCGGCCCGGCCCGCGCCGCCCATCCCGGCGAGGGCGGCCAGCGCCGCGCCCCGACCGGCCGGCCCCGGCCCGCCCCGACCGGTGGGTGCCGCCAGACGCTCCGCCTTGCGTACGCCGTCCAGCTCGCCCAGCGCCGTGCAGAGCGCGTCCGGGTCGTCGGCGGTGGCCGGGGTGACCGTCAGGTCCAGGAGCGCGTTTCCGGCCAGCCCGCGGATCAGGTTGTCCGGGGTGTCCAGGGTGAGCAGCCGGCCGTGGTCGACGATGCCGACCCGGTCGACGATCCGGGCCGCCTCGTTCATCGCGTGGGTGGTCAGCACGACCGCGACCCCGCGCTCCCGCAGTTGCCGGATCCGGCCCCAGATGAGCAGCCGGGTCTGCGGGTCCAGGGCGTTGGTCGGCTCGTCCAGGAACAGCACCGTCGGGTCGTGCATCAGCGCCCGCGCGATCATCAGCCGTTGCGCCATGCCGCCGGAGTACGCCTCGATGCGCCGGTCGGCCCGCTCGGCCAGGCCGAAGCGTTCCAGCAGTTCCGTGGCCCGGGCCGAGGCGTCCCGCCGGGGCACCCCGTGGTAGGTGGCGTGGTAGACGAGGTTCTGCCGCGGGGTGAGGGCACGGTCGAGGTTGTTGTGCTGCGGCACCACCGCAAGCTGCGCCCGCGCGCCGGCCGGGTCGGCGGCCACGTCGACGCCGCCGACCGAGGCCCGGCCGCCGGTGGCGCGCAGCCGGGTGGTCAGGATGCCGACGGTGGTCGACTTGCCGGCCCCGTTCGGCCCGAACAACCCGAAGATCTCGCCCGGCGCGACGGTGAACGACAGCCCGTCCACGGCGTTGGCATCGGTGCGCGGGTAGCGCTTCACGAGGTCGCAGACCTCGACCACGGCCGGGCCCTCTCTGCTGGACATCGTCTCTCCTGTCTGGACGGGAACGGCGGTCGGCGGCCCGCCCGCCGGTTCCGTCCGGGCCGGCGCCGCGGGTGCGGACCGGCGGTCAGCCACCGGGCGGCTTGGGGTGCGCGCTGAAGAACCGCCAGATGGTGTCGGTGGCGTTCAGCGCGGTGGCGGGCGGGTCGAGGTGGAGCAGCTTCTCCGCCAGTGGCGGGTTGGGCTCGCCGCCGGGCCACTGGTGGCCGGCGCCGGCGATGGTGATCAGCTCGACGGCCCGACCCTGCGAACAGGTCGCCGTCGACCGGGTGACCGGGCCGTCGGTGCTGACGGTCGGTGCGTCGCAGTCGTCCACGGCCCGCCACCGGGCGGCCAGCTCGGGGATCGGCGGGCCGTCGATGTGTACCGGGTTGCGCCCGGTGCCGTCGTTGTCCCGGCGGCCGGGGCCGCCGCCGTAGGGCATGGTCTTGTCCTGCTGGCCGTGGATGTGCAGCACCGAGACCGGTGCCGGGTCCGGGCACTGGCCGGTGAGGGTGGTGGCCACCGCGCCGACCGCGGCGAAGATCCTGGTGTCGCAGGCCAACCGGTACGCCAGCAGCCCGCCGTTGGAGATCCCGGTGACGTACGTGCGGGCCGGGTCGACGGGCAACGCCCGGCCGATCTCGGCGACCAGGTCCGTGATGAACCCGACGTCGTCCACGCCTTCGCGGGCCGGGGCCCCGCAGCACTCCGGGCCGACCGCCCAGGCCCGGTTCAGCCCGTCCGGGAAGGCGACCACGAAGCCGTCCCGGTCGGCCTGCCCGGTCCAGCCGTACGCCTCCTCCGCCTGGGATCCGGTGCCGGCGGCGCCGTGCAGCATGATCACGAGCGGCACCGGCCCGCTCAGGTCGGCCGAGGCCGGCCGGTACAGCCGGTAGGTGCGGTCCCGACCGTCCACGGTCATGGTGTGCTCGGACGTTCCGACCGCCACGTCCGGGCCGGCCTGGCCGCTGGCCGGCGTACCGTCGTCGGGCTTCGTGTCGGTGCGCTTAGGGCTGCAACCGGCCAGCGCCGCCAGCACGACGAGCAGCGACAGCGTCCCGGCGAGCAGCGACGGCGTCCGGGCGAGCAGCGACGGCGTCCCGGCGAGAAGCGACACTGTCCCGGCGAGCGGTGACGGCGCCCCGGCGAGCCGACCGGCCCGGCTCGCCGGGGCAGGCCGGCGGCCGGCCCGTCCGGATGTGGGGCGGGCGGGAAGAAGATCGGGAAAAGATGGCATATCACAACTTTCGCCCGAGAATGTTCGAGCAAGGTCAGCGTCGCGCCACGATTCGGCAAGACGTGATGATTCGGACCCGGTCCGGCACGAATCGCGGAAGGGGGCCGCCGGCCCGGCCGGCGGGCCGGCGACCCCCCGGACGTCAACAGCCGTCGCGAAGCCGGATCAGCTCCCAACCGCCCTCGGGTACGTCGTCATCGGGGTCGGTCCGCAGGTTCATCGGATCCGCCATGCCCAGGTAGACCGTCGACCCGTCGGCGACCATGTTGCGGATCCCGTAGTTGAGGTAGTTGCCCACCCCGGAATCGCTGATCAGGGTTGCCGCCTTGTGCGAGGAGGTGAAGGCGTACAGGTCGCCGCCGTACGTCGCGGCCGGCACCGCGCTGAGCGTCTGCGCGGCGGCCGCCGCCTTCGGCGCCTCGGCCATCACGTCGCCCATCTGCGTCGACAGCCCGAGCTGCTCGGCGGTGTCCTGGCCGAGTTCCTTGGCCAGATAGCTCCAGTCCATCGTGCCCACGTAGAGCTTGCCGCCGGCCACCACCATCTTCCAGGTGTAGTTGTTGTACGGGTTGCCGAAGCCGGCCGAGCCGTACAGCGGGGTCTGGTGCGTCGAGGCGAGCGCCCAGGCCCCGGCGCCGTCGTTGGCGCTCGGGTCGTACGCGGGCAGCTCGGTGTTGCCGTACAGCAGGTCGACCTTCTGGTGGCTGGAGCCGAAGTCCTTGCCCCGGTAGATGCTGATCGCCCGCTGGGTGTTCTGGACCGTCGCCCGGATCCCGGCCTCGTCGGACGGCGGGTACGTCGCCAGGTGCAGCGTGCTGGCCTTCAGCGGCACGTGCATGGTGCCCCAGTACAGGTAGCCGCCGTAGGAGGCCAGCCCGCCCAGGCCGTAGCTGCTGGCGACCACCGGGTCCGGCTCGTAGCTGGCGACGTTCCAGACCTGCTGCCAGGAGTCGGCGTCGTCGGGGGTGAGGCCCGGCGCCCCGGCGGACAGCTTGGGGCTCATCCAGACCGAGGCGATGCCCGTGGGCGCGGTGGCGTCCACGGTGCCGCCGGTCAGCTCGTTGTCCGAGCCCGGCCAGGTGGTGACGAAGATCCGTCCCTGGTGCTCGGTCAGGTCGGCGGCCTGGGCCGGCAGGTTCGCCACCTTCGCGAAGTTGAACGGGTCGCTCTTGCTGCCCATCCAGCGCAGCACGTAGCCGCCGCCGCCACCGTTGTCGCCGACGCCCACCCCGGCGTAGAGGGCGCCGTCGGCCACCACGAAGTGCCGGATGTTGCCGTACTCGGGCAGGTTGCGCGAGCCCAGGAACGCCCCGGTGTCGGTGTCGAAGGCGAACAGGTTGATGGTCTGGCCCAGCGCCGGGCCGCCCATCAGGGCAACCCCGCCGAAACTGCCGGCGGCGCGGATGCCGACGGTGGTCTGCAACCGGGTCGCGTCGTCCGACGAGGCGCCGGTCACCGCCTCCGTCTTCGAGGTCAGCGTGTCGGTGCGGGTGTCGTAGCTGTAGAGCCGCGGCATGCGGTGGTCGCCGAGGGTGGGCGGCAGCTGCGGGTTGCGCTGGGCGATCTGGCTCTGGCCGTACTCACACACCCAGTCGTTGTTCAACGTCGGCGCGGTGTTGCGCAGGGTGTGCCCACTGGTCAGGCAGTTGACGTTCGCTCCGGTGCCGAAGTACAGCATCTTGCCGGCGCGGGTCAGCCCCCACAGGTACGCCTGGTTGACCTTGGGCGCTCCGGTGGCGCAGGGCGGGCCGGGCGGGTACGGCTGGCCGATGCCGTTGAAGCACTCGTCCGGCGCGGCCTTCGCGAGCAACTGCGTGCTCGGATGGCCGCCCGGCCCGCCGCCGGGGTGGAACGCCGCGGCGGGTGATGCCGGCGAGACCGCCAGCACGGGCCCGAGCCCGAGTACGGCGACGGCGGCGAGCAGCCGCCGCGCACAGATCCGGAGTGAATTCACCAATACCTCTCTTCATGCGGGGACAGGGGTGTTGCGGCGGGAGGGCACGGCGCTTCAGCGGGGAAGGCGCGCGTCCTCCCACGGGGAACGGCGGGACGGGCTCAGGCGGCGGCCGGTTGCGGCGCACGCGCCGGGGCGACCACCCGCCCGGCGACCCGCTGCGCCCACGCGCTCGGGTCGTCGAACTCCAGGTAACGGCCGAGCTGGGTCAGCTCGCCCACCGGGTCGGCCACCAGGTCCTCGTACCGCATCCGGTGCAGGTGCTCCGGCGGTACGTCCACGAGCGCCTGGTCGGCCTGGCTGGTCATGAACGCGCACAGCCCCAGGTACCGGCGGATGTCCTGGCCCCGTTCGCGCAGCACGTCGGCGGTGAGCCGGTCCGGCAGGTACCGCTCCAGGTCCTCCGGCACCGCCTGGTCCGGGGCGACCCGGAACGGGTCCAGGCCGCAGCGGCCGAGGAACTCCACCCGCAGCTGGATGAGCTGGAACGACGAGTGCCGGCTCATCGAGTGGGCGGTGTCCTCCCAGTTGCGGGTCAGGTACACGATCTTGCAGTCGGGGAAGCCCTTCAGCAGGTACGGCGCGACGTGGCTGGACCCGCCGGAGCGCTCCACCCAGCGCTTCTTGCCGGTGAGCGTGGCCAGCAGGTCGAGGAAGTCGTGGTGGTGCTGGGCCACCGTCTGCGTGCGGAACTCCGGCACCCGCTCGCCGATCTGGTCGAACAGCGCGTCCGGGTCGTCGGTGAGCTTCGACAGGGTGATCGCCAGGATCCGCGGCAGGCTGGTCAGCCGGTCGGCCCACCGACCGGTCTTCGGGTAGCGCACCTCCTTGGGCGGCAGCCCGATCCGGAACAGCGTCGACAACTCCGCCTTGGGACTGGCCAGCACCGCCCAGTACTCGGGGCCGGTGAGCACCTCCGCGCTGCGGGCCCACGGCGCCATCGCCATGAAGAACTCCTGGGCCGAGAGCGTGTCCGGCTCCTCATGGATGAGGTCGGACAGCAGCGTCGAGCCGCACCGGCCGTTGCTGATGATGATCGACCGACCGGTGATCGTCGTGTCCATCGGGAACCTCCTGCGTGTCGCGCTGTCGGGGAGTGGCGGGCTGGGCCGCGTCGGATCCGAAGTGCTCGGCCAGCCAGGCGAACACGTGCCGGCGGACCGCCCTCGGCTGGTCGATCAGGACGGAGTGCCGCTGGCCGGGCAGGACCACGACCCGGGTCTGCGGCAGCAACTGGCATACCGCCGGCGCCAACTCGCCCACCGCGGATTCGCCGCCGTACAGGCAGAGCACCGGGCAGTCGATCGCGGCGAGGTCCCCGGTGGTCGGCAGCCGGCTGGCCGGCAGTTCCTCGGCGATGCTGGTGTCGCTGAGCAGGCGGCCGGTGTCGGCGGCCCGGCGGGCCGCGACGGCACCCCGCCGGGCGCCGATCTCGGCCAGCGCCCCCGCCCGGGGGAGCCGGTCGGCGACCCGGTCGAGCCGGACCCGCACCCGGCGCATCCACTCCGGGATCGGCGGGGCGGACTCCACGGCCACGATCCCGGCCACCCGCTCGGGGTGCCGGGCGGCGTAGCCGAAGGCGATGGTGCCGCCGAACGAGTTGCCGAACAGCAGCACCGGCCCGGTGACGGCCAGGCCGTCCAGCAGGGCCGCCAGGTCGTCGACGAAGTGGTCCAGGTCGTACCCGGCGGCGGGCCGCTCGCTGCGGCCGTGCCCGCGCAGGTCCTGCAACACCGCCGGGTACCCGGCCCGCACCAGCGGCTCGGCCATGGTGAAGAACCAGCTCGCCATGGTGTCCGAGGCCATCCCGTGCAGCAGGACCGCGGTCGGGCCGTGCCGGGGGCCGCCCGCGGCGGGATCGAGCCGCTGGACGTGCAGCTCGATCCCGTTCGCCCGGACCATGGTCACCGGCTGCCCGCCCCGACCTCGTCCGTCGACTCCTGGTCGGACTCGTCCGGCTTGTCCAGTGAGGTGGCGATGTGCTCGACCAGCCGGCCGACCCGCAGTTCGCCCACGCTCTCCAGATCGAGCTGCGCGACGAAGTGGGCGAAGTTGACGGTGTCGCCGTACCGGGCCTGAAGCCGGCCGGCCAGCGAGACGACGTCGATGCTCTCCATGCCCAGGTCGTCCCGGAACGTGGTGTCCATCGTGATCGCCTGCTCGGTGGCGAAGTCGCCCAGTACGGCGTTGATCATCTCGGTGAGTTCGTCGAGGATGTCGGTCCGGGCCGCGGACATGGTTGCTCCTCCTGGGGTTGCGATGAAGTGACCTGTGGTGGGTTGGCTCATGGCCGGGTGACCCCCGGCGGGGTGGCCGGGTCCGGTTCCGGACCCCAGGTCCAGGCGACCGCGTACCGCCGGGGCGGCAGGTCCGCGGGGTTGGCCACGTCGCGCAGGCCGACCCGGTACGTGCGCCCGGCGACCGCGACGCCCAGCGCGGCGTCGGTGGCCTCGCGCACCTCGAACCGGCGCGGCTGGCCGTCCAGTCCGGTGCCCTCGGCCTTGCCGACCGCCTCCTTGGCCGCCCAGAACCGGGTGAACCACAGCCGCCGCCGGTCGGCGTCCGCGCCGGACAGCGAGTGCAGCAGCGCCAGCTCCGTGCCGGTCAGGGCGTACGAGAGGGTGCTGTCCGGGTGGTCGGCCACCTCGGCCACGTCGATCCCGACCCCCGGCCCGGTGGCCGGTCCGTCGGGTGCCCCCGCCGGCCGCAGCCGGGCGATCGCCACCCCGATCTCCGCGCAGTGCGCGAGCGAGACGTCGCAGTCCTCCAGGCCGCGCCCGGGTCGGCCGCGGACCCACGGCCGGCCGTCGGCCTCGTTGCCGACGGTCAGCTCGATCGGGTAGATGTCGGTGTGTCCCCGCTCCCAGAGCCGGGAGCGCACCGCGTCCTTGGCCGCGATCCGGCCGAGCATCCACTGCTTGCGGGTGCGCGCCGGGTGCCGCTCGTACTCGGCGTAGGCGGCGCCGCCGAGGATGCCCCGGGCCGCCATGCTGCGGGTCACCAGGTCGGTCCAGCAGTCGAAGGCCATCGTCCAGCCCTCCGGCTGCAGGTGCGACATCGCGTACCGCTCGGGGAAGCGCTCCGCGACGCGCGCCTGGGGATGGCTGTCGAACCGGCGGTCGACCGCGCCCTCGATCTCCGCCCAGACCCGGCCGTCGTAGCTGAGCTGGGTGTCGGCCACGAGCGTGCCGTCGTCGATGGTGCGCACCCGGGCGACGCACTCGAACGCCCGGCCGGCCGGCGGAGGCGGACCGTAGAACCGGACGTGGCCGAGCCCGACCGGCAGGGCGACGGTGCGGAACGGCTGCGTGGTGATCAGCCAGTTGCCGATGAGCTGGAGCGCGTTGTCCAGCAGGGCGCCGGGCGGCACCGGGGCGGTGACCACCCCCCGCACGTGCATGTCGCCGAGCGCGTGCACCTCGGTGACGCCCTGGAACTGCGGCCCGTGGAACATCAGCCGTTCCGCGTACATCTGCGCGGCGCCGAGCGTGGGCGGCCGCTCGGTGGCCGGGTCGTGCGTCCAGACCTGCGGCGCCGCCGGGTACGCCGGCCCCACCTCGATGGTCGCCCGGGAGTACCCGGCGAAGGAGACCAGGTAGTGGTTCGGCGCGGTGGCCCGGACCACCACCTCGACCTCCTGCGGCGGGTCCACGATCAGCCACTTGCTGAACTTGGCGTCGTGCACGGCCACCACCCGGGAGCCGGGCACCAGCATCTCGACCGCCTCCATCATGTGCGCCACCAGCGCGGTGGCCGGCACCACCGGCCACCGGTCGGCCGGGTCCGGCCAGTCGTCCGGCTGCACGAAGAAGCAGTGGTCCAGCAGGTAGGGCATGGTCTCCAGGGAGGCGTGCAGGGTCATCCGGCCGACCTCCGGCGCGGCGCCGCTGGGCGCCGGCCGGGCCGGGGTCCCGGTGGCCAGGGTCAGGACGGCGGCCGGCCTGGCCGGTACGGGTGCCGGTGTCGCCGTCGATGTCGGTGCCGCGGCCGTCGGGGTGGTGGGCGGTGTGGCGGCCGGCGTGGGCGGTGTGGCGGCCGGCGGGGCCGGCGTGGCCGGTGCCGGCGCGGCCGTTTCGCCCGGGGCGGCCAGCACCGACGCCGCACCGTGCGCGGTGTCCTGGAGCAGCGCCGCGAGTTCGGCCGCCGCGCTGGACCTGCCGGCGAGCCGGTGCAGCGCGGCCACCGCGGTGGACGGGTCGCCGGAGCGGGCGGCGCCCTCCGGCGCCGCCGTCCCGCGGGCGGCGGTGGCCGGTGCCGGCTGCACCGGCGCCGTCGCCGGTGCGGCGGCACGCGTCGCCGTGGGTTGCGTCGGTGGGGCCGGAGCCGCCGCCGGTCGCGCGGCCGCCGGTGACACCGCAGCCGGCCGGGCCGTCGCGGGTGCCGCCGGGGGTGCGGGTCGGGCCGGTGCGGTCGCGGTCGGGGCCGGCGCGGCCGTGGCCCGCTGGGGTGCCGGTGCCGGTGCCGGCAGTGGCGGCGGTGCCGCTGCCGGGGTCGTCGGCAGCCCGAGCAGGCCGGCCGCGTCGGGGCCGAGGCGGATCAGCGGCCCGCCGAGGTCGAGCGTGACCCGCGGACCACGCCGGCCGGTGCCGCCGGTCCCGGTGCCCCTGCCGGCCCCGGCACCGCCGTTGGCCCCGGCACCGACGGCCGGTGCGGGTGCCGCCCGGTCCGGGCCGGTCCCGGTACGCGGTTGCAGCGCCCGCAGGTCCGGCGCGCCCCCCTCCACCCAGACGGCGGTGGCGACCCGCCGCAGCTGGTTCAACCCGCCGCGGTGCGCGGTGTTCACCGGCATCGCGAGGTGGTCCCGGCCGCGCAGGTTGTCGCCGATCAACGAGGCGAGCTGTCCCGCGCCGACCTGGAGGAACACCCGGAAGCCGGCGTCGTACATCGCGGCCACGGTCTGCCGGAACCAGACCGGCTCCATCATGTGCCGCACGAAGATCCGGTTGACCTGGTCCTCGTCGGCGGGGAACGGCGCGTGCAGGGTCGCCGACCAGACCGGCACCCGGGTCGGGCGTACCTCCCAGCGGCCCAGCGCGGCGCCGATCGAGGTGAGCCCGTCGGCGAAGGCCGGGGTGTGGAAAGCCGAGCGGAACGGCAGCTTCTGGCACAGGATGTTGCGCCCGCGCAGCTCCTGGATCAGCCGGTCGACCTGTGTCTCCGGCCCGTTGACCACCGACTGCGCCGGGGCGTTGTCGTGCGAGAGCACCACCCCGGGGAAGTCGCCGAGCAGCGGCGTGACGCGGTCCGCGCCCGCGCCGACCGCGGCGAAGACGTACCCGGAGACCTCCACCGAGTCGGCGTCGAACAGCTTCAGGAAGTCGTCCATCGTGGCCGTGCTGATCTGGCCGCTGACGGCGGCGGCGGTCCACTCGCCGATGCTGTGCCCGGAGACCGCGTCGGGCAGCACGTTGATCCGGCGCAGCGCGGTGTCCAGCATCTTGCCCACCTCGATCAGGCCGGCGCCGTGCCGGCCGAGGTCGGCCGCGGACCACTCGCGGTCCGGCAGCCCGAAGTGGGCGGCCAGGTCGGCCGTGCGTGGCGCGAACTCCGCCTCCAGACCGGGGAAGACGAACGCCAGCTTGCCGCCGCCGGCACCGAGCAGCGGTCGCGGGCTGAACCAGATGTCCCGCCCGCCCCGCCACGGCTCGCCCCGGGCCACCGTCTTGCGGGCCACCGCGAGCAGCCGGTCGGTCGGGCCGACGATGCCCAGCCGGGCGCGTCCGGGCGCCTCCCCGCCGGAGCGTACGGCCAGGTCCGCGCCGAGCCGGCGTACCTCCTGGTCGTCCCGGGCCAGCAGGTCGGCGAGCCCGGCCGGGTCCGGTGCTGCCAGCCACAGCACCTGGTCCGGCTCGTCGAGGACGGCCGTACCGGAGGTCGCCGTGGTGGCCGGGACCGTGACCGGCCCGGCCGGCGCGCCCACCGCCTCGGGTGGCTGTTCGATGATCACGTGGGCGTTGATCCCGCCGAAGCCGAACGCGTTGATCCCGGCCCGGCGCGGCCCGTCGCTCTCCCACGGCCGCGCGCTGTCGATCGGGGCGAACCGGGTCGCCGCCATCTCCGCCCGGGGCGACTCGCAGTGCAGGGTGGGCGGCAGCACGCCGTGGTGCACGGCGAGCGTGGCCTTGATCAGGCCGGCGATCCCGGCCGCCGGCATGGTGTGCCCGATCATCGACTTGACCGACCCGATCACCGGACGGGGACCGCCGGCGTGCGGGCCGAAGACCTCGGCCACCGTCTTCAGCTCGGCGGCGTCCCCGGTCGGGGTGGCGGTGCCGTGCGCCTCCAGCAGGCCCAGCGCGTCCGGGGCGGTCGGGTCCAGGCCGGCCGCCGCCCAGGCGCGGCGGATCGCCAGCACCTGACCGGAGACCGCCGGGTTGAACATGCTCGCCGAGCGGCCGTCGCTGGACGTCCCGCTGCCGCGGATCACCGCGTACACCCGGTCGCCGTCGCGGACCGCGTCGGCGTACCGCTTGAGCACCACGATCCCGGTGCCCTCGCCGATCAGCAGGCCGTCGGCGGCGGCGTCGAACGGCCGGATCTCGCCCTGCCGGGACAGCGCGCGCAGCTGGTTGAACACCGACCAGAAGCTGATGTCGTGCACGTGGTGCACGCCGCCGGCCAGCACCGCGTCCAGCCGGCCGTTGACCAGCTCGGTCATGCCCTGGTCCACGGCGATCAGCGACGAGGCGCAGGCCGCGTCCAGCGTGTACGCCGGGCCGCGCAGGTTGAGCCGGTTGGCCACCCGGGAGGCGGCCAGGTTCGGCACCAGGCCGATCGTCCCCTCCGGCTGGTACGGGCCGAGCCGCTCGTCGATCTTCTTGCGCAGCAGTTCGAGCCGGGCCGGGTCGAGGTCCGGCACCAGCTCCCGCAGGATGCTGGTGACCTGGCTGGCCATCCGTACCCGCTGGGCGTACCGGGCCTGGGCCGGGCTGAGGATGCCGCCGCGACCGAGGATGACGCCGACCCGCTCGCCGGGCGGGAGCCGGTCGGCGCCGCCCGCGTCCTCGATCGCCGCGGCGGCCACCTCCAGGGTGATCAACTGATCCGGCTCGATGTCGCCGACGGAGGCGGGCATCACGCCGAACCGCAGCGGTTCGAAGGTGGCGAACTCGTCGACGAAGCCGCCGCGCCGGCAGTACATCCGGTCCGGCCGGTGCGCCTGCTCGGGGTCGTAGAACTCCTCGTCCCAGCGGTGCGGCGGCACGTCGGTGATCGCGTCCACGCCGCTGGTCAGGTTGCGCCAGTAGCTGTCCAGATCGCCCGCGGCGGGCATCACGGCGGCCATCCCCACGATGGCGATCCGATCTGACGCGACCTCGTCGTTGCTCATGTGTACCTCCGGCGTGCGCTGCGGGCGGGGCGGGGCATCGGCGCGGTCACCACCCGGAGGCGGTGTAGACGACCGAGGTGACCTTGGCGTCCGCCCAGGCCAGCTCCCGCAGCAGCGCCAGCGCGCCCTCCTCCGGGTCGATCAGGCCGATGCCGCGCCGGGCGTACTCCCGGCTCAGCTCGGCCGTGACCATCCCGCCGTGCCCGGCGCCGGGCGCCCACGGCCCCCAGTGGACGGTCACGCAGCGCACCCCGGTACGGGCCGCGTAGCGGGTGCCGATCGCGTCCAGCGCGTCGTTGGCGGCCGCGTAGTCGGCCTGCCCCCGGTTGCCGTAGGCGGCGGCGATGCTGCCGAAGAAGACGACGAAGCGCGGCTTGCCGGACAGCTCGTCCAGCGCGGCCACCACCGCCCGCGCCCCGTCGACCTTGGTGTCGAAGACCCGGGTGAACGACGCCGGGTCCTTCTCGGCGATCAGCTTGTCCTCGATGATGCCGGCGGCGTACACCAGGCCGTCGATGCGGCCGTACTCGGCGTGGATGCGACCCAGCAGCTCCCGGGTCGCCGCGGTGTCCCGGACGTCCAGGGTGTGGTAGCGCACCTCGGCGCCCAGCTCGGCCAGCTCGGTGAGGGTCGCGGCCACCTCGCGGGCGGCGAGGATCCGCTGCGCGGCACGGTCGATCTCGGCCGGGGAGCGCAGGCCCTGCCGGGCCAGCGCGGCGACCAGCGCCGCCTTGTCCGGGGCCGCGGCCAGCGCCGGGTCCTCGGGACCCGCGGGCAACGGGGTACGGCCGACCAGCTCGACGCGGCAGCGGCTGGCCCCGGCGAGCGCCCGGGCGAACCACGGGGTGATGCCCCGCGCCCCGCCGATCAGCACCACCACGGAGTCCGGCTCCAGGCCGATCGCGGCGGCCTCCGCCACCCCGTCGCCGGCCGGCCCGGCCCCGCCGGCGGCCAGCGCGCCCAGTTCCTGCGGCACCAGGTCGGCGACGTACCGGTCGGGGCCGCGGCGGGCGACCACCGGGGCGTCGGAGGTGGTGAGCAGCTCGTCGAGCAGGTGCCGGGCGAGCGCCTCCGGCGGCGCCGACACGTCCAGCGCCACGAACCGGGCGGTCACCGACGGGTACTCGCGGGCGACCGTGCGGAACAGTCCGGGCATGCCGTCGGCGGCACCGGTCCCGTGCAGCGCTCCGGCGGCCAGCAGCCAGCGCGGGCCGGCGGCCAGCGCCTGGCGCAGCAGCGGGAACACGTCCGGCAGCAACGGCTCGTCGAGGTTGGTGATCCCGTCCAGCACCAGTACGCCGTCGAAGCCCGCACTGGCCTGCTCGCTGTCGCGCACCCCGAGCTGCCCGCTCGCGCCGTACTCGCCGAGCAGTCCGGCCAGGTACGCGCCGACGTGCCCGCCCCCGGTGATCAGGAACCGGCGGCCGGCCAGCGCGGTGGCCGGGTCGGCGGTCGGCTCGGTCCGCACCTGTTCCTGCGCCACCAGGCGCTTCGGCGCGACGCCCACCCCGGCCACCGGCTGCGCGACCGCGGGCTGCGCCGCGGCCGGCGCCGGCTGCACCGGGGCGGCGGTCGCGGCCAGCGCCGCCGGGGCGGCCGGCGGTTCCACCGCGGCGGGGGCCGCGGTGTTCAGCTTGACGTCCAGCCAGGTGACCATGGCGCGGACGGTGCGGGCCTTGACGAGGTCTTCGAGTTCGCTTTCGTCGCCTTCGACGTCGAGTTGGAGGTGTTGGGCGACCTCGCCGGCGACTTCGGCGCGCTTGATGGAGTCGATGGACAGGTCGGCTTCGAGGTCGAGGTCGAGTTCGATGAGGTCGACGGGGTAGCCGGTGCGCTCGCTGAGGACGTTGAGGATGGCGTTCTGGAAGTCGGCGATGCTCGGCCCGGCCGCCGCCGGCGCCGCCGCCGGTGCCGCCGCCGGTGCCGCCGGCGCGCTCACCGCGGGCGCGGTGGGTGCCGGAACGGCGAGCGCCGCGCCGGCCGCCGGTGCCGCGGTCAGCGCCGCCGGTGCCGCGGCCGCCGGTGCCGAGCCGGCGATCTTCTCGTCCAGCCAGGTGACCATGGCGCGGACGGTGCGGGCCTTGACGAGGTCTTCGAGTTCGCTTTCGTCGCCTTCGACGTCGAGTTGGAGGTGTTGGGCGACCTCGCCGGCGACTTCGGCGCGCTTGATGGAGTCGATGGACAGGTCGGCTTCGAGGTCGAGGTCGAGTTCGATGAGGTCGACGGGGTAGCCGGTGCGCTCGCTGAGGACGTTGAGGATGGCGTTCTGGAAGTCGGCGATGCTCGGCCCGGCCGCGACGGGTGCTGCGACCACGGGCGCGGGGGCCACCGGTGCGGCGACCGCGGGCGCGGGGGCCACCGGTGCGACCGGGGCCGGCGCCGCCGGCGCGATCGCCGTGGCCACGGCCGACCCGCCGTTGCTGCTCGTCGGCACGGCCGGCGCCGGGACCGGCGGCGCGGCGGCGGGACCCGCCGTCAGCGCAGCGGGCGAGATCGGCGCCGGCGGCGCGGCGGCCGGACCGGGGGTCGGTGGCGCGGCGGGCGGGTTCGGTGCCGGTGCCGCGGCCGGCAGCGGAGCCGGCGTGGGCTGGACCGGTGCCGGTGGTGCGGCGGCCGGGCTCGGCGCCAGCGCCGCCGGCGGCGTCGCGGTGTACGGCACGGCCGGTCCCTGGTACGTGTCGGCCTGGTACGTGTCGGCCTGGTACGCGTCGGCCTGGTACGCGTCGGCCTGGTACGCCGCGGGGGGCGCCCAGACCGGCCGGCCGCCGTCGGCGAGGAACGCCAGCATCACCTCGCGCTGCGAGGCGATCATGTCGCGGGTGGTGCGCAGGTACTCGGCGAGGAGCTCGCTGCGGACGTCCCGCGGCCGGGCGGCCACGCCGCCGCCGGAGTTCGGGCCGGGGGCGGAGTTCGGGCCGGGGCCGGAGGCCGGGCCGTTGTTGGCGGCCGGGCCGGCGGGGAGCATGCCGGTGCTGGTCGTCATGCCGGGATCGGCGGCCGGGCCGGGGCCGGGGGCCGTACCGGTGGCGGCGCCGTTCGCAGGGGTCATCGACAGCTCCTTGATCCGTCGGGGAGGGGTCATGCCACCGGGAAGGCTGTTGCCGTGCTGATCCCGGACGAGCAGCCCGTCGACCGTCCAGGTCGGACGACGGGACGTTGCGGTGCTGGGCGGGTCGGCGACGACCCGCCCGTCGAAGAGCCAGTGCGGACGCACCGGCAGGCCGGCGCAGGCGAGTTCGGCGATCGAGATCAGGAAGCCGCGCAGGCCCTCGCGCGAGTCGCGCTCGCAGGCGATCGCCCGGTGCGGCCGGTCGCCGAGCACCGCCCTTACCAGCCGGGTGAGCACCTGGCCGGGACCGACCTCGACGAAGACGCGGGCTCCGGCGGCGTGCATGGCCTCGATCTGCTCGACGAACCGGACCGGTTCGCCGATCTGCTCGGCGAGGTGGTGCCGGACCCCGTCGGCGTCGCCGGCGTACGGCGCGGCCGTCAGGTTCGACCAGACCGGGATGCGGGGTTCCGCTATCCGCCGGGTGGCGAGCACCTCGGCGAACCGTTCGACCGCGCCCGCGACCACCGGGCTGTGGAACGCGCAGGCCACCGGGATCGACTTCGCGGCCAGCCCGGCCTCCTTGAGCGCGACCACCGCGGCCTGCACCTTGGGCGTCGGGCCGGAGACCACCACCTGATCCGGGGCGTTCCGGTTGGCCAGCACCACCTCGCTGGTCAGGCCGGCGTTGGCCAGTGCCCGGGCCACCTCGTCGACGGTGCCCTTGACCGCGGCCATGGTGCCGGGGTCCGAGCCGCAGGCGCCGAGGATGGCGGCGGCGCGTTCCCGGCTCAGCTCCAGCAGGGTGGTCGCGTCGAACGCGCCGGCGACGCAGAGCCCGACCAACTCGCCGTAGCTGTGCCCCGCGGTCATGTCCGGCCGTACGCCGAGGCGGCGCAGCAGGTGGTCCACGGCGAGCCCGCCGATGCCCAGCACCGGCTGGGCGATCCGGGTGTCGCGTACCCGCTCCTCCTGCTCCCGCCGGGTGGCCTGGTCGAACGCGGCGGGCGGGAACAGCAGCTCCGCCGCGGGCTGGTCGAGTTCGAGGTAGTGCCGCAGCTCGGGGAAGGCGACGAAGAGTTCGGCCAGCGCGCCGGGACGCTGGCTGCCCTGGCCGGGGAAGAGGAAGGCCACCTGGCCGGCCTCGACGGGCTCGACCTCCGCCGGCTGGACGAGGCCGCGGGCCGGGTCGTGCTCGCCCGCCAGGGCGCGGTGCAGCAGCGTCGCCAGCTCGGTCAGGTCCCGGGCGACGACCGCGACCCGGACCGGGCCGGGCCGGCCGGTGGCCCGCCCGGCGTTCTCGGCGGCCAGCTCGGCCAGCCGTCCCTGCCGTCCCGGGTCGCCGTCGGCCAGGCCGGTCAGCAACTGCTGAATGGACCGGTGCGCGGCGGCCCGGTCCGGGCCGGAGAAGCAGAACAGCTCGGCCGGCCAGCTCCGCCGGCTGTGCCGGGGTTCGGGGGCGCCCGCGTACGCGCCGAGCACCACGTGGAAGTTGGTGCCGCCGAAGCCGAACGCGCTCACCCCGGCGATCCGTTCGCTGGCCGGGGCCGGCCAGGGGCGGGCCTCGGTGAAGAAGGAGAACGGGCTGCGCTGCGGATGCCAGGCCGGGTTGGGCCGGCTCAGGTGGATGGTGGGTGGCCGGACGCCGTGGTACAGCGACAGCGTCGTCTTGATCATTCCGGCCAGCCCGGCGGCGCACTTGGTGTGCCCGATCTGCGACTTCACCGAACCCAGCGCGCATCCGCCGGGCTCCGCCCCGGCCTCGACGAACATCCGGGTGAGCGTCTCCAGCTCGGTGCGGTCGCCGACCACGGTGCCGGTGCCGTGCGCCTCCACCAGGCCGACCTCGCGGGGCGAGACGCCGGCCCGCCGGTAGGCCCGGTCCAGCGCCCGGCGCTGACCGTCGGGACGCGGGGCGGTCAGCCCGAGCGCCCGGCCGTCGCTGGCGCTGCCGACGCCCTTGACCACCGCGTAGATCCGGTCGCCGTCGCGTTCGGCGTCGGCCAGCCGCTTGAGGACGACGCAGGCCACCCCCTCGCCGAGGGCGATGCCGTCGCCGGTGCTGTCGAACGGCCGGGACCGGCCGGTGGGGGAGAGCGCGTGTGCCGAGGTGAACATGAGGTAGTCGTTGATGCCGTTGTGCAGGTCGATGCCGCCGCAGATCATCAGGTCGCTGTCGCCGCCGGTCAGTTCCTTGCAGGCGGCGTCCAGGGCGGCCAGGGAGGAGGCGCAGGCGGCGTCGACGGTGAAGTTGGGTCCGCCCAGGTCGAGGCGGTTGGCGACCCGGCCGGCGATCACGTTGGCCAGCACCCCGGGGAAGCTGTCCTCGGTGACGGTGGGCAGCATGTCCTGCATCTGCTCGGGCACGTCGCCCAGGTACGCCGGCAGCATGGTGCGCAGCGTCTGCGCGTGGCCCATGTCGCTGCCGGCCTCGGCGCCGAAGATCACGCCGGTGCGGGCGTGGTCTGCGCCCGCGGCGTCGTGCGGGTAGCCGGCGTCGATCAGCGCCCGGTGCGAGACCTCCAGGGCGAGCAGCTGGGTCGGGTCGATGCTGCCCAGCGCGGTCGGCGGGATGCCGTAGCCGATCGCGTCGAAGGGCACCGGGTCGATGAAGCCGCCCCACTTCGAGACGCTGATCCGGCCGCTCTGTCCCGGACCGACCTCCGGGGCGTAGTAGATGTCGGTGTCCCACCGTTCGGCCGGCACCTCGGTGACGGCGTCGGCGCCGCTGAGCACGGTGCGCCAGAAGCTCGCCAGGTCGGGGGAGCCCGGCAGCATGCAGGCCATCCCGACGATCGCGATGTCCAGCGGCGCGACCGGCTCGTCGATCTGGTCGGCGGGCTCCGCCAGCCGCTCGTGCAGCGTGTCGAGGCGGGCGGTGTGGAAGTCGCGGGCAGCGGTGGTGACCTCGTCGTGCAGGTCCGCCACGGTGGTGACGGTGTTGCGCAGCACGGCGACCTGGCCGGCCATGAACAGCCCCTCGGCCGCCTGCACGGACTCGTCCACCGACTCGATGACCTCGCCGTTGCGGCGCAGGCCCTTGCTGGCGATCCGCAGCCGGCCGATGTTGAGCAGCTCCAGGTGTTCCCACACCTGGCGGTTCTCCGCGCCGGCCTCCTCCAACTCGGTGCGCATCCGCTGGAAGTCCTCGGCGAACGGGGTGTGCAGACACCGGGTGACGTGCCCGGGTGCGGTCTCCAGCACGGCGGTGCGCTCGGCGGCGAGCGCCTCGCGCTGGAACAGCGGCTGCACCGCGCCGTGCTCCACGGCCTCGGCGGTGAACAGGTACGCGGTGCCCATCAGCACGCCGATCCGGGCGCCGCGGCGGGCCAGCGGTGCGGCCATCGCGGTGACCATGGCGGCCGAGCGGGCGTCGTGGATGCCGCCGGCGAAGAAGACCTGCACCTGCCCGGCCGCGACCGGTTCGGTGTCGAGGTACTCCTCCAGCACCATCAGCTGTGCCTCCCAGAGTGGGAAGCTGAACCGGGGTCCGATGTGCCCGCCGCACTCGGCGCCCTCGAAGACGAACCGGCGGGCGCCCGAGCGCAGGAACTGCCGCAGCAGCCCGGGGGAGGGCACGTGCAGGAAGGTGGTGATCCCGCGTTCGTCCAGGGCGCGTGCCTGCGGCGGCCGGCCACCGGCGATGATCGCGAAGGCCGGGCGGATCTCCTGGATGACCTCCAGCTGGGCGACCCGCAACTCCTCGGGGGCGAAGCCCAGCACGCCCACCCCCCAGGGGCGGTCGCCGAGCCGGCGCGCGGTCTCGGTGAGCATCCGGCGGCACTGGTCGGCCGAGTTGAGGGCGAGCGCGATGAACGGCAGCCCGCCGCCGTCGGCGACGGCGGCGGCGAAGCCGGGCTCGTCGCTGACCCGGGTCATCGGTCCCTGCGCGACCGGCACCCGGACGCCGAGGTCGGCGGCGAGCGGGCCGCCGGGCAGCAGCAGCGCGGCGGCCTCGTGGTCGTCCGCGGCGTCCAGCATGGTGGCGCGCATCGCCCGCACGGCGCTGGCGGTGTCGGACCAGCGGTCGGCGAAGGCGGCGGCGAGCCAGCCGTCCTGGCCGACCGGCAGCAGCTCCGTGGCGCCCTCGGAGCGGCCGCCCCGGCGTATCCCGCGGAACCCGTCGACCAGCACCGTCTCCGAGCCGTCCATCCGCCGGATGGTCGCCCGGACGTCGGCCGGCAGCTCGGACTCGGGCATCAGGGCCAGCTGGGTGTCCAGCACGATCCCGGCGGCGCCGCCGACCAGGCAGGCGCCGGCGGTGCGCGGGCCGATCCCGCCGGCCACCCAGACGGGCAACTGGACGGTCTCGTCGGCGACGAGCCGCTGGAGCAGGACGAAGGAGCTGAGGTCACTGACCCGGCCGCCGGACTCCATGCCCCGGGCGATCAGGCCGTGCGCGCCGGCCGCCGCGGCGGCGCGGGCCTCGGCCAGGCTGGTCACCTCCACGATGACCCGGTACTTCGCGGCGATCTGCGGCAGCGGCCAGGGGCCGTCGGGGGTGGTCACCACGAGGTCCACCCGGCCGCGTGCGGCGTGCTCCACCTCGTCGGGTGTGGCCTGGCAGCCGGCCGGGATGCGGACGCCGACCGGGTCGGGCGCCCAGGACGTCGCCTGGCGGAGCGCGCGGAGCGCCCAGTCGTCCCCGCCGGCGAGGTCGAGGATGCCCAGGCCGCCGCCGGCGCAGGCGGCGGCCGTTATCCGTGGGCTGGGCTCCAGTGCGCCAGCGGGATTGACGACCATGATCAGATCGCGCCTGTGCGGTGCAGTACTCATCGGGCTCCCAGTTCGCTCGCTGAGGGACACGGTGCGACGGGCCGGGGATAGTCGGCCGGACTAGCTGCAACGACAAAATTTGCGCAAGTCGATGTTGCGCTGAGTCAGAACTTAGCGGCGCCCAGTTACATTCCGGTTAAATCTGACCGGCCTTATCGGTGCCGTGAAGATTTCCTACTAATGCGGGTGGGAATTGTCGGCGAGATGACCAGGCAAGACGTCTCCATCGCCGAGTGAAGGCGGTCACAGTCCTCACTGTGTGTTGCCATCTGTCGATTGCTGATCCCATTACCAGGCTTTACTTTGCCGGCTCGATCGGCTCTCCGGGTAGGGGTTATTCGGGCCTTGTCTCATCATCTGGAACGGCTCTTGCCCGGGATCGTTGCCTGGGCCAACGATCTATGGCTATGTTCTAGCCGGCATTCCCAATAGATTAACTTCGATATATCTGTCGGGGGTGGACTCTGAATTTGATCAATTGACGGCCTGGTCGGTGGTGCTTTGCTGCCCGTGGTGCGCCCTCCTGGGAGGGCTGACGGTGTTGTCCGCGCCGTGCGGTGGCAGTCTGGGGAACCCGCCGATCGTCCGCCGGCGGCGGTGCCGAACGGTCGAGCCGCCCCCGAAGATCAGCCTGGCAGCTCACTTAACCAACGTTTTACGTTGCCCTGTCGGAATGACTCAACCAGCGTTGCAGCTCTGTTTCGGTGCTGCGACGTTCGCGGTAGTCCT
This sequence comes from Plantactinospora sp. KBS50, assembly GCF_002285795.1. Taxonomy (GTDB): domain Bacteria; phylum Actinomycetota; class Actinomycetes; order Mycobacteriales; family Micromonosporaceae; genus KBS50. The sequence goes on from NZ_CP022961.1 coordinate 2,159,223, forward strand.
CGCGTGTCTGGGCGGATCACGCGACTGACGGGCAGACGTGCGTCCCGACGGCCGCCCCTGCCGGCGCCGCCCGGCCTCATTCGTCTTTCGGATCGGCGGTTGATTGTGCGTAGACTGATTTTTTTCGCCCTGGTGGGCCTCGGTGCGCAACTGGTTGACGGCAGTCTCGGAATGGCCTATGGAGTGACCTCCACGACGCTCCTGCTGGCGGCCAACACCGGTGCAGCGAGCGCGTCCGCGAGCGTGCACCTGGCCGAGATCGGCACCACCCTCGTCTCCGGGGCCGCACACTGGCGGTTCGGCAACGTCGACTGGGCGGTCGTGCGCCGGGTGGGCGTGCCGGGCGCCGTGGGGGCCTTCGCCGGCGCCACCTTCCTGTCCCACCTCGCCGCGGCGGCCGCGGCGCCGATCATGTCCTTGATCCTGCTCGCCCTCGGGCTGTACGTGCTGGTCCGGTTCACCTTCGCGCGGCTGCCGCGGGAGCGGGTCGGACTGCCGTTGCGCAAGCGGTTCCTCGCGCCGCTCGGCCTGGTCGCCGGCTTCCTCGACGCCACCGGCGGGGGCGGGTGGGGTCCGGTCGGCACCCCGGCCATCCTGGCCAGCGGCCGGTTGGAACCGCGTCGCGTCATCGGCTCGATCGACACCAGCGAGTTCCTGGTGGCGATCGCCGCGAGCATCGGCTTCCTGATCGGCATCGGGTCGGAGCGCATCAGGTTCACGCTGGTCGCCGGGCTGCTGATCGGCGGCATGGTCGCCGCGCCGATCGCCGCCTGGCTGGTGCGGCTGGTGCCGGCCAGGGTGCTCGGCTCCGCCGTCGGCGGCGTCATCGTGCTGACCAACATCCGGACGTTGCTGGTCAGCGACTGGGTCTCCGCGCCGGCCGCCGTGCAGTTCGTCTGCTACCCGGCCATCGCGCTGGCCTGGGTCGCCGCGGTGCTCTGGTCGCTGCGCCAGCACCTGTCCGACCGGCAGGTCGCGGCGGTGGCCGCCGCCGAGGGCGGCACCGGGGAGCCCGTGACCGCGCCGGGCTGATCTGCCGGTCGGCTCCGACTCGCCGGGACGCGGTGGCTGGTGCCGCGTCCCGGCGTCGTGCCGTGCCCCGGGTCGTGTCCGCGTCCCGGCGTCGTGTCCGTGCCCCGGGTCGCGTCCGTGCCCCCCGGGGGTCGTGCCTGCCCATGGGGACACTCCCCGGTCGTACCCGTGCCGCCGGGGTCGTACCCGTGGTCACGGTGGTGTTCGTGCCCCCGGTCCCGGCCCGGTCTCGGCCCGGTCCCGGCCTCGGTTCCGGTCACAAGAGTTTGCAAGAAATTTTCATGTGGAGGTTTGACGGCGATAAGCATTGTCGTAACAATGTCTGTCAATATTTATCCACCTGGATGGAGCTGCTCATGACAGCTGTGCTTGGCGAGGTGTCCTGGTTCTGCTGCGGTAACTCCTGGGGGCCGTGCGGCACCGCCGGCCACGGTGCCTGTGGTACCTGCAACTCCGGTAGCTACCAGCACGCCTGGCCCAACACCTCCGACGCCTGCTTCGCGATCACCCGGCCGGACTCCTGCGGGATGGGTCTCAGCCGGCGGACCTGCGGATTCCGGCACTACACGACCAACCGCTGCAACGGCTCGCGGATCGGCACGACGATCGCCGACTGCGGCCCGCAGACCGACCTGTTCTGCGGCGAGACCACCTGCTGCGGATCGGCCTGCGGCAGCAACCGGATCATCGATCTGACCCCGGCCGCGTACAGCGCCATCGCCAGCCTGTCCACGGGGCTGCGGCCCTGCTCGGTCGACATCGTCTGACGGGAGGTCGCGTCATGGACAAGACTCTGGACCGGCGCCGGTTGCTCAGCGCCGCCGTACTCGGTGGCGCCGGCCTGGTCGGCGCCACGGCCCTCGGCTCGCTGGCCCCGGAGGCCGCCTTCGCCGCCGACGCGGTGACCGTCGAGCCCGGTGCGCCGGACCCGAACTTCGCCGAGGGCCGGATCAGCAAGATCTCCGGCGGCATGCTGCTGGTCACCGGTTCGGACGCGGTGCTGCACTCGATCCGGGTCACCGACGGCACGAGCATCTGGAAGCTCCAACCGACCACCTTCGACCGGGTCGCGGTCGGGGACGGGCTGTACGCCCGCGGGGTGCGGCTGCCCGACGGCACCCTCGCCGCCGACTCGCTCTGGGTGAACATCGTGAACGTGCACGCCCACATCTCCTCGGTCGCGCGCAACGTGCTGCACCTGGACCACAAGGGCCAACGGATCGTCGCGCACGTCGTGCCCGGCCAGTCGGCGGCGGTCTACAACGGCACCCCGGCCATCTCCGACCTGTCGATGCTGCGGGTCGGCCGGCACGTCCAGGTGCTCGGCGCCTGGCACCCGGACACCAACGAGATCGACATCGCGACGGTCTACTCGGCCGCGTAGCCGCCGGGGCGGGCGGCCACCGGCGGCCCGCCCCACCGGTTCCTCAAGATCGTCAGGAGGCGATTGGTCATGCTGGAGCTGATCGCGGCCGTGCAGCCGCTGCTCGTCGGTGCGGTGCTGATCTGGTCGGGGTACGTGAAGCTGTTCAGCCGGCGCGCCGCCGCGGCCGCCGGCCGTACGGCACTCGCGCCGCTGCTGGGGCAGGGGCGGGCGGTGCCCGCGTACCGTCTGCTCGGCGGCGTCGAACTCGCCCTGGGCGCGGTGCTGGTGCTGCCGCCCGCGCCGCGCGTCGAGGCGCTGGCCGCCACCGCGCTCGCCGCCGGCTTCCTCGGCTACCTGGGGTACGCCCGCCGCGCCGCACCGACCTCCTCGTGCGGCTGCCTGAGCACCCGGCGTACGCCGATCACCTGGCGCGGCTTCGCGCGGGCCGGCCTGCTGCTGGTCGCCGGCCTGCTGGCCACCGTCGCCGCCCCGGCCACCTGGTCCGCGAGCGCCGCCGCGCACCCGCTGGCGAGCGTCGCCGTGCTGGTGGTCGAGGCCGCGGCGGTGCTCGGGCTGTCCGCGGAACTCGACCGCGCCTGGCTGCTGCCGCTGCGCCGGCTGCGCGCCCGGCTGACCGATCCGCTGCGCGGCGGTTCGGGCGTACCGTTGCTGGCCAGCGTCCAGCAACTGCAACTGAGCCAGGCGTACCGGCAGGTCGCGGCGCTGCTCACCTCGGACGTACGGGATCACTGGGCGGACGGGCAGTGGCGGATCGTCTGCTACGCCGCCCGGTACCAGAGCCGGCCGGCCACCGCGGTCTTCGCCGTCCCGCAGGCGCGGTTCGAGCCGGAGACGGTACGGGTCGCGCTTGTCGACGAGGCGACCGGGGTGAACCTGCTGGCTGTCTAGGGTCTGCCGGGTGCGGCCGGATCACGGTCCGGCCGCACCCCGGCGCCGCCGCCGGACGATGATGGCGGGATGACGACGATGACGGCGTGGCAGGTGTCCGAGCCCGGGCCGCTGTCCGGACACCCGCTGCGCCGCGTCCGGCGGCCGGTGCCCGAGCCGGGCACCGGCGAGCTGCTGGTCGAGGTGGACGCCTGCGCGGTGTGCCGGACCGATCTGCACGTGGTCGCCGGCGACCTGCCGGCGCACCGTTCGCCCGTGGTACCCGGGCACGAGGTGGTCGGTCGGGTGGTCGCCCTCGGCCCCGGGGCCACCGGCTTCGCCCCCGGCGACCGGGTGGGCGTGGCCTGGCTCCGCTGGACCTGCGGGGTGTGCCGGTACTGCCGGCGCGGCGCCGAGAACCTGTGCCCGCGGTCGCGGTACACCGGCTGGGACGCCGACGGCGGGTACGCCGGCTACACCACGGCCCCGGCGCAGTACGTCCACCGGCTGCCGGACGGGTACTCCGACGTGGAGGTCGCCCCGCTGCTGTGCGCGGGCATCATCGGCTACCGCGCGCTGCGCCGGGCGGACCTGCCCGCGGGCGGCCGGCTCGGCATCTACGGCTTCGGCGCCTCGGCGCACCTGACCGCTCAGGTGGCGGTGGCCGAGGGCGCCCGGGTGCACGTGCTGACCCGCTCGGCGCCGGCCCGGGAACTCGCCCTGGCCCTCGGCGCCGCCTCGGCGGCCGGCGCGTACGACACCCCGCCGGAACCGCTGGACGCGGCCGTGCTGTTCGCGCCGGTCGGCGATCTGGTGCCGGTGGCCCTCGCGGCGCTGGACCGGGGCGGCACCCTCGCGGTGGCCGGGATTCATCTGTCCGACGTTCCCGTCCTCAACTACCAGCGGCACCTGTTCCAGGAGCGCACCCTGCGCAGCGTCACCGCCAACACCCGGGCGGACGCCCGGGAGCTGCTGGCCCTCGCGGGGCGGCACCGGCTGCGCGTCAGCACCACGCCGTACCCGCTGGACGCCGCCGCGGACGCGCTGGCCGACCTGGCGGCCGACCGGGTCAACGGCGCCGCCGTGCTGGTCCGCTGAAGCCCGTCCGCTGAAGCCCGTCCGCCGGCACGGCCCGCGAGTGTCTCGCATTTCGCAAGTTGCTGGACACAACTTCACGAATGAATAATGAGAATTGCTTACTTCGATGATCCGTTCATTGCGTCATGGGTGCTCCAAGCTGAATGATGACCGCGAATGTATTGACTTGCCGTAACCGAAGGTGCACCGTAGGTAGCAACAGCGGCGGCAAGGGCGGCGGGGTGGCAATTCGGAACCGGTTCACGTCCGGCTCCGCGATTGACGATGTCTGCCTGTCATGGCAAAGGGGAGCCGGCCATGCAACTCAATCCATTCGCTGGTGCGTATGTCACCGATCCAGGGATCATCTGGCGCCGCCTTCTCGATGACGGGGCCGGCGCGCACTTCGCCGAGGACCTGGGACTTTGGTTGATCAGCAAGTACGAATACGTGCGTCGGGCGCTCGGGGACCCGACGACCTTTGCGAACTCTCTGACGCTTCTGCCCGCGTACAATCCCGCTCCGGAGGCGCTGGCGCTGTTCGCCGAAATCGACGCGCCACCGGTGACGGCGGCGGCCGATCCGCCGACCCATCCGCGGACCCGGCGCGCCCTGCGGGCCACCTTCGCCAACACCGACCGGCGGGTGGAGGCGCAGTACGGCGAGATCGTCCGCCGGCGCGTCGACGAACTCGTCGCGCGGTTGACCGCGCGCCGGGGCGAGCGGGTGGATCTGATCCGTGGGTTCGCCGCCGACCTGCCGTTGCGGGTGGTGCTGGACATCCTGGGCGTACCCGACGAGGACTTCGACCGGATCAAGGCCTGGTCCGACGACCAGATCGCGCTGGTGTGGGGGCAGCCAGGGCCGGCGGACCAGGTCCGGCTGGCGCGGGGGCTGCTGGAGTTCTGGCGGTACTGCCAGGACCTTGTCGACCTGCGCCTGCGGCAGGGGCACCGCGGCGACGACTTCGTCAGCCGGGTGCTCGACTACCGCAACGGCGACGACGAGGTGCTCACCCGGGCCGAGGTCGCGAGCATGGCGTTCAACCTGCTGGTCGCCGGGCACGAGACCACCGCCGGGCTGCTCGCGCACGTGCTGGATCTGGCGCTCGGCGAGCGGGAGCGGTGGCTCGGGCTGGTCGCCGACCCGTCCCGGGCGCCGGCGTTCATTGAGGAGACCCTGCGGCTCACCCCGGCGATCGACGGCTGGCTGCGGTTGACCCTCCAGCCGGTCACCCTCGGTGATGTCACGATTCCGGCCGGCTCCCGGTGCCTGCTGCTGATCGGGGCCGCGAACCGGGATCCCGCCGTCTACCGGGACCCGGAGGCGTTCGATCCGGAGCGTACGGGCCGGGACCACCTTTCGTTTGGTTACGGTCCGCATTTTTGTATCGGAGCGGCGCTGGCCCGATTGGAAGCGGAGGTGGCGCTGCGGCGACTGACCGCTGCCATTCCGGGACTCCGGTTGGCACCGGGATATGTTCGTTCGTACAAACCGAACTTTGCGTTTCGGGCGCATCGCGAACTACCCGCGGTCGTCGATATCGGCGTACCGGCCGGGTCGCGGCCGAGGGCGCAGGAGATCCGGCCGGTCGTCGAGGCCGCCTAGTCGCGGCCGCCTGGCCAGCGGAAATGCCGTCGAAATCGAACGGCCGTGCCCGGTGGTCGGCGAACCGGTCCACCGGATGCGGCCCGGCGGTGATCGGCGGCGGCTGACCGGCTGAGGCCCGCGCGGCCGCATCGCGGCCGGCGGCGACCGGTCGCAGAAAAAAGGGCCGTCTATCCGGGACTTTCATCAGTCGATCAAACATTCTCTGCCCGTACGTCTTCACACCCGAGCTGTCCAGGGATAACAATTGGCCCCGGCCAATGCCCGGCCGTGCCGCCGATCCGATCGGATCATTCGTCGGCGGTAGCGATGATGCCCGGAGGTGAGCGCATGGACGGCGCGTCCCGGTGTGCCGCGGCGGAATCGGCCGCCAGCCGGCAGTTCCGCTGGGAGTTGCGACGGTGGCGGATCCGGCAGGGACTGACCCAGCGGGCCCTCGCCGAGCGCGTCAGGTTCAGCCGCGAGACGGTCGCCGCCGTCGAGTCGGGCCGCCGGTACGGCAGCTGTGAGTTCGCCGTGCGCTGCGACGAGGCGCTGAGCACCGGTGGCCGGTTGGTGGCGCTCTGGCCCCGCGTGGCCGCCGAGCAGCTGGCCGCCGACGGCCGCCGCGGGCCACGCGGCGCCGCCGACGCGCGGTTACCGGACGGCCCGCCGCCGGGCGGCCCGTTGCCGGACAGCCCGCCCCCGGGCGGCTCACCGCCGGACGGGTCGTTGCCGGACGGGTCGTTGCCGGACGGGTCGTTGCCGGACGGGTCGTTGCCCGATCGGTCGCTGCCCGGTCCGTCGTGGCCCGGCGGGACGGCGGACGGCGATCCGGCGCACCCCGCCCGGCCACCGGCGCGACCCGAGACCGGGCCGCAGCCCGCCGGGACCGGCGCGAATCCGGACTCCGCCGCCGCGGCCATCGACGTCGCGGCGGCCATCGACGAACTCCGCGAACTGATCGACCGCATCCTGCGGGACCAGGCGGCCCCGGCGCGGCCCCGACCGCGTACCGCGCTCTCGATACCGGCACCGCGCACCGCCCTCGACGATGCCCGTCCGGCGGTCGTCGGCGGCCGGTGGCCGCCCACCGGGGCGGCCGATCCGGCCGCGCGGTGAGGGGGCGGCATCCGCCGGGTCGCCGAGTCGGGAGACCAGGGTGGTCGCCCAGCGTGATGCCTTGGGTACAGATGCTGGTACTAGCTGTTTGTACCACGCCTAACTCTGGCTCCGGCCTGCCCCGTCGGGCGCAATGGGATTTGCTGACCGCAACAAGCAGATAGAAATTTGCCGATAACTCGTGGGGTGAGTCTTGGCGTCGAACACCAGATCCCACGCGGTCCGGCCCTACTCGCCCCGCCGGCGGGGTTGGAAGATCGCCGCCCGGATGCGTCTCATCGTCGCCGCCCCCCTGGTGGCCGTGATCGGATTCGCCGGTCTGGCGCTCGCCGACAGCGCCCGGCAGACGGTGCGGGCCGGCAACCTGGAGGCCCTGGCCCAGCTCGGTGCCGACGCGGGGAGCCTCGCGTACCGCCTCCAGCGCGAACGGGCCGCCGCGGCCGACCTGCTGACCGCCGATTCGCCGGAACAGCAGGACGTCTTCGCGCGTTCGGTGGGCGACACCGACGGAGCGGTCGCGCGGTACCGGATCGACCGGGGCCGGCTGCCCGCGATACCGGACAGCCTGCGCGCCACGCTGACCCGGATCGACAACGAACTGGCCGGCCTCCAGTCGCTGCGGGCACAGGTCCGCACGGCGGCGCACGCCTCCGTCTCGGCGATGACCTTCAGCTACCGCATCCTGGTGGCCGATCTGCTCGGCTACCGCGAGAGCCTGGCGCAGGGCGTGGTCAACGCCCAGGTGGCCGACGGGATCCGGGCCGCCGCAGCGCTCGCCGACAGCGCCGAGGCGATCGGTCTGCAGCAGGTCGCGGTGCTGCGGGCGGTGGCCGCCGGGCAGCTCACCGCGGCCATGCAGCAGGACATCACGGCCGCCCGCGCGAACTTCACCGACGCCAGCCGGTCCTTCCTGGACCTGGCCCGGCCCGGTTGGGCCGCGTGGTGGGAGCGGGCCGGCAGCGGCGAGGAGGCCCTCGCCCTGCAACGCCTCCAGGACCAGGTGTCCCGGGCCCAGCCCGGCAACCGGATGCAGGTCGACACGGCCGCCTGGATCGCGGCCACCCAGGACTGGTCCGCCCGGCTGTTCGAGGTGCAGCAGCGCGTCGACACCGCCGTACTGGACGCGGTACGCGCCGACCGGGACGCCCAGCGGCACCGGGCGCTCGCCGAGGCCGCCGGCGTGGTGCTGGCGCTGCTGCTGACCATCCTGGTCACCTGGCTGGTGGCCCGGCAGATCACCCGGCGCCTGCACCGGCTGCGGGACGCGGCCAACAGCGTGGCCTTCGACCAGCTGCCGGCGACGGTGGCCAACCTGCGCAGCGCCGGAAGCGCGGGGGTCGACCCGGAGGAACTGGCCAAACGCTCCGCCACCCCGATCGACCCGTCCAGCGAGGACGAGATCGGCGAGGTGGGGCAGGCGTTCACCGCGGTGCACCGGGCCGCGGTGCGCACCGCGGCCGAGCAGGCGGTGATGCGGGCCAACACGGCGGACATCTTCGTCCACCTGAGCCGCCGCGAGCAGCGCCTGGTGGACGCCGTCCTCGCCCAGGTCGACCTCGTCGAGCGGGACGAGACGGACCCGGAACGGCTCCAGCAGCTGTACCGGCTGGACAACCTCGCCACCAGGATGGGCCGGATCAACTCCAGCCTGCTGGTGCTGGGCGGCGCCGGGGTCGGCCGGGTACGGCACGACAACGTGCCGCTGCAGAAGGTGCTCCAGGCGGCGCTCTCCCAGATCGAGCAGTACCCGCGGATCCGGCTCGGCGTGGTCGACGGCGACGTGGCGGTGGTGGCGGAGAAGGTCGACGAGGTCGTGCACCTGCTGGCCGAGCTGATGGACAACGCCACCGCGTACTCGCCGCCCGAGACGGAGTCCTGGGTGACCGCCCGCAGCCTGGGCGACCGGGTGATCATCCAGGTCAGCGACGAGGGCGTCGGGCTGTCCGCGCGACGGATCGACCAGCTCAACGAGTTGCTGAGCAATCCGCCGGACACCGACGTGGCCGCGGTCCGCGCGATGGGCCTGGTGGTGGTCGGGCAGCTCGCGGCCCGGCTCGGCGTCAGCGTGCAACTGCGCCCCGGGCCGCGGCTGGGCACGATCGCCGAGGTGGCGTTGCCGGCGACGCTGATCCGCTCGCTGCCCCCGGAGGAGTACGCGATCGCTCCGGGCCGCCTGGCCGAGCGGCCCGGCCGGGTCGCCGAGCGGCCGAGCCGGGTGATGGAGCGGCCGATCCGCCCCGGCGACCGGCCCGGTGACCGCGCCGGCGACCGGTCCGGCCGCCCGGCGCTCGGATCCGGCCCGCCCACCCGCCGGAGCGCCGGCGCCGGCCCGCCCGGCACCGGACCCGCCAACCCGGCGTCCGCGCCCGGGATCCCGCGCGCAGGGCATCCCGAGCACCGGCCGCCCCGCGTCGCCCCGGTGTTCCGGCCCGCCGGCACCGCCTCGGCCAACGGCGGCGCCGACGATCCGACGGAGGAACTGGTGATCTTCCAACAGGTCAACAACTGGTTCCGGGCGGACCGGATCCGGGGCGGCACCGACGGCGGCTGGGCCACCCCGGCCGACTCCGGCTGGCAGGTGGCCTCGGCGGCGACCAACCCGCAGGTGGTCGACACCACCGCCTCCGGCCTGCCGCGCCGGCAACCCCAGCGGTACCTCGTGCCGGGGGCGATCGACCTGCCCCCGCAGAACCAGCCGGAGCACCGCGACCCGACGCAGGTGGCCAACGCGATGGCCGCCTACGCCCGCGGTGTGACGACCCGCCGGCCCACGCCGGCGACCATGCCCGCAACCAGCGACGCGACAGGGAGCACCAGGTGACCAACCATCACGATCTCGGCTGGATGCTGGACAACTTCGCCGACCGGGTCCCGGAGGTCAGCCACGCGGTCGCCATCTCCAGCGACGGGCTGATGGTCGCGGCGACCCGCAGCCTGCCGGCCGACCGGGCCGACCAGCTCGCCGCCACCGGCAGCGGGCTGGTGAGCCTGCTGCGCGGCGCCGCGAACTTCTTCGAGGCGGGCGCCGTGATCTCCAACGTGACGCAGCTTGAGGGCGGATTCATGTTCTCGATGGCGTTCAACGACGGCGCGTCCCTGCTGGTGCTCGCGGCACCCACCTGCGACGTCGGGAAGGTCTCCTACGAGATGGCCGAGCTGGCGAACCAGATCGGCGACGTGCTGACCCCGGCGGCCCGGGCCGCGATGGCGCACGGCCGCTGATCCCGGCACCCGCGCACCACCCGTGCGTCGCGCGGCGCCCATCGGCCCCGGCGGCGACCACCCCTGCGTACGACGTTCGACCACCGCTTCCCTCATCTCCTGGAGACGACATGTCAGCAACACACCGCCAGCGTCGCCGCGTGCTCACCGCGGCGCTGGTCGCCCTCGGCCTCACCGTCAGCGCCTGCGCCGACAAGGCCGGGGACAGCTCCGCGGAAACACTGAAGATCGGCCTGCTGGCGTCGCTGTCCGGGACGTACCAGGCGGTGGGCACCGACATCCGCGACGGGTTCCAGCTCTACCTGTCCACCCACGACAACAAGCTGGGCGGACACCCGGTGCAGCTGGTGATCGCCGACGAGGGCAACGGGGCGCCGACCGCCGTTCCCGCCGCCACCAAGCTGCTCAAGCAGGACAAGGTGGTGGCGCTCACCGGCATCGTCGGCGGCGGCTCGGCGGCCGCCGTGATCCCGCTGGCCGAGCAGGCCAAGGTGCCGCTGCTGGGCTCCAACGCCCGGCCCGAGCTGAAGGACGTCACCTGGGTCTGGCACACGTCCTACCTGTCCGAGGAGCCGGGCGCCGCGATCGCCCCGCACATCAAGGACACCGTCAAGGGCCCGGTGTACGCGATCGGCCCGGACTACCAGGGCGGCTGGGACGAGCTGAAGGGCTTCACCGACGAGTACACCAAGATCGGCGGCACGCTGGCGAACCCCGACGGCAAGACCCGGTGGACGCCGTTCCCCGCGACCACCAACTTCACGCCGTACTTCGCCCAGATCAAGGCCTCCGGGGCGGCGGCCGTCTACACCTTCTACGCCGGCTCGGCCGCCGTGGACTTCGTGAAGCAGTACGCGCAGTCCGAGATCAAGGACGTGCCGCTGTACGCGGCGGGCTTCCTCACCGAGGGCGGGGTGCTGAACGCGCAGGGACCGGCCGCCCAGGACATCTTCTCGGTGCTCAACTACTCGCCCGACCTGGACAACGCCGAGAACCGCTCGTTCGTCGCGGCCTGGAAGGCCAACCACGACGGCTCGCCCACCACGTACGCGATGGCCTCCTACGACGCCGCCGCGGTGCTGGACCGGGCGATCGACGCGGCCGGCGACAAGCCGACCTCCGAGGCGATCAACGCGGCCATCGCCGGCCTCGGCCAGATCAACAGCCCGCGCGGCACCTGGCAGTTCTCCAAGACCACCCACTCGCCGGTGCAGAAGTGGTACCTCCGGCAGGTCCGCCAGGACGGGCGGGCGCTGTCCAACACGGTCGTCGGTGATCTCGCGACCGTCGGGCAGTGATGTCCCAGTTCGCCGCCGGCCAGCTCGACGCGTACGTCGTCCCGGCGGTGGACGGGGTGGCGTACGGCCTGCTCATGTTCGTGGCCGCGGCCGGGCTGGTGTTCTGCTTCGGGGTGGCGGACATCCTCAACCTCGCGCACGGGACGCTGTTCGCCATCGGCGGGTACACCGCCGCCGCGCTGATGGACGGCGGCTGGGCCGGGCTGGCGCTCGCGGTCGTCGTCGGCGGGCTGGCCGCGGCGGGCGCGGGCGGGGTGATCGCCGGCCTGCTGGCCCCGGTGGCCGGGCGCAACCACCTCACCCAGGCGCTGCTCACCTTCGGCGCCGCGCTGGCCGGCGGAAGCCTGCTGGTCAGCGCGTTCGGCCCGAACGAACTGCCGATCCAGGTCCCGGCGGCACTCGACCGGGGGGTGTCGCTGATCGGGCACCGCTACGCCGCGTACCGCCTGCTGTTCATCGTGGTCGCCGGGCTGATCGCGGTGCTGCTCTCGGTGGCGGTGGCCCGCACCCGGGCCGGAATGCTGGTGCGGGCCGCGGTCGACGACGCCGAGATGGTCGCCTGCCTGGGGGTCAACCCGTCCCGGGTCCGCCTCGGCGTGCTGGCCGTGGCCGGCGGGCTGGCCGGGGTGGCCGGCGTGCTGGGCGCGCCGATCATCGGACCGGGACCGGGCACCGCCGCCACCGTGCTGCTGCTCTCACTGGTGATCGTCGTGCTCGGCGGCATCGGATCGGTCGGCGGCACCCTGCTCGCCGCGCTCGCGGTGGGCGAGATCCAGACCCTCGGGGTGGCGCTGCTGCCGTCCTCGGTCGCACCCTTCCTGCTGTTCGCCGCCATGGCCGCCACGCTGGCCATCCGGTCCCGGGCACCGGCGTGGCGCCGGGGGCCGCGGTGAGGTCGCGGCTGCTCCGCCGGGCCGCCGGGGTCGTCGTCGCGGCGACCGCGCTGGCGGTGCCGTGGGCGGCCGACGACTACAGCATCTCGCTGCTGGCCCGGACCCTGGTGCTGGGCCTGGTGGGGATGAGCGTCGCGCTGCTCACCGGGGTGGCCGGGCTGCCCACGCTCGGCCAGACCGGACCGTACGCCGCCGCCGCCTACACCTGCGCGCTGCTGGCCGGGCACGGGCAGCAGGTGGGTGTGCTGCTGGTGGTCACCGGCGCGGCGGTGGGCGCGCTGTTCGGCCTGCTCACGGTCCCGCTCGTGGTGCACGCCCGGGGCGTGGTGGTGCTGATGATCACCTTGGCGATCGGCGAACTCGTCGGTACCGCGGCGAGCCGCTGGCGCTCGGTCACCGGCGGCACCGACGGACTGGCCGCGCTCGCCCCGGCCCGTCCGGTGTGGGGCGCGGCGCTGCTGGAGACCGACCGGGCGCGCTACCTCTACACCCTCGCCGTGGTGGCGGTGGTGCTGCTGGCCGTGGTGGCGCTGCTGCGCACGCCGGCCGGGGCGGTGCTGCGCGCCGGCCGGGACGACGAGCGCCGGCTGCGGGCCAGCGGCCACCCGGTGCCGGTCTACCTGGGCGCGGCGTACGTGCTGGCCGGGGCCGTCGCCGGGGTGGCCGGCTCGCTGCTGGTCACCGTGCAGCAGTACGTCTCGCCGGCCGACTTCGACTTCGACACCTCGGCGCTGCTGCTGCTCGGCGTGGTCATCGGCGGCGCCGCCTCGATGACCGGCGCACTGGTCGGCGCGGCGCTGGTGATCGCCTCCCGCGACTGGCTGGCCGGCGTGCTGCCCGGCTACACGCCGCTGGTCCTGGGCGCCGCGTTCGTCGCCACCGCGTACCTGTTCCCGAACGGCTTCGGCGGGCCGAACCCGGCGCTGCGCCGGTACCTGGCGGCGCTCCGCGGGCGCCGGCCGGGCCCTACCCGCACCACCGGCGGCGCCGCCGGGCAGGAGGCGGGCACGTGACCGAACTCCTCGCCGCCGAGGGCGTGTCCCACCGGTACGGATCGCTGACCGTCGTCGACGACGTCGACCTGCGGATCGCGGCAGGTCAACGGCACGCGCTGATCGGACCCAACGGCGCCGGCAAGAGCACCCTGCTGGACCTGATCGGCGGCGCGCTGCGGCCGGACCGGGGCCGCATCAGCTTCGCCGGCCGGGACGTCACCCGGACCGGACCGGCCCGCCGCGCCCGGCTTGGCATCGGCCGGATCCACCAGCGACCCGCGGTCTGGCCCACCCTCACCGCCCTGGACAACGTCGCGGTGGCGGCGCTGCCGCACGCCGGGCGCCGCGCCGGGTGGCCGGGCCGGTACGACCGGCACGTCCGCCGGCCCGCCGCCGACCTGCTGGACCGGCTCGGGCTGGCCGAGCACGCCGCCCGGCCGGCCGGGCACCTGTCGCACGGGCAGCGCCGGCAACTGGAGATCGCCATGGCGCTGGCCGGCCGGCCCCGCCTGCTGCTGCTCGACGAGCCGGCCGCCGGGCTGTCGGCCGGCGACACCGAACGGCTCGTCGAACTCGTCGCCGCGCTGCCCCGCACGGTCGCGGTGCTGCTGGTGGAGCACCGGCTGGACCTCGTGTACAGCCTGACCGACGTGGTCACGGTGCTGCGCGACGGCCGGATCCTGGCCTCCGGGCCGCCCGCCGAGATCCGCACCGCCCCGGCGCTGCACCAGGCATTCGGTACGGGGGTGCGCGATGCTCACGGTTGACCGGCTGGTCGCCGGCTACGCGGGCGGCATCGCGCTGCACGAGGTCAGCCTGACGGTGGCCACCGGCACCGTGCAGGCGGTGGTCGGCCGCAACGGTGCGGGCAAGAGCACCCTCGTGCACGCGATCGCCGGGCTGCTGCCGCCGTACTCGGGCCGGATCGACCTCGACGGCGCGCAACTGGCGGGTCTGCCCGCGCACCGCGCGGCCCGGGCCGGGATCGGGCTGGTGCCGCAGGGCCGGCGGGTCTTCCCGCGGCTGACCGTCACCGAGCACCTGACCCTGGCCGCCTCCTCGGCGCGCGGGCGGCGGCGGGGCAGCGGCGGCTGGACCGTGCCCCGGGTGCTGGACCTGCTGCCCCGGCTCGCCGAACGCGGCCGGCACCGCGGCGACCAGCTCTCCGGCGGGGAACAGCAGATGCTGGCCATCGCCCGCGCCCTGCTCACCCAGCCCCGGGTGCTGCTGCTGGACGAGCCGTGCGAAGGGCTGGCGCCGGGGCTGGCGGCCCGGATCCGCGAGCTGGTCGCCGAACTGGCCGGTACCGGCCTGACCGTGCTGCTCGTGGAGCAGCAACTGCACCACGCCGTACAGGTGGCCGACCGGGTGGCCGTACTGGAGTACGGCCGGCTGGTCTACGACCACCCGGCCGCCGAGGTCCGGGTGGACCTCGCGCCCGTCGAGGCGATGTTGAGCCTCGGCACCGACCGGCCGGAGGCCGGCGGAGATCCCACAAGCGACGGGTCGAGCCCCGCCGCGGCGGCCGGTGCGGGGGCCGAACATCCCGCGCGCCCCTTTCCCAGGAGGTAGCCATGTCCACGGACCTCGACTACACCTTCGACAACGCCTCACCGCAGGCCGGAGCGCAGATGACCGCGCTGGAGTCCTTCCTGGACCCGGTGACGGCCCGCCGCCTCACCCCGCCGCTGGTCAAGCCCGGAGCGACCTGCTGGGAGGTGGGCGCCGGCGGCGGATCGATGGCGCGGCTGCTCGCCGGCGCGGTCGGCCCGGATGGCGTGGTGGTGGCCACCGACCTGAACCCGCAACACCTGAAGTCCGGGCCGAACCTGGTGGTCCGCCGGCACGACGTCCGCACCGACCCGCCGCCCGGCGGCCCGTTCGAGGTGATCCACGCCCGGTTGCTGCTGCTGCACCTGCCGGAGCGGGAGCGCGTACTGCGCAAGCTGGTCGGCACGCTGGCCCCCGGCGGCTGGCTGGTGGTGGAGGAGTTCGACTGCTCGACCCCGCTGCGGGTGCTGGCCGCACCCGACGACGAGGCGGCGAAGCTGTTCACGCTGGTGATGGAGACCATGCTGTCGGTGCTCCAGTCGCACGGCGCCTCGATGGACTGGGCGCAGGGGGTGCACACCGAGATGTGCCAGGCCGGCCTGGTGGACGTGGACACGGTGACCCACTCGGAGAGCTGGTCGGGCGGCTCCTCGGGGCTTTCGCTGCACGAGACCAACTGCCGGCAGTTGGAACCCGAGCTGCTGGCGGCCGGACTGAGCGCAGGGCAGTTGCGGGCGTTCCGCGAGCTGACCCGCAATCCGGCCTTCGCCGCCATGTCGTACCAGTTCGTCTCGACCCGCGGACGGCGCCCCGAGACCGTGCACGGGGGGTGACCCTCGACCGACGTCAACCCGGTGCCGGTGTTGCCGCCTGTGCCGTCGCTGCCGGTGCCGGCCTGCCGGCCTGCTGGCCTGCCGGTGCTGGTGGTGCCGTGCCGGTGCTGGTGGTGCTGGTGGTGCTGGTGGTGCTGGTGGTGCCGTGCCGGTGCTGCCGGTGCTGCCGGTGCTGGTGGTGCCGTGCCGGTGCGGCCGTTGTCGCGCCTGTCGCCGGTGTCGGTGGCCGTCGGTATCGTGCGGCCATGGCGAACTGGGACGACGTCAGCCGGATCGTGGCCGAGTTGCCCGAGACGGCGGAGCTGACCGACCGCAACGGCCTGCTCTCCTGGCGGGTCCGGGCCAAGCCGCTGGCGTGGGAGCGGCCGTTGCGCCGGTCCGATCTGGCGGAGCTGGGGGCGGCGGCGCCGGACGGGCCGATCCTCGCGGCCCGGGTGCCCGATCTGGGTGCCCGGGCCGCGTTGCTCGCCGACCCGTCGGGGGTCTACTTCATCACCTCGCACTTCGCGGACTACCCCGCGATCCTGGTGAAGCTGCCCGAGATCGCCGTCGCCGAGCTGCGTGAACTGCTGGTGGAGGCGTGGTTCGGCCAGGCGCCGAAGCGGCTGGCCGCCGCATACCGGGACCGGCTGGAGATAGGTCCGGGCATGTCAACAGAAGATTGACAGGGCGGTCCGGCCGGCGCATCCTGACCGACATGTCGACCCGCCCGCCCGGTGCCGCTTCCGAGCCCGATCCGCGCCGTGCCGCGCGCCAGCCCGACTCGTCCCGTACGACCCGTGCGCCTGGGTTGCGTCGTGCGGCGCCCGAGGCCGATCCGCGCCGCGCGGCACCGGAGTCCGGGCCGGCGGGGCTGTCCGGGTCGTCCGGGCCGCCGGAGCCGTTGCAGTCGTCCGGGCCGCCGGAGCCGTTGCAGTCGTCCGGGCCGGCGGAGCCGTTGCGGTCGTCCGGGCCGGCGGAGCCGTTGCGGTCGTCCGGGCCGGCGGAGCCGTTGCGGTCGTCCGGGCCGGCGGAGCCGTTGCGGTCGTCGGGGTCCTCCGGGTCGTCGGGGTCGCCGTTGCAGTCGTCGGGGTCGTCCGGGCCGGCGGGGTTGTCAGGGCAGGCGGGGTCGTCCGGGCCGGCGGAGTCGCCGTTGCAGTCGTCGGGGCTCTCGGGGTTGTCGGGGCCGGAGGCGCTGCGCCGGCACCAGGAACTGCTGGCCGCCGTCGCGGCCGGGGCATCGGCGGAACCCGCCCTCGCCGGCCTGGCGCTGCTGGCCGACCTGCGCGGCCATCTGGACCGGATGGAACGGCTGCTGATCGAGGCGGCCCGGGAGGACGGTGCGAGTTGGTCGGCGGTCGCGGCGGCCTGCGGGCTGTCGTCCCGCCAGGCCGCCGAGCAGCGCTGGCTACGGCTCTCGGCCGAGCCTCGCGCCGAACGAGCCCGTCAACGAGAAATTGACAAGACGTACGGCGGCTCCGCCGCGGCGCTGCGGACGGCCGTGACCGCGCTGCACCGCTCGTTGCACGCCGATCCGGACTGGACGGAGCGGCACCCCGCCGCCCGGCTGGCCCGGGAAACCCTCACCTCGTCGACCGTGGCGGAGCCTGGAGCCCGCTATGACCTCGCGCGAAGCGCCGTCGCCGATCTCGCCGAGATTCCGCCGGGACAACTGCCGTCGCCGGTGGCCGCGGCGCTGGTCCGACTCCGGGCCGCGCTGCGGGCGGTGCTGGGTCCGGCCAGCCGTCGGAAAGAGTGAGTCGGCCAGACTCAACTATGCCTTGACGCCCTTCGGGATGCCGCGCAGGATGTGAGTCCCTACGACTCAATCTGGTGAGGGAACGTCTTGGTGTCTCGCCTGGTCGCCATCGGCCGCGACCGCAACGCCGTGCTGTTCATCGCGATCTCGTTCGCCTGGGGCTTCGGCGCCAGCCTGATGATGCTGGTGGCCGGCATCTGGGTGCTGTCGCTGTCCGGCTCCAGCAGCCTCGGTGCGCTGGTGGGCACCTGCCTCTACCTGCCCGTCGCGCTCGGGCCGATTATCGGTGGGCTGGTGGACCGGCTGCCCCGGCGGCCGTTGATGGTCTGGACCTGCCTGCTCACCGCCGCCATGATCGCGTCTCTGCTGGCCGTCCGGTCCGCCGCCGAGATCTGGCTGATCTTCGTAGTGATGCTCGGCTACGGGGTCAGCTTCGTGCTGCTCGGAGCCGGGGAGTCGGCGCTGCTGCCGGCGGTCCTGCCGGCCGGCCTGCTCGGCGAGGTGAACGGGCTGCGGACCAGCGCACAGGAGGGCATGAAACTGGTGGCGCCGGCCATCGGTGCGGGGCTGTTCACCTGGCGCGGAGGCCATCCGGTCGTGCTGCTCGCGATCGTGGCCCTGACGGTCACCGCGGTCCTGTACGCCGCGATCCGGATCCGCCCCGCCGCCCCCGGGCTGTCTGGTCCCGGGTCGTCTGGTCCCGGGCTGTCTGGTCCCGGGTCGTCTGGTCCCGGGTCGTCTGGTCCCGGGTCGTCTGGCTTCCGGGCGCGCGGCGCCGGGCCGACGGCGAGCGGACCGGCTGGTGCTGGACTGACGGCCAGTGGGCCGTGTGGTGCGGGGCCGTCTGATGCCGGGCCGACGGCCGGTGGGCGGTGCGGCTCCGGGTCGACCGGCACCCATCCCGGTCCCGGCCGTCCCGCCGGTCGGCGCGAGCGCGGCAGCCGGCGCGAGTACGGCGGCCTGCGGTTCCTGCTGGGCACGCCGGCGCTGCGCCGCGTCGTACTGGCGGCCGCGGCCTGCATCGCGATGTCCGGCATCACGACGGCGGCGCTGTACGCCGCGGTCGTCACCGGCCTACACCGGTCGCCGAGCTTCATCGGCGTGCTCGCCTCCGCCCAGGGACTCGGTTCGATCGTTGGCGGCCTGCTGGCCGGACGGCTGCTGGCGGCCCGCGGCGAGCTCCGGACCGCGGGCGTCGGCGCCCTGGCGTACGCGGCGGGCGTCGCGGCCTGGCTGCTGCCGTGGTGGCCCGGCCTGGTGCTGGGCAGCGTGCTGGTCGGAATCGGCCTGCCCGGCACACTGGTGGCGGCGATGACCGCGGTGCAACGAGGTACCCCGCAGCGACTGCTCGGCCGGGTCTCGGCCAGCGCCGGAACCGTCCTGTTCGCCCCGGTCGCGCTGGCCAACCCGATCGGTGCTGTGCTCGTGCTGCCGGACCGCCGGCTGCCGCTGCTCGTCGTCGCCGCAGGTGCGTTGCTGACCGCCACCGTCGCGCTGTCTGGTCGTCGCACGCCCCGCCGGCCTGTTGAGCGCGTCCCGGCCTGTTGATCGCGGCGCGGTCTGCCGATCGTGGCACGGTCTGTTGATCGTGGCACGGTCTGTTGATCGTGGCGGGGCCGGTTGGCCAGATCCTCGTGTTGATTTCCCGCCCCGGTCCGTTGCCTCTGGATCCTGTTGGTCAAGGCGTTCGCGGGCCGGAGAGCGCTTATTCAGCAAATAAGCTCCCCGATCGGGTACATGGGTGGGGAAGATGGTACGAATGGCGGCACGGTGACTGGACCGCGTGCCGATGTCGGACCTTCGCCGGACCTCCGGAGACAGCATTACTGCTGACCGCGCGATGCTCCTGAAAACCGTACTCGGCCGGATGGAGCAACGTGACCTGATCGGCTATGGCGGCGGCTTGTGTGGTACGAGGGCACCGAAGCCGGGCGGTCCGTCGCTGCTCGGGCTCGGGAGCGTCGTGCGCTGTTGGCGCCGGATGCACGTGTGCCCGCACCGGCCTCGGAAATGTGTGTAGTCCGGTCGGCGGTGAGATGTGTCGGCCCGGCTCACGGCGTATAGACGTCATCTGAAAAATTGTTCTGCTCTTCGGGTGAGCGTTGTGGTCCGAGGTCTGACAGAATCAACGTGTGGGGCAGTTGGAATTGTTTAGCAGGTCGGATCTGGCCGTCATGCGGGATCCGACTCGGTCACGTCGCTATTCTCCCGCAGCAATCCAATTCCGTCAGGAGCATGAACGGCACCGCGCCTGGGGGCTGAGGCAACGACACGCCCAGCGGCTGCGCCGTATACGCGCTCAGGCTTCCGCCGCCGCCGTCACCGCCACCATGACTGAGTCGCGGGTCGCGCTGGTCACCGGTGCCTCTTCCACCGCCACCGCCCAGCGACCCGGCTCCGGCTCTGCGTGGACGCCACGGAGGACGCCGACGCCGCCAGCGAAGCCGGAGGCGCCGGCACAGTCACCGAGCCGCGTCACGCCGCTGCCCGTGTCGACGTCGCCTCGGCCGGCGCTTCCGATCCCACCGGCACGGTCGGCCCCGTCGGTACCGTCGGTCCCACCGCGACGGTCGGCCCCGTCCGCGCCGCCGTCGCCATCAATCGCGGCATCTACGCAGGCCTTGGTCCCGTGCCCGGCCGATGCGCGGGCCGAACCTCCTCCAAGCGGGACCGCCGCCGGCCTCCGGGCCAGCGTGCGCGCCACCGCGGCAGCCAGACCGGACGAGCCGGCCGCGCCCTCAGCCCCGAGACGTCCCCGGCCAATCTCGGCCCCGAGGCGTCCCCGGCCGCTGGGGCCGACCCAACAACGACAGCATCCTCACCCGATTCGATGGGACGCCGCAGTCGACCGCGCGGTGGGCTCCGCCGCCGGGGTTCCGGCGAGAGGCCGGTCGGGTGCCACCAATCGCGGTGCGCGGACGCGGTGGTGCGCAGGAACGCGTGGTGCAGAGGCTTCCGCGGCGCAGGCATACCCGTGTGGCGCCGCTCCGCGCTTGGCCAACGGTCCTCCGGCCAACGGTCCTCCGGCCAACGGTCCTTCGGCCAACGGTCCTTCGGCCAACGGTCCTCCGAGCCCGGCCCCGGCCCCCGCATCAGACGGCCGACCCACGGCGCCCGAGCGCCGCCTCAGCGTCGGACGGCGCCCGGCTCGCGCCCATCCCGTTGGGGCAAATTCCCGCGGACTACTTCCTTTTCCTCTCACCGAAGTGATCAGACATGCGGCGCCCGAACCGGTCCGCCGCCGGCAGGGGCGGCAGGGTTGGCCGCCGGGGTCGGAGGCCGGGTCGGAGGCCGGGTTCGGCGGCCGGGCGAAGGCCCTGAGTCGATCGGTGTGGTGGCGGTGGCGGTGGCGAGTCGGGACCGGGACCGGGACCGGGGACGGGGACGGACCGGGGTGGCGTTGCGGTGGCGCGGTGAGGCGAGGTGGGGTGCGGCTGGAGTGGCTGGGGCGTGGCGATGAGGGCGGATTGTCGGGTTTCCGATCGGGCGCTGGGTCGGGCGGACCGGTTGCCTACCCTCGGTCATGTGCTCGACACGCTTCGGCAGGACTTCCGCGCCAACCCGCGTGATCCGCTGGTCCGGCTGGTGCTCACCGTGTTCCGCTTCGGACAGTGGACGGCCGCCCGGTCGACCGTGCCCCGCCGGCTGTGCGGCCCGGTCTACCGGCTGCTGAACCTGGTGGTGCTCCGGCTCGGCGTGAACAGCGACCTGCCCCGGGAGCTGACCTGCGGCCCGGGTCTGCGGCTGTTCCACCCGTACGGGCTGGTGCTGCACCGCGACGCCCGGCTGGGGGCCGGCGTCCGGCTCTACCACCATGTCACGATCGGCCGCCGGGACTTCTCCGGCGAACCGGTCGTGGGCGACGGTGTCCTGGTGGGCGCAGGTGCCACGATTCTCGGGCCGGTCCGGATCGGCAGCAACGCCAGGATCGCCGCGGGGGCCACCGTGCTGGACGACGTACCGCCGGGTGGCCTCGCGCTGGGACCCCGGGCGGTCGTCCTGGACCCGGCCGCGGCGCCGCCCGAACCGGCCGCCGGCATGGTCCTCCCGCCGGCATGATGCACGCCCGCCGGCATGATGTCCGTCCGCCGCCGGCATGAGGCACGCCCGCCGGCATGGTGTCCGTCCGCCCGCATGATCCGCCCGCCGGCGTGATGCACGCCCGCCCGCATGATCCGCCCGCCGGCGTGATGCGCGTCCGCCGGCACGATGTGCCAGCCGGCGTGATCAGGACGGTGCCACCGGCAGGTCGATGAGCTCGGCCGGGTCGCGGCGCGGCGTCGGCCAACCCGGTTGGCCGTACCCGATCCGCAGCACCATCTGCGGCGTGCCGGAGCGGCCCAGCGCCAGCCGCAGCTGTTCCCGGGCACCGGGCACCTCGATCGGCTGCGACAGCAGCGAGGCGGCCAGCCCGGAGTCGGTGACGGTGAGCAGCACGCGCTGCAACGCCTCACCCGCCGCGATCTGGTCGCCGGCGGTGTCGCCCGTGGAGCCCAGGACCGCGACCAGCGGCTCCGGTTCGAAGTCCCGACCCGGCGCCCGGGGCCGGCCGCCGAACGCCCGCTGCGGCAGCAGATCCTGCGGTTCGCCGGTCGGGCCGCCGGAGCCCACCGGTACGCCGTCCGGGGACCGCTCCCGCCGGATCCAGGTTGCCAGCTCGGCGCGGTACGCCGGATCACGGTCCAGGACCCGGTCGGCGGAGCGCGCGATCGCGGCGACGGCGTTGACCGGGCCGGCCCCTACGACCAGGTCGAGCCAGGCGCCCTCGTCCCGGGCTGCCTCCAGCAGCCGCCAGCGGGCATCGGTCGGCACCGGATCGGGCCAGAACGGCGCCCGGTTGCTGTACCGCCGGGGCACGGCCGCGAACAGCGCCCGCTCCCGCGGCGTCGCCAGGCGGGGCTGGTCCGGGGCCAACCGGGCCACCAGGTCGGGTTCCCTCGGGTCCGGGCGCCGCGTCACCCGGGCCGGCACCCCGGCGACGGCGAGCGCCAACCGCAGGTTGAACACGGCCGCGCCGCCGGCGATCCGGGCCGCCCAGCCGGTCGGATCGGTGGCCGGCAGCCGACGCGCCGGGTCGAGGCGTACCTCGATGGTGCCGTCGCGCAGCGCGAACCGCCACGGCTGGCTGTTGTGCAACGACGGCGCCCGGACCGCGGCCGCGACCGCCACCCGGAGCTGTTCCTCGGTGTAGCCGTCAACGGTCATCGTGCGCCTCCCTGGGGGTCCGACCGCCGGATCTCGATCACCTCACCCGCGGGTCGTCGGGGAATCGCCGACAGGTCGTCCGGGCTGCCCACGCCGAGCCGGACCGTCAGGTACGGCTCGCCGAGCCCGGCCAGCAGGTCCCGCATCAGCCGGCGCGGCCAGGCGCGTTCGATGGCGTCCGACAGCGGCGCGGCGGACAGCCCCTCCACGACCGCGCCGAGCAGCAGCGCGGAGAGTCCCTCGCCGGCCGCCAGCCAGCCTGCCCGGTCGTCGCCGGGGCCGAACAGCACCGTGTAGCTGGCGCCGCGGTCGAACCCGGCACCGACCGCGAGTCCCGGCTCGGCGCCCAGCGCGTGATCCCGGACCGGCACCCGCCGCGGCGCCTGCTGGACGGCCACCGCCGCCGGCACGCCGTCCCCGGCCCGCCGGGCCGGTGCGTCCAGGAGGTCAGCTCGGCGCGGTACGCCGGATCGGCCAGCTCGGCCGCTGCCGCCTGGGCGGTGACCACGGCCAGCATCGGCATCTGGTCGGGGCGTACCTGGTGCAGCCCGACCCCCTCGGCGGACACGGCCGCCGCGAGCCGCCGCATCGCGTCGGGCGGCACCGGGGTGTCGGCGAAGGCCCGGCGGTCGGTGCGGCGCCGCGGGATCGCGGCGGCCAGCGCCCGGTCGCGCTCCGTGGGCCGGTACGCGCCGATGATCCGGATCCGGGCCAGCAGTTCCGGATCGGCCGGCTCGGGGAACCGGGCCACCTCGGCCTGGTACCCGGCGGCGGCGAGGGCGACCCGGGCGTGGTGCAGCGCCGCCCCGCAGCTGATCATGAGCAGTCGCCGGTCCGGATCGGTCACCGGCAGCGCGCGGGCGAGGTCGGCGCGCAGCTCCAGCACGCCGTCGTCGGATCCGCCGGTCCGGTCGACCCGCCACCGCCAGGGCTGGGTGTTGAACACCGAGGGAGCGTGCAGCGCCTGTCGGGCGGCGTCGGAGAGCGGCCCGCCGGCCTCGGGCGTCCACCGTGTGCTGGTCCGGGCCATCGGATCCTCCTCGCATCGGTCGCCCTGTCCCACCACCATGCGTTCGGGTCGGCGCCGCCGGGCAGGGCCGTCGGGCCCTTCGGCCCGGGACCTTCGGCAGCGCCCCGACGGACCCGGGACCTTCGGCCCGTGTACGACCGGGCCGGATGGGGGTAGAAACGGGGGATGATCCGCGTGTTCCTGCTGGACGACCACGAGGTCGTCCGCCGTGGCCTGGCCGACCTCCTGCAGTCCAGCGGCGACATCGAGGTGGTGGGCGAGTCCGGTTCGGCCGTGGCCGCCGCCGCCCGGATTCCGGCGCTGCGGCCCGATGTCGCGATCCTGGACGCGCGGCTACCGGACGGCAACGGCATCGACGTGTGCCGGGACGTGCGGGCCGTCGACTCCAGCATCAAGGGCCTCATCCTCACCTCGTACGAGGACGACGAGGCGCTGTTCGCCGCGATCATGGCGGGCGCCGCCGGCTACGTGCTCAAGCAGATCCGCGGCACGGACCTCGTCGACGCCGTCCGGCGGGTGGCCGCCGGCCAGTCACTGCTGGATCCGGCCGTCACCCAGCGCGTGCTGGAGCGCATCCGCAGCGGCGTGGAGCAGCCCCGCGAACTCCAGTCGCTGACCGAGCAGGAACGGCGGATCCTGGAGTACGTCGCCGAGGGGCTGACCAACCGGGAGATCGCCGGCCGGATGTTCCTGGCCGAGAAGACGGTGAAGAACTACGTCTCCAGCGTGCTGGCCAAGCTGGGGCTGGAACGGCGCACCCAGGCCGCCGTGCTGGCCACCCGGCTGCTGCGCCAGCAGCACCACTGAGCGGACGCCGCGGGACCGGCCGTGCCGGCGGCCGGCTCAGGCGCCGGCGTCGAGCGGGACCGTCCAGCACACCTCGGTGCCCCGCGGCTCGGCCCTGGCGATCTCGAACGTCCCGCCGTGCTGGTGGGCGCGTTCGGCGAGGTTGACCAGACCGCTGCGGGCCGCCGCCGGATCCGTGCCGACGCCGTCGTCGCGGACCGTCACCGACACCCGCCCGTCGTGCACGGCCACCGCCACCTGGACGTGCCCGGCCTGTGCGTGCCGGACGGCGTTGGAGAGCGCCTCGCGGAGCACGGCCAGCAGGTCCGCGCGTAGCTCGTCGGGGATCGCGCTGTCCACCGGGCCGGTGAGGTCCAGCGCCGGGCGGTAGCCGAGCAGCGCCGCGGCCTCCTCCAGGGTCTCCCGGATCTCGGTACGCAGCGTCGCGCTCATCGGGGTACGCAGCTCGAAGATGGTCCGCCGGATGTCCCGGATGGTGGTGTCCAGGTCGTCCACCGCCGCGTTGATCCGCTTCGCGATGTCCGCCCGGCCGGCCAGCGGGGCCGCGCTCTGCAGTTGCAGCCCGGTGGCGAACAGCCGCTGGATCACCACGTCGTGCAGGTCCCGGGCGATCCGTTCACGGTCCTCCAGCACCACCAGCAGTTCGCGCTCCTCCTGCCCGCGGGCGCGTTCCAGGGCCAGCGCGGCCTGGCCGGCGAAGCTGGTGAGCAGCGCCAGGTCCTCGTCGGAGGGCGCGCCCCGGTCCGGCTCGGGTGCCAGCACGAGCACGCCGTGCAGGGTCTCGGCGGCGGTCAGCGGCACGACCACGGCCGGCCCGTCCAGCACCGGCACCGGCCAGTGCGCCGAGGTGGCGAGGTCGTCGAGCAGCAGGTGCCGGCGCGCCGAGACCGACTCGGTGAAGGTCGTGTCGGCGGCCGGCAGCACCGCGCCGAGCAGCCCTTCCGGGGCGCCGGTGGCCGACTCCACCACCTCGACCGTGAACCGCTCGGCATCCTCGTCGTAGAGCAGCACCAGCACGAGCCGGGCCTCGGCCACCTCGCGGGCGCGCCGGGCCACCAGGCTCAGTGCGTCGGTACGGCGTACCTCGCCCAGCAGCACCCCGGTGATCTCGGCGGCCGCGGCGAGGAACCGCTCCCGGCGGTGCGCCAGGGCGTAGAGCCGGGCGTTCTCGATCGCCACGCCGGCCGCGGCGGCCAGCGCCACCACGATCTCCTCGTCGTCCTCGGTGAACTCGACCGCGCCCTGCTTCTCGGCCAGGTAGAGGTTGCCGAAGACCTGGTCGCGGATGCGCACCGGCACGCCGAGGAAACTGTGCATCGGCGGGTGGTGCGCCGGAAAGCCGTACGAGCTGGGATGCCGGGTGATGTCCGGCATCCGCAGCGGTTTCGGATCCTCGATCAGCAGGCCGAGCACGCCGCGGCCGTGCGGCAGGTCGCCGATCTCGGCCTGTAGCTCCTCGTCGATCCCGTGCACGATGAAGTTGCGCAACTGGGTGCGGTCGGGGCCGATCACGCCGAGCGCGCCGTACCGGGCGCCGACCAGGTCGCACGCCGCGGCGACGATCCGGCGCAGCGTGGACCACACGTCCAGGTCGGTGGAGATGCCGACCACCGCGTCGAGCAGGGCGCGCAGCCGCTCGCGGCTGTTCACCACCTCGCCGACCCGGTCGAGCATCTCCTGCAGCAGTTCGTCGAGTTGGACCCGGGACAGTGGGCTCAGGCCCAGTGACGGGGCCGCGTGCTCCTCACCCGCATTGGTCTCGGCCGGCATGCGGTGATCGTATCGTCGGCTTCGCCGGGGGTGGGGGGCCGACCGTCACCCGGCGTCGCCGCGGACCGCCGAGGTGTCGATCACCTGGTCGAGGGGGAGCCGCGGGGTGTGTGGCGGCCCGGCGTGCTCCGGGCTGGCGATCCCGAGCCGGAGCACCAGGTAGGGGTAGCCCATTCCGGACAGCGCCCGGCGCAGGATCTCCCGGGTCGCGGTGACCTCGACCACCCAGCTCAGCGGCACCACGGAGATCCCCAGGCCGGTGGCGGTGAGCCAGGCCGCGGAGAGCGCCTCGCCGCCGGCCAGCCAGCTGGCCGGCTCGTCGTCGTCGCCGTACAGCAGGGCGTAGGTGGCGGCCCGGTCGTGGCCCGGCCCCATCGGCAGCGATCCGCTGCCGAAGTCGCGGCCGGGCACGGTGCTCTGGGCCGGCTCGTCGGGCAGCACCTCGGGCGGCAGCCCGGTGCCGGCCGGTACCGCCCGGCTGGTCCAGTACGCCAGTTCCTCGCGTACCTGCGGGTCGTCGGCCTCGGCCTCGGCGGCCCGGCCGGCGGTGGCGGCGACGTCCAGGATCTCGTCCGAGCCGAGGATCTGGAGGTGGGCGTACTCGTCGGCGGCCTTCCGGACGGCCTCGATCCCGGAGGCGGGCACAGGTTCGTCGCTGACCGGGCGCCGGTCGGTGTGCCGCACGCTCATCGACTGGACCAGCCGCATCGCCCCGTCGGTGGGTGCCTCGTGGCCGGTGGGGATCACCGTGGCCAGCAGGTCCGGCCGGTCCGGGTCGGGGAGGCGTTCGATGCGTACCTGCCAGCCCTCGGCCCGCAGCGCCAGCGCCGCGTGGTGCAGCCCGGTGCCGCAGCTGATCAGCAGCAGCCGCCCGCCCGGGTCGATCGCCGCGAGCTGCCGCTCCCGTACGGCGTGCAGCTCCAGCCGGTCCGGCAGCACCCGCCAGCGCCATGGCTGGGTGTTGTGCACGCTCGGCGCGTGGCCCGCCGCGGCGGCGGCCTGGGCGAGGGCGGTCGGTACGGTGCCGGCGGCTACCGGTGGGACCTCGGTCATCGGCGCGGGACCTCCTCGACTTCCTGTCGATTCTCGTACGGGCCGGGCGACTGCGGCCGGCGCGTCCTGTCGGGGCCGGCCCGTCCCGCCCCGTCCGCCTTAACCTAGTCCGTCCCGCACCCGCGCCGCCCGCACACCCACTCACACCCCACCTGGCTCGATCAATGCGGGCTTGTTGGGCCATTCGGGCTCCGCGCCGGGCGGCCGTTGCGACGATCGAGGACATGAAGGCGTTGGTGTACGAGGGCCCGGGTCGCCGGTCGTGGACCGACGTGCCGGATCCGGGTGTGCACGATCCCACCGACGCGCTGCTGCGGATCGACACGGTCACCATCTGCGGCACCGACCTGCACATCCTCGGCGGCGACGTACCGGAGGTGGACCCCGGCCGGGTCCTCGGGCACGAGGCCGTCGGGACCGTGCTGGAGGTCGGTCCGGCGGTGGGCAGCGTGCGCCCGGGTGACCGGGTGCTCGCCTCGTGCATCTCGGCCTGCGGCCGGTGCCGCTACTGCCGGCAGACCCGGTACGGCCACTGTCTCGCCGGCGGCGGCTGGCTGCTGGGTCACTCGGTCGACGGGGTGCAGGCCGAACTGGCCCGGATCCCGTTCGCCGACCTGTCGCTGTACCGCCTGCCGGAGAGCGTGCGGAACGAGGACGCGGTGCTGCTGGCCGACATCCTGCCCACCTCGTACGAGGTGGGGGCGCGCAACGGGCAGGTGGCCCCCGGGGACACCGTGGTGATCGTCGGCGCCGGCCCGATCGGGCTGGCCGCCATCCGTGCCGTCCGGCTGTTCTCCCCGCTGCGGGTCGTGGTGGTGGAGCCGGCCGAGCCGCGCCGGCAGGCGGCGCAGCGCTTCGGCGCGGACCTCGTGCTGGCGCCCGGGGACGGGCTGCGGGACCGCGTGCACGAACTCACCGACGGCCTCGGCGCGCACGTGGTGCTGGAGGCGGTGGGCCGGGCGGCGACCTTCGAGCTGTGCGCGGAACTGGTCCGGCCGGGTGGCCGGCTGGCCAGCATCGGGGTGTACGGCGAGCCGGCCATGCTGCACCTGGAGCGGCTCTGGGGGCCGATCTCACCGTCACCACCGGGCTGGTCGACACGTACTCCATCCCGACCCTGCTGGCCCTGGTGGCGACCGGCCGGCTGGACCTGGCCGGCCTGATCACCCACCGGTTCGCCCTGGGCGACATCATGGCCGGGTACGACGTGTTCGCCGACGCGGCCACCAGCGGCGCGCTCAAGGTCGCGCTGAACCGGGCGTGAGCACCGGCGACGCAGCCCAGCGGGGGAGCACCGACCGGCCCGGCGACGGCGGGCCGGCCGGCCGCGGCGACGGGTCCGCCGGCAGGAACTGGCGGCGGTGGGAGTGGACGCCGCTGATCGCGCTGGTCGCCGTGGTGGCCGCCGGGGCGCTGCTGTGGCTGCTCGGGCGGCGGACGACCGCGAACTGGGTCTGGGCGGCGGCCACCGCCGGCACGTTGGCACCCACCGCGTACCTGGTGCTGCGGGCGCTGCTGCGCCGCGAGTTCGGGGTGGACGTCATCGCTGCGCTAGCCCTGGCCGGGGCGCTGGTGGTGCAGGAGTACCTGGCCGGCGCGGTGATCGCGCTGATGCTGGCCACCGGGCGGACCCTGGAGGCGTACGCCGAACGGCGCGCCACCCGGGACCTGCACTCGCTGCTGTCCCGGGCGCCCCGGACCGCCCGGCGGCGGTCCGGCGACGGCCACGGCGCCGGCGACGGCCACGGCGCCAGCGGCGGCCACGGCGGCGGCCACGGCGGCGGCGGCGACCACGGCGCCGGCGAGGTGGTCGTGGTGGACCTCGCCGAGGTGCGGCCGGGGGATCGGCTGCTGGTCGGGCCGGGCGACGTGGTGCCGGTGGACGGCGACCTGGAGGATCCGGCGACTTTGGACGAGGCCGTGGTGACCGGCGAGTCGCGGCCGGTGGACCGCGGCCCCGGCGACCGGGTGGCCAGCGGGGTGCTCAACGCGGGCGCCGCGTTCGGGCTGCGGGCCGCCACCACCGCCGAGCGCAGCACGTACGCCGGGATCGTCCGGCTGGCGCAGGAGGCCACCCGGCGCAAGGCCCCGATGGTCCGGCTGGCCGACCGGTACGCGGCGGCGTTCGTGCCGTTCACGCTGGTGCTGGCCGGGGCGGCGTGGGCGGCCTCGGGCGAGTTCCTGCGCGCCGTCGCCGTGCTGGTGGTGGCCACGCCCTGCCCGCTGCTGCTGGCCACGCCGATCGCGATCGTCAGCGGGCTGTCCCGGGCGGCCCGCCGGGGGTGCTGATCCGCGACGGCGGGTCGCTGGAGGTGCTCGGCCGGGCCCGGACGCTGCTGGTGGACAAGACCGGCACGCTGACCACCGGCCGGCCGCGGATGTCGGACACGGTCACCGCGCCCGGCCGCGACCCGGACGAGGTGCTCCGGCTGGCCGCCTCGGTGGAGCAGCTGTCCACGCACGTGCTGGCCGCGGCCGTGGTCCGGGAGGCGCGCGAGCGGGGGCTGCCGCTCGTCGTGCCGGCCGACGTGACCGAGGAACCGGGGCACGGCGTGGGCGGCCGGGTGGACGGCCGGAGGGTACGGGTGGGGCAGCTCACCGGCGCGCCCCCGGAGTGGGCGGCCGGGCACCGCCGGGTCGCCGAGGAGCAGGGGTCCTCGCTGGTCTGGGTGAGTCTGGACGGCGGACCGGCGGGCGCGCTGCTGCTGTCCGATCCGGTCCGCTCCGACGCGGCCGGGACGACCCGGCGGCTGCGCCGGGCCGGGTTCTCCCGGCTGGTGATGGTGACCGGGGACCGCCCCGGGGTGGCCGAGCGGGTGGCTCGCGAGGTGGGTGTGGACGATGTGGTGGCGCACTGCTCGCCGGCCGAGAAGGTGGCGCGGGTCCGTGCCGAGGCGGACCGGTCGGTGACGGTGATGGTGGGGGACGGCGTGAACGACGCCCCGGCGCTGGCCGCGGCGCACGTCGGGGTGGCCATGGGCGCCACCGGCGCCACCGCCTCGGCGGACGTGGCCGACGCGGTGCTCACGGTGGACCGGCTGGACCGGCTCGCCGACGCCGTGGAGATCGCCCGGTACGCCCGGCGGATCGCCGTGCAGAGCGCGCTGGTCGGGATGGGGCTGGCGGTGCTGGCCATGATCGCGGCGGCGGCCGGCCGGCTGCCACCGGTGGCCGGGGCGTTCCTTCAGGAGGGGATCGACGTCGTGGTGATCCTCAATGCGCTGCGTGCCCTGCGCGCCGGGGTCGGCGGGCCGCCGCGGCGGTGACGCCCCGGCGGCTGCGACCGGTCCGCCGGGCGGCGGTCGACCGGTCCGGCGGGCGGCGGGCGGCGGTCGACCGGGTCGCCATCGGGTGCGGCCGGTGCGCCGGGTGTCACGGCTTGCGGCCCACCGCACCCCAGATGGCCACGTCGCGGGGATCCGGCCGCTCGTCGTCCGGCTCGGGCCGCCACTCGCTGACCGGTACGACGCCCGGTTCCAGGATGTCGAGATCGTCGAACAGGGCGGTGAACTCGGCCCGGTCCCGGGTCCACACGTCGGACCGGCCCTCGTCGCGCATCCGGCGGTGCGCCGCCTGGTGTTCCGGCGGCGAGAAGTCGAGCGTGGCGTGCGTGGCCACCAGGTAGCTCCCGCTGGGCAGCGCGGACAGCAGCCGCTTCACCAGCGGCTGCGCGGCGCCCTCGCCGGGTACGAAGTGGAGCACGGCGACGAGCATCAGCGCCACCGGCCGGGACAGGTCCAGCGTCCCGCGCAGCGACGGGTGCGCCAGGATCACCTCGGGCTCCCGCAGGTCCGCCTCGATGTACGTGGTCCGGCCCTGCTCGCTGCTGGTGAGCAGGGCGCGGGCGTGCGTCATGACCAGCGGATCGTTGTCGACGTACACGATCCGGCTCTCCGGCGCGACCCGCTGGGCGACCTCGTGGGTGTTGTCGGCGGTCGGCAGGCCGGTGCCGATGTCGAGGAACTGCCGGATGCCGGCCTCCGCCGCCAGGTGGCGGGTCGCCCGCTGGAGCATCGCGCGGTTCGCCCGGGCGCCGATCCGCACCCCGGGGAAGCGCCGCGCGAACTCGTCCGCGGACTCCCGGTCGGCGGCGAAGTTGTCCTTGCCGCCGAGCCAGTAGTTGTACCGCCGGGCCGGATGTGCAACTGACACGTCGAAGGCCGCCCTCTCCGGATTGCGCTCGCCCATGTTCTCCCCGTCCGTCGGAGCCGTCATGCTACCGCCGAGTCGCGGTTGCCGGGAGCATCGGCCGGGTACGTCCCGGCGCCCGGATCGCCCGCCGCACCGCCCGATCATGCGGCCCGCCCGAGCACCCGGTCGGGGTGCTCGGGCGGGCCGGATCTCGTACGGGCTACCCGGCGGCGGGCGGGTCCTGTCCGGCCAGCTCCCGGACCACCGCGATCGGGCAGTGGGCGTGCTGCAGGAGCTGCTGGCTCACCGACCCGAGCAGCAGGCCGGTGAAGCCGCCGCGGCCACGGGAACCCACCACCACCAGGGCGGCGTCCCGGCTGCGCTGGATGAGCGCCTCGGCCGCAGATCCGAGGACGACCTCGGTGCTGACCTCCAGGCCGGCCGCGGATGACCGGTGGACCAGGTCGTCCAGCGCCGCCTGCGCGCGGGCGACCACGGCGCCGGCGTCCCGGTCCGCCGGGTCGGCGGGCCAGTCCTCCGGCGCGGGCAGCGCCCGGACCACGGACAGCCGCAGGCCGCGGGCGGTGGCCCGGCCGGCCGCGAAGTCCAGGGCACGCAGCGAGTGCTCCGACCCGTCGACGCCGACCAGGACGGGTCCGCTCGGCACGCCCGGGCCCTCCCGGACGACCACCACCGGGCAGTGCGCGTGGGCGGTCAGCGCCACCGTGGTGGAGCCGGTGAGCAGGCCGGTGAAGCCGCCGTGTCCGCGGCTGCCCAGCACCAGCATGGCGGCCCCGGCCGAGGCGTCCAGCAGCCGGCTGACCGGCGGCCCGTCGAGCACCTCGGCGCTCACCGAGACCCCGGGGTGGCTGCCGGCGGCCTTGGCCACCGCGTCGTCGAGCAGCTCGGCCACCCGGCGCCGGGCCTCGGCGTCGCCGGTCATGTTCGGCGGTACGCCCATGCCCACGGCCGGGCCGAGCCAGCTGTACGCGGTGAGCCACTCGAACCCGTACCCGAGCCGCACCGGGCCGCCGGTGCGGGCCGCCTCGTCCAGCGCCCAGGCCAGGGCGAGGTTGGCACCGGCCGAGCCGTCGTACCCGACCAGGATGGTCTTCTCGTTCGTCATCGCCGCTCCTTTCCTTCGCCCGGGCCGGCCGAAGGGGCGCCGGTCCGGGTTGGCGTGGTCGTCCGGCTGCGCCGGTCAGGCCGGGGAGACCTCGGTCCCGTGCCAGCGCCACTCGGCGACCATGGGGGCATCCTCACCGTACCGGCGGGTGTGGTCCCGGCACGCCTGCCGGGCGTCGACCATCTCCTGCCGCAGGTGGGCCGCCCGGGTGGCCAGCCCCGGGACCCGGTCGATGACGTCGATGACCAGGTGGAACCGGTCCAGGTCGTTGAGCATCACCATGTCGAACGGGGTGGTGGTGGTCCCCTCCTCCTTGTACCCCCGCACGTGCAGGTTGTGGTGGTTGGTCCGCCGGTAGGTGAGCCGGTGGATCAGCCACGGGTAGCCGTGGTACGCGAAGATGATCGGCTTGTCGGTGGTGAAGATGGTGTCGAACTGCCGGTCCGGCAGGCCGTGCGGGTGCTCGCTCTCCGGTTGCAGCCGCATCAGGTCGACCACGTTGACCACCCGTACCTTCAGTTCCGGCAGGTGCTGCCGGAGCAGGTCGGCGGCGGCCAGGGTCTCCAGCGTCGGTACGTCGCCGGCGCAGGCCAGCACGACGTCCGGCTCGGCGTCGGTGTCGGTGCTGGCCCAGTCCCAGATGCCCAGCCCGCGCCGGCAGTGCATGATCGCGTCGTCCATGGACAGCCAGTTCGGCGCCGGCTGCTTGCCCGCGACCACCACGTTGATGTAGTGCCGGCTGCGCAGGCAGTGGTCCATGGTGGACAGCAGGGTGTTCGCGTCCGGCGGCAGGTAGACCCGGACCACCTCGGCCTTCTTGTTGACCACGTGGTCGATGAAGCCGGGATCCTGGTGCGAGAAGCCGTTGTGGTCCTGCCGCCAGACGTGGCTGGAGAGCAGGTAGTTGAGCGAGGCCACCGGCCGGCGCCACGGGATGTGCCGGGTGGTCTTCAGCCACTTGGCGTGCTGGTTGAGCATCGCGTCGACGATGTGGATGAACGCCTCGTAGCTGGTGAAGACCCCGTGCCGGCCGGTCAGCAGGTAGCCCTCCAGCCAGCCCTGGCACAGGTGCTCCGAGAGCACCTCCATGACCCGGCCGTCCGGGGCGAGGTGGTCGTCCCCGGGCAGCGTCTCGCCGAGGAAGGCCCGGCCGGTGACCTCGAAGACCGGGTCCAGCCGGTTGGAGGCCACCTCGTCCGGCCCGAACACCCGGAACCGGTCCGGGTTGGCCGCCACCACGTCCCGCAGCCACCTGCCGCTCGGCCCGATCAGACCGACGACCGGTTCGCCCGGCCGCTCGACCGGTACGGCGTAGTCGCGGAAGTCGGGCAGTACCAGGTCGCGCAGCAGCACGCCGCCGTTGGCGACCGGGTTGGCGCTCATCCGCGCGTCGCCGCGCGGCGGCAGTCCGGTCAGCTCGGCGACCGGCGCGCCGGTGGCGTCGAACAGTTCCTCCGGGTGGTAGCTGCGCAGCCACTTTTCCAGCTCGGCCAGGTGCTCCGGGTTGTCCCGTACCCCGGCCAGCGGCACCTGGTGGGCCCGGAAGGTGCCCTCGACCTGGCGTCCGTCCACCTCGTGCGGTCCGGTCCACCCCTTCGGGGTACGCAGCACCAGCATCGGCCAGCGCGGCCGGCTGACCGGTCCGCCGCCGCGGGCCCGGTGCTGGATGTCCGCGATCTCGTCCAGCGCGCTGTCCAGCGCGGCCGCGAGCGCCTGGTGCACCTGCACCGGGTCGTCGCCGGCCACCACGATCGGCCGGTAGCCGTAGCCGCGCATCACCGAGAGCAGATCCTCCTCGGGGATCCGCGCCAGCACCGTCGGGTTGGCGATCTTGTAGCCGTTGAGGTGCAGGATCGGCAGCACGGCCCCGTCCCGGGCCGGGTTCAGGAAGACGTTCGACAGCCAGCTCGCGGCCAGCGGACCGGTCTCCGCCTCGCCGTCGCCGATCACGCACGCCACCAGCAGGTCCGGGTTGTCGAAGGCCGCGCCGTAGGCGTGCATCAGCGAGTAGCCCAGCTCGCCGCCCTCGTGGATGGAGCCCGGCACCTCGGGGGCGACGTGGCTGGGGATGCCGCCGGGGAAGGAGAACTGCCGGAACAGCCGGGCCATCCCCGCCTCGTCCCGACTGACCGAGGGATAACGTTCGCTGTACGTCCCCTCCAGCCACGTGTTCGCCACGATCGCCGGGCCGCCGTGCCCGGGACCGGTGACGTAGATGGCGTTCAGGTCCCGTTGGACGATGGTCCGGTTGAGGTGCGCGTACAGCAGGTTGAGGCCGGGACTGGTGCCCCAGTGCCCGAGCAGCCGCGGTTTGATGTTGTCCGGACTCAGCGGTTCGCGCAGCAGCGGGTTGTCCAGCAGGTAGATCTGGCCGACGGTGAGGTAGTTGGCGGCCCGCCAGTAGGCGTCCAGCCGGCGCAGCTCGTCGTCGGTCAGGGGTGGGCGGGCGGGTGCTGCGGTCTCGCTCTCCATCAACTCGGAACCTCTCGCGATCGGGGTCAACCGGGTGGCTCGGACCGGTCCAGCCTGCCGGCACGGCCGTCGCCGAACCAGGGCCGAAGGTCCCCGCCGGCCGCGGGGTCGGGCACACCCCGATCCTGCTACCCCTGGACGTAGACCTCGTGCGTCCCGCGCGTGATCAGCACCGGTGCCGTGCAGTGGTACAGCAGCGCCTGACTGACGCCGCCCAGCATGCCCCGCCAGGGCTGCTCGCCGCGGGCGCTGGCCACCACCAGCTCGGCGTCGGTGGTCTCGGCGACGATGACGTCCTTCGGGTCGCCCGTGCGGACCCGCAGCTCGACCGGCACGTCCGGATAGCGTTCCTGGCAGGGGCGGACCGCCTCGTCCAGTTCCACCGCGACCCGGGCCTCGGTGCCGATGGTGTCCTCCACCGGATCCCAGGCGCGGACCACCCGCAGCCGGTCGCCGCGCCGCCGGGCCGCGTCGAACGCCTGCTCCAGGGCCTGCTGGGAGCTTGCGGAGCCGTCCACGCCGACCACCACCAGGCCGGTTCCGGGCACGGTCGTCCGGGCGACCAGCACGCTGCAGCCGGCCCGCGCGGTGACCTGCAACGGGGTGGCGTCCACCGGTACGCCGCCGGAGCCGCCCAGCCCGCCGTCGCCGATCACCAGCAGGGCCGCCGCGCCGGACTCGCGGAGCAGGATCGCGGCGGGCGGCCCCTCCAGCAGGGCGGCGCTCACCGGCACGCCCGGCGCGGTCTCGGCGCCGCAGGCCACGGCCCGTTCGGTGATCTCCTCGGCCGGTTCGCGCAGCTCGTCCGCCGGCGCGTACGGGTCGGGTGCCCAGTTGAAGGCGTGCACGATCCGCAACGGCCGGTCGTGCAGTTCGGCCTCCCGCGCGGCCAGCCGGACAGCCGCCATCGCCAGCGCCGAGCCGTCCACGCCGACCACCACCGGCGGCACGTCCCGCGCGGCCGGGCCGGGGGAGTCGGGCATGGCCGCCGGGGTGGCGGTCCACGCGTCGGGAGCGTCGGTATCGGGCACCACGTCGCCTACCACCTAGCCACCGTAGCCGGGCGTGGCGGGCCGGAAGGCGTCGTTGCGCCACAAGAGGACGACCGGGTGGGGTTTGTCGGGTGTACTCGGACGCCGGTGCGCGGGCGGGGCGTCAGGCGCGGTGCGCGGGCGGGGCGGCCGTGACCCGCAGCAGCGCGACGGTGGCGTTGTCCGCGCCGCCGGCCGCGAGGGTGTCCGCGGCGAGTTGTTCGGCGATCTCGTGCAGCTGCGCCGGGCGGCCCAACTGCTGCCGCAGGCGCTGGTAGTCGAGCTGGTCGCTGACGCCGTCGGTGCACAGGCAGTAGACGTCACCCGGCAGCAGCGACACGTTCAGCAGGTCCGGCTCCGGTTGCTCGGGGTGGCCGACGTACCGGGTGAGCTGGTACCGCGCGGCGGCGGCCTCCGCCGAGTCGGCCGGATACCAGCCGTGCACCACGCCCAGCCAGGCGGTCGTGTGGTCGGTGGTGAGCAGCTCCAGCAGCCCGGCCCGCAGCCGGTAGACCCGGGAGTCGCCGAGCTGGACGACCCAGGCGTCCCGGGCGGCGGCACCGGCGAGCAGGGCCGACAGCGTGCACCCGGTCAGCTCACCCAGATCGGCGCCGGCGCGTACCACCTGGTCCTGCACCTCGGCCAGCGCGGCGCGCAACCCGTCGCCGCCGACCTCCGGGCCGGCGGTGTGGATCTCGTCGACCAGGGTGGCCATCGCGGTCATCCCGGCCAGCGTGCTGCCCGGACCGCCGCCCATCCCGTCGGCGACGGCCAGGAACGGCAGGTCGCCGTCCACGTGCAACACGTCGAAGTTCGTCGGGTAGCGGCTGCCCACGCAGGTGGCGCCGGCCGCCTCCAGCCGGCGGCGGCCCCGGTCGAAGCCGCGGGTGCCCGCGGTGACCGCGGGCGCTCGTCCGCCACCGGCCACCGGCCGCGGACTGTCGGTCGCCGGTTGGGCACTGTCGGTCGCGGGTTGCATCGTGCCAGTATGGCGGTTCTTGTCCGGACTGCGTGGCTCAACGCCGAGCCCCGGCCGCGCCGCGTGCCCGCCGCGTGCTCACCCGGGGCCGGCCTCGTGCCCGCCGGGTGGCGGCCGGGCCGCGCGGCCGGAAATGATGGGGACATGGCTAATCCGGCGATCCTCACCGTCGATGACGATCCCGCGGTGTCCCGCTCGGTGGCGCGGGACGTGCGCCACCGGTACGGCGACCGGTACCGGGTGGTCCGCGCGACCTCCGGGGCGGAGGCGCTCGGCGCGCTCCGGGAGATCAAGCTGCGCGGCGACGAGGTGGCCCTGCTGCTGGCCGACTACCGGATGCCGGAGATGAACGGCCTGGAGTTCCTGGAGGCCGCCATGGACCTGTTTCCGCTGGCCCGCCGGGTGCTGCTGACCGCGTACGCGGACACCGACGCGGCCATCCAGGCGATCAACGTGGTGGACCTGGACCACTACCTGCTCAAGCCCTGGCACCCGCCGGAGGAGAAGCTCTACCCGGTGCTGGACGGCCTGCTGGAGGCGTGGCGGTCGGTGCCCCGGTCGCCGGCCGGCGAGGTACGCCTGGTGGGGCACCGCTGGTCGGCCCCCTCCTACAAGCTGCGCGACTTCCTGGCCCGCAACCTGGTGCCCTACCGCTGGCTGCTGACCGAGGACCCGGAGGCCGAGCGGCTGATGACGGCGGCCGGGGTGGGTCCGGCCGACGTACCCCTGGTGGTGACCGCGGACGGCAAGTCGCTGGTCGCCCCCACCCCGGCCGAGCTGGCCGCGGAGGTCGGGCTGACCACGTCGCCGGCCGCCGAGTTCTACGACCTGGTGGTGGTCGGCGCCGGCCCGGCCGGGCTGGGCGCCGCGGTGTACGGCGCCTCGGAGGGGCTGCGCACCGTGCTGGTGGAGAGCCGCGCCACCGGCGGGCAGGCCGGGCAGAGCAGCCGGATCGAGAACTATCTCGGCTTTCCGGACGGGGTGTCGGGGGCGCAGTTGACCGACCGGGCCCGCCGGCAGGCGCTCAAGTTCGGCGCGGAACTGCTCAGCACCCGGCGGGTGGTCGGGCTGCGGGCGGCCGGTGCCACCCGGTTGATCGAGTTCGACGACGGGAGTTCGGTGGCGGCGCACGCCGTGGTGCTGGCCACCGGCGTGTCCTACCGGCTGCTCGACGCGCCCGGACTGGCCGAGCTGACCGGCCGCGGGGTCTTCTACGGCTCGGCCTCCACCGAGGCGCCGAGCTGCGTGGACCAGGACGTCTACATCGTCGGCGGGGCCAACTCCGCGGGCCAGGCCGCCGTCCACTTCTCCCGGTACGCCCGGCGGGTCCACCTGCTGATCCGGGGGGCCGACCTGACCCGGTCGATGTCCCGGTATCTGATCGAACAGCTCGACCGGATCGACGCGGTGCAGGTGCACCCGCACACCACGGTGGTCGGCGGGCTCGGCGGGGAACACCTGGAACGGCTCACCCTGTGCGACGGCCCGACCGGCCACACCCGCCAGGTCGACACCTCCTGGCTGTTCGTCTTCATCGGGGCGGAACCGCGCACCGAGTGGCTCGACGGGGTGCTGTCCCGCGACCCGCGCGGCTTCGTGCTGACCGGCTCGGACCTGCTGGTCGAGGGGCGCCGGCCGACCGGCTGGATGCTGCCCCGCGACCCCTACCACCTGGAATCCAGCGTGCCCGGCGTGTTCGTGGCCGGCGACGTGCGGGCCGACTCGGTCAAGCGGGTCGCCTCGGCCGTCGGCGAGGGCGCCATGGCCGTTTCGCTGGCCCACCGCTACCTGGAGTCGTCATGACACCCACGCTGAGCGCCGCGCAGCTGCGCACGCTGTTCCTGTTCGAGAGCCTCTCCGCCGAGCAGCTCGACTGGCTGTCCGACCGCGGCCGGGTCGAGGAGCGCGCCGGCGGGTCGGCCGTCTACACCGAAGGTGAGGACGCCACCTGCTTCTTCGTGCTGCTCGACGGGACCGTGGCGATGACCCAGCGGGTGCACGGCGACGAGATCGAGGTCAACCGCACCGCCCAGCGGGGCGTCTACGCCGGCGCCACCCGCGCGTACATGGCCGACCGGGACTCCGACGTGTACTCCAACTCGCTGCTGGCGGTCACCGACTGCGAGTTCTTCGTGCTGCCCGCCGAGGACTTCGGCGACGCCGTCCGCAACTGGTTCCCGATGTCCATGCACCTGCTGGAGGGGCTGTTCCTCGGCATGCGGGCCAACCAGACCGCGGTGGGCGAGCGGCAGCGGTTGCAGGCGCTCGGCGCGCTCACCGCGGGGCTGACCCACGAGCTGAACAACCCGGCCGCGGCGGCCGTGCGGGCCACCTCGGCGCTGCGCGACCGGGTGGCCGGGATGCGGCACAAGCTCGCCATGATCGCCGACGGACGCCTCGACGGCCACCAGTTGCACCGGCTGGTCGAGTTGCAGGAGCAGGCGGTCAAGCGGGCGGCGTCGGCTCCGGAGCGGACGCCGTTGCAGGTCAGCGACGCCGAGGACACGGTGGCGGACTGGCTGGACGAGCACGACATCACCGGCGGCTGGGACCTGGCGCCGACGCTGGTGGCCGGCGGCGTCGAGGTCGAGTGGCTGGACGGGATCGCCGACGCGGTCGGGGCGGCCGACCTGGAGGCCGGCGTGCGCTGGCTGACCTACACGGTGGACACCGAACTGCTGATCGCGGAGATCGACGACGCGGTGAGCCGGATCTCCGGCCTGGTCGGCGCGGCCAAGCAGTACTCCCAGCTCGACCGGGCCGCGCACCGGACGGTGGACGTGCACGACCTGCTGAAGGCCACGCTGGCGATCCTGAAGGCCAAGATCCCGCCCGGGGTGCAGGTGGTCAAGGACTTCGACCGCAGCCTGCCGGCGATCCCCGCGTACCCGGCCGAACTGAACCAGGTCTGGACGAACCTCATCGACAACGCGCTGGCCGCGATGGGCGGGACCGGGA
The DNA here is from genome assembly GCF_002285795.1 of Plantactinospora sp. KBS50. Taxonomy (GTDB): domain Bacteria; phylum Actinomycetota; class Actinomycetes; order Mycobacteriales; family Micromonosporaceae; genus KBS50. The sequence goes on from NZ_CP022961.1 coordinate 2,199,387, forward strand.
CGCTCAGCGTCCGCACGTACCGGGCGGGTGAGTGCGTGGCCGTGGAGATCGGCGACACCGGCCGGGGCATCGACCCGGAGATCCGGCCGCGGATCTTCGAACCGTTCTTCACCACCAAGCCGGTCGGCGAGGGCACCGGGCTGGGCCTGGACATCTCGTACCGGATCGTGGTCAACAAGCACCACGGCGACATCCGGGTCGCCTCGGAGCCGGGCCGCACCCGCTTCGAGGTGCTGCTTCCGCTGGTCGCACCGGAGTAGCAGGTCTCACCCCGGGGCGGCGCCCGCTCGGCTCGCACCGGTCGGTGCCGTCCGGCACACTGTCGCGGTGGACAACCGAGCCCAGGACGACGGCGGCCGTACGGCGGGTCTGCGCAGCGCCGTGGTGGTCAACCCGGTGAAGGTGACCGATCTGGACGGACTGCGGGCGAGGGTGACCGACACGCTGGCCGGGGCCGGCTGGCCGGAGCCGGCGTGGTTCGAGACGACCGTGCGGGATCCGGGTGCGGGGCAGACCCGGCAGGCCGTCGAGGACGGCGCACAACTGGTGTTCGTCTGCGGCGGCGACGGCACCGTGCTGTCCTGCGTCAACTCGCTGGTCGGCACCGACGTGGCCCTCGCGGTACTGCCCAGCGGCACCGGCAACCTGCTGGCGGCCAACCTGGGGCTCTCCACCGATCTGGGCACCGGGTTGCAGGTGGCGCTGGAACGGGGCCGCCGCCGGCTGGACGTGGGAGAGTTCGAGGGTCGCTACTTCACGGTGATGGCCGGGATGGGGTTCGACGCCCAGATGCTGGCGGCCACCAGCGAGACCACCAAGAAGCGGATCGGCTGGCCCGCGTACGTCATCGGGGCCGCCCGGCACCTGCGGGACCGGCCGATGCGGCTGGAGATCAGCATCGACGGTGCGCCGCCGGTGCGCTGGCGGGCCAGGTCGGTGCTTGTCGCGAACGTCGGCCGGCTCCAGGGCGGGGTACGGCTGCTCAGCGAGGCCGAGCCGGACGACGGGCTGCTGGACGTGGCCATCCTGACCCCGCGCAGCGTGCACCACTGGCTCGCGATGGGCTGGGCGGTGCTGCGCCGGCGCGACCGGGTGCCCCGGATGCAGGTGCTGCGCGGGCGGACGGTGGAGATCACCAGCCGCCGGCCGGAGCCGCGGGAACTCGACGGGGACGTGATCGAGCCCGGACGCACGCTGAACGTGCGCATCCGGCCCGAGGCGCTGTGGCTGTCCGTGCCGCGACCCGCGGACGCGCCGGACCTGTCGTACGACGCGGCGGCGGTGGCCGAGCGCGGCGAGCGGTCGGCCGGTGGGACGCGGGGTGAGTAGTACCCGGCTGGTGCCGGAGACCCGGCTGATGGCGTGCGAGGAACTGACCGCCGACGACGCCTGGCGCACGCTGCGCCGGCACGGCGGCTGGCACCTGCTGCGGGACGCGTTCGTCCGGTTCCGCTACGGCGACGGGTTCAGCCACTCCCGCGCGTTGGCCCTGCAACTCTGCCTCGCCGTGGTGCCGTTCCTGATCGCCCTCACCGGGCTGATCGGCGACCTGAGCGGGCAGCGGGGCGGTCGGGTGATCGCCGAGACGGTCGTGGCGATCACGCCCGGGTCCAGCGAGGACCTGGTGCACAGCCTGCTGGACAACCAGGGTCACTCCGCGGACACCGGTGAGTTGGCACTGGTGCTCGGCCTGCTCACCGGCCTGGTGGCGCTGACCACCACGATGGCGCAGATCGAGCGCGGCGCCAACCGGATCTACGGCGTCGAGCGGGACCGGCCGGTGCTGCGCAAATACGTGCGCGCCTCGATCCTGGCGGTCTGCGCCGGCGTGCCGGCGCTGGTCGGGTTCCTGATCCTGGTGGCCGGCCGGCCGCTCGGGAACGCGGTGCAGCGCAACTACGAGTGGGGCTGGTGGGCGAACACCGCGTGGGCGGTGGTGCGCTGGCCGTTGAGCCTCGGCCTGACCGTGTTCGCGGTGGCCGTGCTGTTCCGCCACGCGCCGCGCCGCCAGCAGCCGGGTCTGTCCTGGCTGCTGTTCGGGGCCAGCATCGGCACCGCACTGTGGTGGCTGGCCAGCCTGCTGCTGGCCGGGTACGTCCGGTTCAGCGGCTCGTTTGGGCAGACGTACGGGCAGCTCACCGGCATGATGGCGCTGCTGCTGTGGGCCAACCTGACCGGTGTGGCGCTGTTCGGCGGGCTGTCGTTCGGCGCCCAGTTGGAGGCGCTGCGGGTGGGCGTGCGGGACCCGGCGCAGCCGGACCGGTGGGAGCCGGTGGTCGCCGCCGAGCCAGGTGCGGCCGGCGGGAAGCCCGGTGCGGTCGCCGCGGAGCCCGGCGCGGCCGCCGCCGAGCCCGGTGTACCGGAACCGATGATCGGGTAATCCGGCTGCCCAGACGGACAGGGAGGCCCGGGTTGGTGACCACGGTCAGGGAACGGATACGGCAACCGCTCGGCCACTTCGCCGAGCGCAGCATGGCCGGGCTGCTCGCGGTGGCCGGCTGCGGGGTGGCGTTCGGGGTCCTGCTCACGCTGGTCCGTCTCCGCTGGGATCCGCTGTACCACGCCGACCATTCGGCGGCCGCCTGGTTCAACGGCCTGGTGGCGCCGCACCACGCGCTGGTCACGGTGCTCAAGGCGGCAACCGACCTGGGCGGCCGGCCGATGCTGGTCTGGCTGGTCAGCATCGGCATGGTCGGCCTGCTGATCCGCCGGCAGCCGCGGCTGGCCGCGTACCTGGTGATCACCGGCGTCGGCGGGCTCATCCTCGACCCGTCGCTCAAGGCGGCCGTCGGCCGGCTCCGCCCGGTGGTCGAGTCGCCGGTCGCACACGCGCCCGGCAACAGCTTCCCGAGCGGGCACTCGCTCGGCTCGTTCGTCGCCTACGGCGCGCTGCTGCTGGTGTTCCTGCCGGCCATCCGGTCCCGCTGGCGCGGCGCGGCCGTCGCGCTGGCCGCCGCCGTCATCGTGCTGGTCGGGCTGACCCGCGTCGCGCTGGGCGTGCACTTCGTCAGCGACGTGCTGGCCGGCTGGCTGCTCGGCGCCGCGTGGCTCGGCGTCACCGCGTACGCGTTCCGGCTGATGCGCCGGGAGCGGGGCCGGCCGGTGCCGCCGCTGCGCGAGGGCCTGGAACCGGAGGCCGGCAGCGAGATCAAGCCGGCGCCCGACGAGGAACGGCTGCTGGAGCATCCGCGTTCGGCGGTGGCCGAACTCGTGGTCGGCTGGGTACTGGTGTTCGGCGCGCTGTACGGCTTCGGCATGCTCGTCAGCTACCACGCCCAGGGCACCTTCCTGGCCACCCTCGACGACGTCGTGCCGCGCTGGTTCGCCGACCGGCGTACCGGGCCGCTCACCGATCTCAGTTGGTGGTGGAGCAAGGCCGGCGACACCCACGCGGTCCTGCTGGTCTGCCTCGTCTTCTGCCCGATCGCGCTGGCCGCCTGGCGGCGCTGGCGTCCGGTGTTGTTCGTCGTGCTGGCGATGTTCGGCGAACTGGGCCTCTTCCTGGCCAGCGCCAGGGTGGTGCAGCGGCCCCGGCCGCCGGTGGAGCACCTGGACGGCCCCCTGCCGACCTCCTCGTTCCCCTCCGGCCACATCGCCGCCACCATCTGCCTCTACGCGGCCATGGCGCTGCTGGTGCTGGGCCGGACCGGCCGGTGGTGGCGGTGGATCTTCGTGGCGCTGGCGGTGATCATGCCGATCGGGGTGGCGACCTCGCGGATGTACCGCGGCATGCACCATCCGACGGACTTCATGGGCGCCATCCTGCTGGCCGCGCTCTGGATCACCGCGCTCTACTGGATCGTCCGGCCCAATGCCGACTCGGACCGGGCCGGCCGGGAGAGCGCCGGCCCGGACGGTGCCGGCCCGGACCGCACGGGCGTGGACGGTGCCGACCCGGACGGTGCCGACCCGGACCGTGCGGGCGTGGACGGCGCCGGCCCGGACCGTGCGGGCGTGGACCGTGCCGACCCGGACCGTGGCGACCCGGATCGTGCGGGCGTGGGCGGTGCCGACCCGGTCCAGGCCGGGACGCCGGAGGCGGGCAGGGCCACGGAGACGGTGCCCCGGTGCGGGTGATGACCTGGAACATCAAGACCGGCGGCCGGGACGGTGCCGACACCGGCCGGCTGGACCGGGTGATCCGGGTCGCCGCCGAGGCCGCTCCGGACGTACTCGCCCTCCAGGAGCTACGCGGTTTCGGCCGCGCCGGCCGGCTGGCCCGGCTGGCCACGGCGCTCGGGCTGCGCCCCTTCCTGGCCCGCTCCTGGCGCGGTCAGCCGGTGGCGGTGCTGGTCCGCCCCGACTGGCCGGTCGGCGCCGCCGGGCCGGTGCGCCGTCCGTTCCACCACGCCGCCCAGCGGGTCACCCTCGGCACGTCCGCCGGCCCGCTCCTGGTGATCGGCACCCATCTGCAGCCGTACTCCGGCTCGTGGCGGCTGCGCGAGGCGGGTTGGCTCGCGGCGGCGCTGCGGCGCCGGCCGCTGGCGCTGCTGGCCGGCGACCTGAACACCCTCGACCCGTGGTCGGCGCACGCCGGGCGGCTGGCCCGGCTGGACGCGGCGTACCGGCGCCGGCACCTGCGGCGCGACGGCACGGTCGACAGCCGCGCGGTGGCCCGGCTCGCCGGGACCGGCCTGGTGGACCTGTTCCGGGCGGTCGGCAGCGGCGACGGGCACACCGCGCCGACGACCGGGGTACGCGGACCGGAGTTCGCCGCGATGCGCCTGGACTACCTGCTGGCCAGCCCCGACCTGGCCCGGTACGCCCGCGGCTGCACGGTGCTGCGCGGCGGCGACGCCGAGACGGCCTCCGACCACTATCCGCTGCTGGCGCAGTTCGAGCTGACCCCGGGTACGCTGCCGGACCATGGGGGATCCTGAACTGCTGGCCAGCGGCCGGGACGCCGACGTGTTCGCGGTGGACGAGCACCGGGTGCTGCGCCGGTACCGGCACGGCGGGGACGCCACCGCCGAGGCCGAGGTGCTTGCCTACCTCGCCGACCGCGGCGTGCCGGTGCCCCGGGTGTACGCCGCCGACGGCCCGGACCTGGTGCTGGAGCGGATCGGCGGCCCCACCCTGTTGCGGGCGCTGCTCGCCGGGGAGTGCACCCCGGGCGCCGCGGCCGGCATCCTGGTCGAGTTGCAGTCCGCGCTGCACGCCGTACCGCCGCTGCGCGGGGCGGACCCGGCGGACCGGATCCTGCATCTCGACCTGCACCCCGACAACGTCATGCTGGACCCGCGCGGACCCGTGCTGATCGACTGGCGGAACGCCACCGAGGGTCCGCCGGAGTTCGACGTGGCGGTGACCGCGCTGATTCTCGCCGAGGTGGCGGTGGATGACACCGCCTCGCTGGTGCCCGGTGGCGGGGCGACGGTAGCGGCGCTGGCCGGGGAGGTGCTGGCCGCGTTCCTGAGCGGTTCGGCGCGCCGGCCGGAGAGCCAGCTGGACCGGGCCGCGCAGCTGCGCCGGCGCAACGAGACGCTCTCGGCGGCCGAGCGGGGCCGCATCGGCGCCGCCGCGGCACTGGTACGCCGGCGCGCCGAGACGGTTAGGCTGGCGGGATGACGAACCCGCCCGCGCCCCGCCGGGCTCGCGCGGCGAACGCATCGGTGCCGCGCGGTGCGGACGCCGCGCGGCCGACGCCCCTGCGCGATCCCCGCGCCCGGCCGGCGCCGCTGCTGCGCCGGTTGATCGGGGCGGTGCTGCGCCGGATCCGGCTGCGCCAGGGCCGCACCCTGCGCGACGTGTCGCAGGCGGCCGGGGTGTCGCTGCCGTACCTGTCGGAGCTGGAACGGGGCCGGAAGGAACCGTCCTCGGAGGTGCTCGGCTCGATCTGCCGGGCGCTCGGGATGCACCTGGCCGATCTGCTCGACGAGGTGCGCGACGAGCTGCTGCGGATGGAGCCGGGCGCGCTGGCACCCCGCGGCTCGTTGGCTTCCCGCGGCTCGTTGGCCTCGCACGGCTCGTTGGCCTCCCACGGCTCGTTGGCCTCCCACGGCCGGCAGGTCGCGGATCCGGCCCGGTCCGGCCGTCCCGGTGCCGCGGCGGGCCGCGCCGGTGTGCTGCGGGTCGAGGCCCGCGCCGGTGTGCCGGTCCTGCTCGGTGGCGCCGCGGCGCATCCGGCCGGCACCGTCGCCGCCGGTGCCCAAGCGCCGGGTACGTCCGGCGGGCCCGCCGGATCGGGTACGGCCGCGCCGGTGGTCCGGTGGGTCGCCCCGGTGTACCGGGTGCACCGGATCGGCTTCGGCCCGGTCGGTTCGACCTCGGGCACTTCGGCCTCGGCCGGTTCCGCTTCGGACAGTTCGGCCTCGGACGGTTCGGCGTCGGTCGGTTCGGCCCCGGCTGGTTCGGGTGTGGCGCGCGCGGTCGGTGCGCACGTCGTCCGGCCGCTCGCCTTCCACCTGGTCGGGTTCGGCGGTCCGGACCCGGTCGAGCCAAGCGGTCCCGGTACCGCCGGCGTGGTCGGACTCCGGGTCGGCCACCTGCGGTTGACCCGGCCCGGCCGGGGCCGGTCGGCCCATCCGGGCCGTACCGTGCGGGCCACCACCGGCCTTGGCGCCCGCCGCCGCGGCCGACCGGTGACGAGGCCCGCGGGCGCCGCGGCCATCGGCCCACGGCCGGTCGTCGTGGCCGCCTGACGGTCCGCCGCACGACCCCCGACGGGCCGCCGCACGGTCGGACGGGCCGGCGTACGACCCCGACGGGTCGGCGCACGGTCGGCGCGGGCCGTGCCGGCTTCCGGCCGCCGGGCTCGGCGGTGGTGTCGACGAGTCGACGTGTCGGCTCGGTGGTGTCGACGTGTCGCCGTGTCGGCTCGGTGGTGTCGACGTGTCGCCGTGTCGGCTCGGTGGTGTCGAGGTGTCGGCCGCGCTACAGACTCTGCGGAACCGTGCCGATACCCTCGGTGGCATATTGGGGTCTCTGGATGGCTTCGGCCGCCGGCCCGTGCGGTGCGTACCGTGCGTACGGTCAAGCGGTCGCTTGGAGGTGAACCGCCGGTGGATCCACTTCTGCTCACCGCCGCCTCGACGCTCGTGGCCTGGACGACCACGGAACTGGCGCAGGGCGGCCGGACGGCGGTGACCGCGCTTGTCGACTTCCTGCGTGACCGGTTCCGGCCCGATCCGCAGGCGCGGAAGGCCGTCGAGGCGGTGCTCCAGCAGCCCTCACCGGACACCGCCCGGCTTCTTGCCGAGGAGTTGCACCGCGAGACGCTGCGCGACCCCGCGTTCGGCGCCGAGTTCGTCGCCCGGTGGCGGCAGGCCAACGCGGCGATCGAGGCGAGCACGGGCGGCGTGGTGAACTCGATCTCGGGTGAGGTGCGCGGGCCGGTGGTGCAGGCGCGGGACATCCACGGCGGCGTCTCCTTCGGCGACCCGCGCTGACCGGCGACCCGCGCTGACCGGCGGAGGAGTGCCGGCCCGGGGTCGTCAGTCATACGTCAGGTACCTCAACCGGGCGTGATGAGGTACCTGACGTATGACTGACGGTGCGCGCCGCGCGGCCGGCGGCGCGAAAGGGGGTCGGTGGCGCGGTGGGGGCGGCGCCGCTACGGGATGCGCCGGCCGTGTGCGTCCGGTACGCCGGACTTGCGGTAGAAATAGGCGTTGATCTGGTCGCGCCACTCCTCGGCGCAGCGCAGCTGCTCGTCCAGCAGTTCGGTCACCCGGGCGTACAGCGCGTCGTCGAGCTGGCCGGTCAGCCGCCGCCACCGCTCGTGCATCTCCACCACCTGCGCGACGCCGTCGAAGTGGGTGTCGTAGATGTGCTGGATGACGGTCGAGCCGCTGTGCAGCACGTGCGAATAGGGCACGTGGTGGAAGAAGAGCAGCAACTCGTCGGGGCAGTCCGCCACCGACTCGTACGTCTGCGCCCACGGCGACGGGTACTGGCCGGCGAAACCGGTGCCGGTCGCCCGGGTACGGTCCACCCCGATGCCGTCCCGGTCGGCGAAGTGGTACGTGCCCCACTGGCTGTACTCGTAGCCGTCCACGCCGGGGCCGTAGTGGTTCGCGGGGTTGACCATGAAGCCCACGCCGAGCGGCGCGGTGTACCGCTCGTAGGTCCGCCAGGACCCGTCCATGATCTCGTGCAGCGTCGCGCGGACCGGCTCGGGATCCCCGACCGCCGGCGGCGCGAAGGTCAGCCCGATCCACTCGTCCAGGATGGCCGCCGGGTCGAGCCCGGGGTCCCAGGCGAGCCGGCCGAAGGCGTACAGGTTGGCCTGGGCCAGCGGATGTCCGGTCCAGAACGGGTCGTCGCCCACGTTGGACACCGCGGCCAGGCCGCCCCCGGCGCGCTCGGCGCCGTCCCGCGCCGTCCCGGCGGTCACGTCGGCGACCGTGTGGCCGTCCGGCCCCCAGGGGGTGAAGCGCAGCACCTCGCTCCAGTACGGGGCGAGGTAGCACACGTGCCGCTGCTGGCCGGTGTACTCCTGGGTGACCTGGAACTCCACCGCCAGCCGGGTGTGCGGCATGGCGGCGATCACCGGCGACACCGGCTCACGCGGCTGGAAGTCGATCGGACCGTGCTTGACCTGGAGGATCACGTTCTCCTGGAAGCTGCCGTCCAGCGGTGCGAAGTGGTCGTACGCGGCCCGCGCCCGGTCGGTCGAGCGGTCCCGCCAGTCCTGCCGGTGGTTGTAGACGAAGGCCCGCCAGTGCACCACGCCGCCGAACGGCGCCAGCGCCGCCGCCAGCATGTTCGCGCCGTCGGCGTGGCTGCGGCCGTACGCGAACGGGCCGGGCTGCCCCTCGGAGTCGGCCTTCACCAGGTACCCGCCGAAGTCGGGAATCCGCTGGTAGACCCGGCGGGTGGCGTCCGCCCACCAGGACCGCGCCCGCTCGTCCAGCGGATCCGCGGTGGGCAGCCCGCCGAGCGTCATCGGGGCGGCGAAGCTGACCGACAGGTGCACGCGGATCCCGTACGGCCGGAACTGGTCGGCCAGCTCCGCGACGTCGCCGAGCCGGTCGGTCAACAGCCGGGCCTCGGTGCTGTGTACGTTCACATTGTTCACCGAGACCGCGTTGACCCCGCTGGCCGCCAGCAGCCGCGCGTACCGGCGGACCCGGGCCTCGTCCCGGCGCGCCGCGCCGGCCCGCCAGAAGATGGACCCGCCGGCGTAGCCGCGCTCCACCTGGCCCATCCGATCGACCTCGACGTTGTCCCAGTGGTCCAGCATCCGCAGCCGCAGGGCCGGGCGGTGCCGCTCGGCCGGCCGGTCCCGGAACGCCGCGTCGCCGAGCCGGACCAGGTGGAACAGGCCGTAGAGCAGCCCGGCCGGCCGGTCGGCCAGCAGCACCGTGACGCCGTCCCGCCGAGCCAGCAGGAAGCCCTCGTCGCCGAGCGGCGTCCCGGCGCCGTCCGGCCCGGCCAGCACCTCGGCGGCCACGGCCGGCAGCGGCGCCGCCGAGGTCAGCGCGAACACCACCTCGGCCTTCGCCGAGGCGTCGGCGTCGGCGGCGCTACCGTCGGCGGCGCTGCCGGCGCCCTCCGCGCCCGCGCCGGCCGGCAGCCGGTACGCGGTGCCGCCGTACCGGCCGGCGGCCTCGGCGAGTTCCCGGTGCACGGTGTCCACCAGCGTGCCCGCGCCGGCCACCAGGATCCGCCGCGCCCCGACGGCGCGGAACGCCTCCGCCGGCAGCCAGGCGGGATGTACCTCACTCATGGAACACCTTTCGTTCGCGACTGCGGGGCTGGCAGGACCGGCCGGCTCCTCGCGCTCACGGGTAACACGTTTGTTCGCGACTGCGGGGCTGGCAGGACCGGCCAGCTCCTCGCGCTCACTGGCCACCCTGGCGGATGAGCAGGACGCCGCGGCCCGGCAGCCGGACCGGCTCGCCGGCGATCACCCGGTCGCCGCTCAGCAGCTCCACCCCGGTCACCCGGGCCGGCACCGTCACCGGCTCGGCGTCGTGGTTGAGCAGGAAGGTCAGCCGGGTGCCGTCCGGGGCGACCCGGACGGCCGTCTCCAGCGCGGGCAGGTCCGGGTACGGCCCGAGCAGGTCGTGCCGCTCCAGCACCCGCCGCAGCACCCAGGACACCCCGGCCTGGTCCAGCCCGGCGGCCACGTACCAGCCGTGCCCGGCACCGTACGCGTTGCGGGTGACCGCCGGGGTGCCGGCGTAGAAATCGGACCGGTACTCGCCGACCACCTCGGCGCCGGTCGGGATGACCAGCTCGAACAGCAGCCGCGACGCGACCTCGACGGTGTCCGGACCGGTGCCCAGCCGGACCGGGTTGACCACCTCCGGGCCGCGGGCGTCCCACTCGTCGATCCGGACGCCCATCAGCGGCGCCAGCGGGCCGGGCACGTCGGCCAGGAACGCCTGGTCGTGCTCGTCCACCCGGCCGGACAGGAAGGTCGTCACCACCGTGCCGCCGCGCCGTGCCACCGCCGCGAGCCGTTCGGCCAGGTCACCCTTGACCATGTGCAGCGCCGGGGCGACCACCACGTCGTACCCGGACAGGTCGGCGGTCACCGGAACCACGTCGAGGTCGGCGCCGGCCTCCCAGATCGCCCGGTGGTACGCCTGCACCACGTCCTGATAGCGGACCAGCCGGGACGGGCCGTCGGAGATCTCCAGCGCCCACCAGCTGTCCCAGTCGAACAGCAGCGCCACCCGGGCCGGGGTGCGGGCGCCCAGCGTGGCCCCGCCGAGCCGCTCCAGCTCGGCGCCCAGCTCGGCCACCTCGCGGAACACCCGGGTGTCGGAGCGGCCGGCGTGCCCGATGACCGCGCCGTGGTACTTCTCCGACGCGCCGCGGGAGGCGCGCATCTGGAAGAACAGCACCGCGTCGGCACCGTGCGCCACGGCCTGCCAGCTCCACAGCCGCATCAGCCCCGGACGCTTCAGCGGGTTGACGTCGCGGCACGCGGTGAAGCTGGGGGTCTGCTCCATCAGCCAGAACGGCTGGCCGTCCTTGAGCCCGCGCATCAGGTCGTGGGTGAGCGCCATCCGCGCCGCCGAGTCGTCGTCCGGCGGGTAGTTGTCCCAGGAGGCGAAGTCCAGGTACGGGGCCCAGCGGTGGTAGTCGATCGGCCGGTACATGCCCATGAAGTTCGTGGTGATCGGCAGGTCCGGGCTGGACTCGCGGATGGCCGCCGACTCGTCCCGGAAGTTGGTGAGCATGGCCTCCGACATGAACCGCAGGTAGTCCAGGGTGATGCCCTGGAAGGCCGTGTGGTCCGGGCCGCGCCAGTGTTCGGTGAGCGCCGACGGGGGTTCGATCTCGGCCCAGTCGGTGAAGGTGTGCGCCCAGAACGTCGTGTACCAGGCCGTGTTGAGCGCGTCGAGGGTGCCGTAGCGCTCCCGCAGCCAGTCCCGGAAGCCCGCGGCGCACAGCTCGCAGTAGCAGGCGCCGCCGTACTCGTTGCCGACGTGCCAGGCCAGCACGGCCGGGTTGCCCGCGTACCGCCGGGCGACCCGGCGGGCCAGCTCGGTGGAGAGCCGCCGGAAGGCGGGGGAGCTGGGGCAGGAGTTGTGCCGCTGGCCGAACCGGTGCCGGCGCCCCTCGAAGTCGACCCGGGTCACCTCCGGATACCTGCGCGCCAGCCACGGCGGGTGCGCGCCGGTGCCGGTGGCCAGGCAGATCCGCCGGCCCTGCGCCGCGGCCCGCTCGACGATCCGGTCCAGCAGGGTGAAGTCGTACACGTCCTCGGCGGGCTGGGTGAGGGCCCAGTCGAAGACGCCGAGGGTCACGGTGTCGATCCGGGCGGCGTCGAAGAGCCGGTAGTCCTGCTCCCACACCTCCTCGGGCCACTGTTCCGGGTTGTAGTCGCCGCCGTAGGGGATCCGGGTGGTCGCCGGCAGGGTCACGCCGTGAACTCCTTGGTGATGGTGTCGATCAGCTGGGCGCCGTTGGCCAGCAGGGCCAGCGCGAACAGCGAGGCGATCAGGGCCAGCGCCGGCACCGAGACGAGCGCCGCGATGCCGGCCGCCACCACGAGCAGGCCGACGTTGCCGATGGTGACCTTCGGGGTACGGGCCACGAAGTACACGGCCAGCCGGATGACGTCGCGGGTGCGGAAGGTGAACAGCGAGACGATGATCAGCGCGTTGAGCCCGGCGAAGCCGGCCAGCAGGGCGATCAGGAGCAGCAGCGCGGCCCACCATCCCGGCACCGCCGCGTCCCCGAAGTGGGCCAGGTTGACCGTCAGGACGGTCAGCAGGAGCAGCAGCGGCACCCAGACCAGCAGCGTCTGCGCCACGTTGGCCCGGTAGCCGCGCCAGAAGGCCCGGGCGGGGTGCAGGTCGGTCAGGTCGAGGCTGCGGCGGCGCAGCGCGTACACGGCCGCGGACAGCGCCGGGCCGAGCGGTACGGCGCAGGCGGCGACCAGCGGGATGTTGCTGGCGTCGAGGTCCAGCAGGACCAGCGGCACCAGGCCGGGCGCGGCGGTGAGCAGCACCAGCAGCTCGATCGTCAGCAGCGTGTAGAGCAGCGCCGCGACCTTGGACAGCGGCCCGACGCCGAACTGCGAACGCGGCTCGCTCACGGCTGGTCCTCCCGCGCCAGCAGCGGCAGGCCGTCGTGCCACCAGGGCGGGGTCTCGTCGACCACCGGGGTCAGCTCGGCCAGCGTCACCTCGTGCCGGGACAGTTCCAGGTCGAGGGCGACCCGGCCGGACTCGATCGGCAGGCTCGCGTGCCGCCGGGCCGGCTCGGCCGCCGCGCGCAGCGCGTCGAGCTGCCCTTCCCGCGGCGAGGCCGGGCAGCCCATCTCGCACCAGGCCGCCCAGACGTTGCCGTCCTGTTCGCTGACCGAGGAGCGCAGCAGGAAGGCCGAGGCCGCGGTGCCGGTCCCGACCGGCACCGACAGCCGTACGGTGTGCCGCTGCGGCGCCGGGTCCCGGCCGGTGACGTCCACCGGCGCCCAGGCCAGCACCGCGATCCGGCCGGTGCCGTCCCGGGTGACCAGGTGATCGTCGCCGTGCGCCAGGACCTGCTCACCGAGCCGGGCCATGAACGCGTACAGGTGGTAGGTCGGCTTCTTGATCTGCCGGTGGGCGAGCAGCCCGAACCCGCCGTGCAGCAGCGTGGTCGGGATGCCCACCTCCTCGAACACGTCGCAGAAGGTCCAGTACGAGAACGAGTCGACCAGGTCGCCGCCGGCCGCCAGGACCGGGGCCAGGTACGCGGCGTTGAACGCCGTGTCGTGCACGGGGTTGTCCGGCCGGTACGAGGAGTTGAACTCGGTGATGTGCACGGGCAGGTCGGCCAGCGGCGTGCCGGCCAGATCCCGGCGCGGCTGGGCGAACTGCTCCAGCAGCCGGCCGGCCGGGGCGAGCGTCTGCCGGGTACCGAACGGCACGTGCCGGGCCGGTCCCGAGGTGTACGCGTGCCGGCTGACGAAGTCGACCGGCACCGCGCGTTCGGTGACGAACTCGGCGAACGGCAGCAGCCACTCCGGTCCGCCGGGGGAGACGGCCGGCCCGCCGACCTGCAACCCGGCGTCCACCTCCTTGATCGTGGTGGCCGTCACCTCGTACAGCCGGTGGTAGGCGGCCCGGTCCGCGCCCGCCCAGAAGACGTCCAGGTCGGGTTCGTTCCACACCTCGATGGGCCAGCGGCGCACCTCGTCCAGGCCGTACCGGTCGATCAGGTGCGTCACGGTGGCCCGGACCAGGTCGGCCCAGTCGGCGTGCGAGCGGGGCGGGGTGACGTTGCCGCGCCACCAGAACACCGTCTGGTCGCCGGAGGCCAGCCCGGAGGGCATGAAGCCCAACTCCACGAACGGCCGGATCCCGAGGGCGAGGTACGCGTCCACCACCTGGTCCAGGTAGGTGAACGCGTACCTCGTCCCCCGCGACCCGGCGTGCTCGTACGGCTGGTGCACGCCCAGACCGTCACTGAGCAGCCCGTGGCCGCGGATGTGCCGGAAGCCGATCTCCCGCTGGATCAGCGCCAACGACTCCTGGTAGTCCTGTCGCAACGCCAGGTCGAAGCGGCCGGTGCCGACGCACTGCCGCCAGGCGTCGGGCAGCCGGCGCAGGGACGTGTCGGGAACGCTGATCCGAGCGGGCACGGGTCAGCCGTGTTCCTTCTGGAACCGCTCGTACGCCTTGTTCACGGTGTCCACGTACTGGTCCATGCTCTTGCCCTTGAGTTCGGAAAGGTACGCGTCCCAGTCGCTCAGCGGCCGCTCGCCCAGGATGAACTTGAGGGTCTGCTGGTCGACGTGGTCGCGCAGCCCACTCTCCCACAGCGTCGCCTGCTCGCGCTCGTCGGCGTTGAGCGGCTTCGGCGGAGGCAGCGGCAGCGTCTGGCGCTGGTTCATCAGCTTCTGGTACTCCTGCTCCTCCTGCGGGAACTGCGAGTTGAGCAGGTTGGTGCTGCCGCCGTAGGCGAACACGCCGTTGGAGAACCCGAAGTCGGCGTTCAGCGCCTTCGAGGCGCCCGGGTTCAGGCCGGCCCAGTCGACGTCGGAGGCCAGCTTGAAGGTGCCGGCGTTGACGTCGCCGGTGTAGGTGGTCCCCTCGACGCCCCACTTGGCGAACAGCTCGCCCTCGTCGGAGTACCACAGCCAGTCGATGAACTGCATCATGGCCACGAAGTTCTCGCTGTCCCGCGCCTTCGACGAGATCATCAGGCCGTTCTCCAGCCGGGTGGTGCCGTCCAGGACCGGACCCATCGGTCCGACCGGCAGCGGCAGCTTCGCCACGGTGGCGCCGGAGATCTTCGCGATGTCCTTGCGGTAGCTGTTGACCAGTTCCTGCGCGTTGGTGCTGATCACGAAGGACTTGCCGGCGGCGAACTTCGCCCGCGCGTCCTCGTCGCTCTGGGTGAAGCTCTCCGGGTCGAGCAGCTTCTCCGAGACCAGGGTGTTGAGGTACTGGACGACCTGCTTGTACTGGTCCATGGAGCCGCTGTAGACGAACTTCTTGGCGCCGTCGTCCCAGTGGGTGCTCTGCCAGGCCCAGCCGGCGTAGGTGCCGTACGCGGTGCTGAGGATGCCCAGCAGGTTGTTGGCGCCGGGGCCGGGCGCGTTGCTCCAGCGGTCGGACAGCGGGTACTTGTCCGGGTACGCCTGCTTGATCGCCCGGAGCATGTTGGTGATGTCGTCCCAGGTCTGCGGCGTGGCGATGCCGAGCTTCTCAAGGACGTCGGTGCGGGCGGCCAGGGTGTAGTCCTGCCAGGCGGCCTCGTGCAGGCCCGGCAGCAGGTAGAACTTGCCGTCGGCCTGGCGCAGGCCGTCGATGTTGCTCTCCAGCTTCCACTTGGCGACCTTGTCCTTGAAGTTCGGCATCAGGTCGAGGTAGTCGCTGACCGGCAGGATCGCACCCGAGGCGATGTACTCCTCCTCGCCCGGGTGGTACGTCTTCGGGATGATCGAGGGGGCGTTGCCGCCGCTGATCATCACGCTGCGCTTCTGGTTGTAGTCGCTGAGCGGGATCACCGTCGGGTCGAAGCTGATGTTGGTCCGCTTGCTCAGCTCGGACCAGAACATCCAGTCGGCCTTGTAGGGGTAGCCCGGGTTGCTCAGCACCGCGATCGAGAACTTGATCGGCGCGGTGGCCTTGAACTGGGTGCCGACGCCGAAGTCGTCCATGGCGCCGACCTTGTTCTTGGACAGGTCCTTGCTGTCCTTGGAACTGCTGTCGCTGCCGCAGCCGGCGAGGGTGAAGGCGGCGGCGCCGGCGACGCCGGCTGCCCCGAACAGCAGCCTGCGCCTGGATAGCTCGTGCATGGGGTGGGTCCTTTCGAGGGGTACGAGAGAGACGGGTTAGCCCTTGACGGCGCCGAGCATCACGCCGGATACGAAGTACCGCTGGATGAAGGGGTAGACGAGCGTGATCGGCAGGCAGGTGAGCACGACCGCCACGGCCTTGACGTTCGCCTGGATCTGCAGGGCGGTGTCGCTGGACATGCCGACGTCGGTACCGCTGAGGCCGGCGAGAATGTTGCGCAGGTACACGGTGACCGGCTGGAGTTCCAGGCGGTCCATGTAGAGGAACGCGGAGAACCACGAGTTCCAGAACGAGACCGCGTAGAACAGGATCATCGTGGCGATCACCGCCTTGGACAGCGGCAGCACGACCCTCAGCAGGATGCCGTACGTGTTCAGGCCGTCGACCGCGGCGGCCTCCTCCAACTCGCTGGGCAGGCTCTCGAAGAACGCCTTCATCACCAGCAGGTTGAAGACGCTTATGGCGTTGGGCAGCGCGATGGCCCACAGGGTGTTCCGCAGCCCGAGGTTGCTGACCAGCACGTAGTTGGGGATCAGCCCGCCGTTGAAGAACATCGTGAACAGCGCGACGCCGATCAGCGCCGTCCGGCCCCGCAGGTGCCGCTTGGACAGCACGTACGCGTAGCTGGTGGTCAGCACCATGGCGATGAGCGTGGCCACCGTGGTGTACACGATCGTGTTGCGGTAGTTGGTCCAGAACATCGGGTCGTCCATCACGTGCCGGTAGGTCTGCGTGGTGAAGCCCTTGGGCCAGAGCGTGACCTCGCCGGCGACGATGTAGTGCTCCTGGCTGAACGACCGCGCCAGGATGTTGACCAGGGGAACAGCGTCAACACCACGACACCGGTCAGGAAGATGGCGTTGAAGACCTGGAAGACCCGGTATCCGCGGGTGGTCCGGGGGCCGCGGGTGCGGGGGGTGCGCAGGTTGGTCCGGACCGGCCGGCCGGGCGCACTCGGGTCGATGACGGTTACCACAGGGCGGTCCCCACTAGACGACGGGAGATGGCGTTGGCCGAGAGCACCAGGATCAGTCCGATGACCGACTCGAACAGCCCGATGGCGGCGGCGTAGCTGAAGCTGCCGGACACGACGCCGACCCGGTACAGGTAGGTCGAGATGACGTCGGCGGTCGGGTAGGTCAGCGGGTTGTACAGCAGCAGGATCTTCTCGAAGCCGATCGCCATGAACGTGCCGATGTTGAGGATCAGCAGCGTCATCATGGTCGGCCGGATGCCCGGCAGCGTCACGTGCCAGGTCTGCCGCCACCGGCTCGCGCCGTCGATCCGGGCCGCCTCGTAGAGGTTCTGGTCGATGGTGGTCAGCGCGGCCAGGTAGAGGATGGTGCCCCAGCCGACCGTCTGCCACATCTCGGAGGAGACGTAGATCGTCCGGAACCACCCCGGTTTTTGCAGGAAGGGCACGCCCTCCTGGCCTATCGCCCGTAGCCCTTCGTTCACCACGCCGTTCATCGACAGCATCTCGACGATGAAGCCGGCCACCACCACGATCGACAGGAAGTGCGGCAGGTACGAGATGGACTGGACGAACCGCTTGAGCGGCAGCGTCCGGACCTCGTTGAGCAGCAGCGCCAGGATCAGCGGCATCGGGAAGACGAAGATCAGCGTCAGGGCGCCCAGGATCAGGGTGTTGGTGAAGACCCGCCAGAAAGTGGGATCGTTAACAATGAGCCGGAAGTAGTGCATGCCGACCCACTCGTCACCGAAGAGGCTGCCGCCGGGGTGGTATCGGCGGAAAGCGATGATATTGCCCAGCATGGGCAGGTAACGAAATATGACGAAGAACAGCAGCGGCAGGACAACCAGCGAGTACAACTGCCAGTCGCGGCGTAGCGTTCGGCGCCAGGCGGGCCGGTGCGGGCGTACCGGTCGGGCTCGGCCGGACCGGGCGCTTCCCGCGCCCGGCGTCGGCTCCGCCTCCGCCGTCGTGTGGATACTCATCCTCGGACTCCTCATGCGGCGCAGGTCGTGCCGACCGGGTTGCGGCCCTCGTGGTGCTGACCAGGATTTCGGCGTTCGAAACTTTCTGTAAAAGTTGCGGTATCCGTGCGGGGAAATTTAGGTCCGCCGGCTGATGGTGTCAAGGCTCACTCCACAGGTCACGAGCCGGTTTCGGCCCGTGTCCCGGCCGACCAGCGCGGCTGCACACCGCGAAGATCACCAGTACGTTCCGTGCACGATCACCGCTTCGCGGGGGCGGCTGCCGCGGTGAGCGGCGTGTTAAGGTTCTCGAACTTTTTCGATCTTCCGCGTCCGGCGGGGCCGTCGCCGCTCGGCGGGCGCGAGGATCAGGAGTGGACCGCCGACCCCCCTGCGAGGACCGATGGCCCAGTTCGACCTACCGCTTGACCAGCTTCGCCGGTACGCGCCGGACGTGGCCGAGCCGGCGGACTTCGACGCGTTCTGGCGCTCGACCCTGGAGCGCGCCGCGCAGCGGCCGGCGCTCGTGCAGGTGTCCCCGGAGCCGACCGACCTGCGTCTGGTGCAGACCTGGGACGTCACGTTCGCCGGTTACGACGGCGCCCCCGTGCGTGCCTGGTACACCCGCCCGGCCGGGGTCGACACCCCGCTGCCGGTCGTGGTCGAATACGTCGGGTACGGCCGCGGTCGCGGCCTGCCGCACGAGCGGCTCACCTGGTCGGTCGCCGGCTACGCGCACCTGCTGATGGACTCGCGCGGGCAGGCCGGGCAGTACGGGCCGGGCGACACCGCCGACCCGTACGGCACCACCGCCGACGGGCCGTGGGCGGTGACCCGGGGCATCCGTTCCCCGCACGACTACTACTACCGGCGCCTGATCACCGACGCCGTGCGGGCCGTGCAGGCCGCCCGCGAGCTGCCGGGCGTCGACCCGGACCGGGTCGTGGCGGCCGGCAACAGCCAGGGCGGCGGGCTGGCCATCGCGGTGGCCGGGCTCGTCCCCGACCTGACCGCGATGCTGACCACCGCCCCGTTCCTCTGCCACCTCCAACGGGCCATCGAGATCACCGACGACGGGCCGTACGGCGAGGTCGCGCAGTACCTGGCGGTCCATCGGGAGGCCGAGGAGCAGGTCCGGCACACCCTCTCGTACGTGGACGGCGTGACGTTCGCCCGCCGGGCCACCGCACCGGCCCAGTTCGGGATCGGGCTGCGCGACCGGGTGTGCCCGCCCAGCACCGGCTTCGCCGCCTACAACCAGTACGGCGCCGCCAACGGCCGGCCGGACAGTCCGGACCGGGAGGTCCACGTCTACCCGTTCAACCAGCACGAGGGCGGCGAGGCCGTACAGGTCCGCCGGCAGCTGCGCTGGCTCGCCGAGGTGCTGGCCAAGCCCGGCCCGGCTGAGCCGGCCGCCGGCTGAGCCGACCGGGGGCCGCGCCGCCGGCCGAGCCGACCGGGGGCCGCGCCGCCGGCCGAGCCCGGCGGCCGGGCCCACCTCACCAGGGGTGCAGGCTGCCGTCCTCCAGCCGGTTCACCGGCAGGTACGCGGGGGAGTAGGGGTAGCGGGCCGCCGCCTCCTCGTCGATGTCCACCCCGAGGCCCGGCGACTCGCTCGGGTGCAGGTAGCCGTCGGCGAAGTGGTACCCGTGCGGGAACACCGCGTCCGTCTCGTCGGTGTGCCGCATGTACTCCTGCAGCCCGAAGTTCGGGATCGAGATGTCCAGGTGCAGCGCGGCGGCCATGCACACCGGCGACAAATCGGTGGCGCCGTGCGAACCGCTGCGCACGTGGTGCAGGGCGGCGAAGTCGAAGACCCGGCGCAGGTGGCTGATCCCGCCGGCACGCACCACGGTCATCCGGATGTAGTCGATGAGCTGCTCGGAGATGAGCTGCGTGGCGTCCCAGACGCTGTTGAACACCTCGCCCGTGGCGATCGGGGTGGTGGTGTGCTGGCGGATGAGCCGGAAGCCCTCCTGCAACTCGGCGCGGACCGGATCCTCCATCCAGGTCAGCGCGTGCGGTTCGAGGCTGCGGCCCAGCCGGCCCGCCTCGATCGGGGTCAGCCGGTGGTGCACGTCGTGCAGCAGTTGCAGGTTCGGCCCGAACTCGTCCCGGACCCGGGCGAACACCGACGGGGTGTGGGACAGGTACCGCTGCGTCGACCAGGTGGTCTCGGTCGGCCGGGCCGCGTCGGCCGGCTCGTAGAACATCTTGTCGGCGCTCACCCCGTACGTCTTGGCCAGGCCCGGCACGCCGCACTGCACCCGCACCGCCCGGTAGCCCAGGTCCACGAACCGGGCCACCTCGACCAGCACCTCCTCCGGCGTCTCGCCGTTGGCGTGCCCGTACACCGTGACGCCCTCCCGGGACCGGCCGCCCAGCAGCTGGTAGACCGGCAGTCCCGCGACCTTGCCCTTGATGTCCCACAGCGCCGTGTCCACCGCCGCGATCGCGCTCATCGTGACCGGACCCCGCCGCCAGTACGCCCCCTGGTAGAGGTACTGCCAGGTGTCCTCGATCCGGGCCGGGTCGCGGCCGATCAGCAGCGGCACCACGTGCTCGCGCAGGTACGCCTCGACGGCCAGCTCGCGGCCGTTGAGCGTGGCGTCGCCGACCCCGGTGACACCCTCGTCGGTGACGATCTTCAGGGTCACGAAGTTCCGGCCCGGACAGGTGACAATGACCCGAGCATCGACAATCTTCATTGGTCTCCCTCGGTCGGCGCGGGCGCCGGTGCGCGGCCACTCTACCGGCCCGTTCTCGACGTGGCGCGGGCGGTTTCGGCCGACGTGGCGCCGGCCCGTCGCCGCCGCGGCGCGGGCGGTCGCGGTGCGCGGCGGCAGGATTCTGCTGGCGGCAGATCTCCCGCGGGCAGAATCGGGTGCCCCCGGCCGTACCGGTGGGCAAGGCTGGATCCGTCGGAGGCCGGGACGGTCGGCGTCCCGCCGGGGTACGGAGGTGGCCATGCGCACGAACTCGATGGGCGTCTGGATGCGGACGGAGGCGCCCGCCTCGTTCGGCGACGCGGTGCTGGACCGGCTGCTGCGGGAACGGATCGTCTTCCTCGGCACCGAGGTCACCGACGACTCGGCCAACGTCATCTGCGCCCAGATCCTGCTGCTCGCCGCGGACGACCCGGACCGGGACATCCAGCTCTACATCAACTCGCCGGGCGGCTCGATCAGCGCCGGCATGGCGGTCTACGACACGATGCAGTTCGTCAACAACGACGTGGTCACCATCGCCATGGGCCTGGCCGGGTCGATGGCGCAGTTCCTGCTCTGCTGCGGCACCGCGGGCAAGCGGTACGCACTGCCGCACTCGCGGATCATGATGCACCAGCTCTCCGGCGGCTTCGGCGGCACCGCGGCGGACATCGCGATCCAGGCCGAGAACATGCTGCACGTGAAGCGGACCTCGTACGAACTGCTGGCCCGGCACACCGGACACACGGCCGAGGAGATCGAGCGGGACTCCGACCGGGACCGCTGGTTCACCGCCACCGAGGCCCGCGACTACGGGATGATCGACCAGGTCATCGCCCGCGCGGCGGACATGCCGGCCGGCTAGACCGGTCCGCCCACCCGCAGCGGCGTCCGGGGCACCGCGGGGGCCAACCCCGCGGGCGTCCGCGGGGTCCACCCGCGCTCGACGTCGAGCCCGGGGGTCCCGGCCCCGGGCGCGGTCACAGGTCGCGCAGGCGCGGGAGGAACTCGTCCCGGGCCCAGTCGAGGAACAGCGGCTGGCTGTTGCCGCCGATCTGCACGACCGCCACGTGCGTGAAGCCCGCGTCGACGAACCTCTTGAAGGCCGCGACGTGCGCGTCGACGTCCGGCCCGCACGGGACGGCGCGGGCCACGTCCTCCTCCCGGACGAAGGCGGTCGCGCTGTCGAACGACGGCGGTCCGGGCAGGTCCGCGTTGACCTTCCAGCCCAGCCCGGACCACCGGAACTGGTCGTGCGCGATCCGGCGGCACTCCCGCTCGTCCGGGCCGTAGCAGATGGCCACCTGCCCGTACCGCGGTTTGCCGGCGCCGCCGGCGTCGTCGAAGAGGTCCACCACCCGCGGGTCCGGCTCGGTGTTGATCAGCGCGTCGCCGTACTCGGCGGCCAGTTCCACCGACGACGGCCCGGACGCGGCCACGGCGACCGGCACCGGGGTGTCCGGCCGGTCCCACAGGTACGCCTCGGGCACGCTGAAGTGGTCGCCGGAGTAGGTGAGCGTCTCGCCGTCCAGCAGCGGCCGGATGATCTGTAGCGCCTCCTCCAGCATCTCGTGCCGTTCCTGCACGTGCGGCCAGCCGCCCACCACGTGTTCGTTGAGGTTCTCCCCGGCGCCGAGGCCCAGGGTGAACCGGCCGCCGGAGAGCAGACCGACGGTGGCGGCCTTCTGCGCCACCACGGCGGGGTGGTAGCGGCGGGTCGGGCAGGTCACCATCGTCATCAGGTCCATCCGGGTGGTCGCGTGGGCGACCGCGCCGAGCACCGACCAGGCGTACGGGGAATGCCCCTGGGATTCCAGCCACGGGTGGTAGTGGTCGGAGATCGCCACCAGGTCGAAGCCGGCGTCCTCGGCCCGGACCGCGTGGTCGACCAGTTGCCGCGGCCCGGCCTGTTCGCACATCAGCGTGTATCCCACTGCGACCACGGCGGTCCTCCTCGCTCCGATCGGCCCCCGGGCCAGTACCCCCTGCGGGACGTCCCGAACCGGTGGCCGGCGAGCGGGTCGCAGATAGTGATGGCCTTGACTGTCTGCGGCTCCGGCCGGTACAGTCGGCGGCGCTTAACCGGTTAAGGGCAGAGACCGGTACGCATCGAGCCGGCGGGCGCTGTCCGGGCTACAGCTCCCGAAACGCCGCGCCCCCACGGGTGCGCGGCGGCGACGCGCGTCCCCACCGCTGGCGCGCGGACCCCGGGCGTCAGCGCCGGCGCTCCCCGCGCCGCCGGCTGGCGCGACCCCTTCCGCGTCCGTCCGGGCGCGGCCCTCCCCGCGTCCCGCTGCCGGGACGCCCGGTCAACGAGGTAAGGCCCATGAGAACCCGCCTGTCCGCCCTCGCGGCGGGGCTGCTCGCCCTGTTCGCGGCGGTATTCGTCATCGTCCAACCCGCGCAGGCCGCCGCCGGCTTCTACATCAGCGGCGGCAAGCTGATGGACGCCAACGGCAACGCCTTCGTGATGCGCGGAGTGAACCACGCGCACACCTGGTATCCCCAACAGACCGGCTCGTTCGCCGACATCGCGTCGCTGGGCGCCAACACCGTGCGGGTCGTGCTGAGCAGCGGCGACCGGTGGACGCAGAACAGCCCGAGCGACGTCGCGAACGTCATCTCGCTGTGCAAGGCCAACCGGCTGATCTGCGTGCTGGAGGTGCACGACACCACCGGCTACGGCGAGGAAGGCGCCGCGATCACCCTGGACCGCGCGGTGGACTACTGGCTCACCCTCAAGAGCGTGCTCACCGGCCAGGAGGCGTACACCATCATCAACATCGGCAACGAGCCGTACGGCAACCAGGGCTACAGCACCTGGGCGACGGACACGGCCAACGCCGTCAAGCGGCTGCGCAGCAACGGGTTCAACCACACGATCATGGTCGACGCGCCCAACTGGGGTCAGGACTGGACCTTCACCATGCGGGACAACGCCTCCACCGTGTGGAACGCCGACCCGAACAAGAACACCCTCTTCTCGATCCACATGTACGGCGTCTTCGACACCGCCGCGGAGGTCACCGACTACCTGGGTCGGTTCCGCACCGCCGGCCTGCCGATCGCGGTGGGGGAGTTCGGCTTCGACCACTCCGACGGCAACCCGGACGAGGACACGATCATGTCCTACAGCCAGGCCAACGGCATCGGCTACCTCGGCTGGTCGTGGAGCGGCAACAGCGGCGGCGTGGAGTACCTGGACATGGCCACCAACTTCAACAAGAACCAGCTGACCAGCTGGGGTGAGCGGATCTTCAACGGCGCCAACGGCATCAAGCAGACCGCCAAGGTCGCGAGCGTCTACTCCAGCACCCCGCCGACGACGACTCCGCCGACCACCACCCCGCCGACCACCACCCCGCCCACGACCACCCCGCCGACCACGGCTCCGCCGACGACCGCCCCGCCGACCACGCCGCCGGCGGGTCGCACCTGCACCGCCACCTACACGCTGACCAACCAGTGGCCCGGCGGATTCCAGGGTGACGTCAAGGTGACCGCCGGCAGTTCGGCGATCACCGGCTGGACCGTCACCTGGACCTGGCCCGGCGGCCAGCAGATCACCAACTCCTGGAACGCCACGGTCACCGT
This sequence comes from Plantactinospora sp. KBS50, assembly GCF_002285795.1. Classification (GTDB taxonomy): domain Bacteria; phylum Actinomycetota; class Actinomycetes; order Mycobacteriales; family Micromonosporaceae; genus KBS50. The sequence goes on from NZ_CP022961.1 coordinate 2,223,318, forward strand.
CAGCGGATCCACGGTGACCGCCCGCAACGCGGCGTACAACGGCAGCCTCGGCGCGGGTGCGAGCACCTCGCTCGGCTTCACCGCCAGCGGCACCGGCGTCTCCCCGACGGCGAGCTGCACGGCGAGCTGATCCGGCCGCCGCGCGCGGTCCCACCGTGTCGATCGTGGATTTCCGGTGCCCCGGGTGGGCGCCGGAAATCCACGATCACCGGTTCGGGACGGCATGGCGGCGGGGACCTCCGCGCGCGGGCAACCGATCGATCGGGTTTGGCCGCCGACGGCGCTGGGCACCTTCGGGGCTGCCTCGTTCCGCCGAACGGGAGCAGATTTCTCACCCCAAGGAGCTGACTGTGACCGTCACCGGCATCCTCGTTGCGATCGTCGTCGGTCTGATCATCGGTGCGCTGGGCCGACTCGTCGTACCGGGCAAGCAGAACCTTCCGATCTGGCTCACCATCGTCATCGGTATCGTGGCCGCGCTGCTCGGCACGATCGTGGCCGGCGCGTTCGGCGTGAAGGACACCGCAGGGTTCGACTGGATCGAGTTCTTCCTCCAGGTCATCTTCGCCGCCATCGGCGTCGCCATCGTCGCCGGCACGTACGGCCGGCGCCGGGTCTGACCCGCCGGGTCTGACCCGCCGGTCCGACCCGCCGGTCCGATCCGCCGGTCCGGCTCCGGGTCCGGGCCCCCGTCGGGGCGTACCGGAAATGGGTGCGGCCTCCGGAGCATGCGCTCCGGAGGCCGCGGTCGTGATCTCGTTGCCGGATGGCTCCCGGGTGGACCGACGGCGCTCAGCGGCGCCGGGCGGCTCCCGGCAGGGTCATCCGGCGGACGTCACCGTCCCCGGTGACGCCAGTTGCTGCCCAGCTTCGCCAGACCCCGGCTACCCAGGTAGGCGATGGTCAGCAGGGTGATCAGCCACCAGGCCTGGTTGGCCTGGAAGATGTCCACCCCAGGGCCGTTACCGCTGGAGCCGACCCACCACGAGGCGAGCAGCACACCGCCGACCGCGGCCAGGTAGACCCAGAACTCCGTCGACAGCACCGCGGGCTTGGTCTCGGTGCCCGGTGCCGGCGACCGAGCGCCGTCAGGCATCGGCCGCGCCGTCGCCATGTCCGGCATCTGCCGGGTGTCGGCGTCCGCCATCCGGCGGGTGTCCGGCTGCTGAGCGGTGGCCCTGTTCATCTGCGTCTGCGTGCTCATCTTTTCCTCCTCGGATTCGATGAGGCTGCACCTTCTTCCAACAACCCCGGCCGTGCCCGCACCCGCGGTCACCGTCAGGGCTTGCGTGGGTTTCCCGGGCGGCCGGCGAGCAAACGGATATCGCCGGCCGGTTGGCGTTTATCCCACCCGGCCACGGGCACGCAACCGGGGTTGTCGACTGGCGAGCGAGGTGATGAACGTGCGGTACGACGCGGCGCAACCACCGGAACCGGCCGGCGAGCGGCTGGACCCGGCAGACTACGGCCCCGACGCGGCCCGCGAGGTGACCGTGCCGGCCACCGACGAGCGGCGGGTGGTCCGGGAACGCGACATCGAGGACCCCGCGGACGGACGGATCGACCCGGACGTGCTGCGTGACGGCGGACCCGCCGACACACCGGGGATGGTGACCACCACCGGTGGCGTCGCCGGCCCGGCCAGCGTGCACCGGCGGCCCCGGCGAAGCGGCGGCGACGTCGCCCCGACCACCACGGGCGACGCCACCACCGGCGGCGTGGACCGCCCGCACGGCGCGTCGACAAGCGACGCCGCCGGCCCGGCCAGCGAGACCGGTTACTTCACCGAGCGCTGAGCCGCAGCACGCCCAGGCGCCGGGTCGTGCGGGTGAGCGCGACGTACAGGTCGTTGCTGCCCCGCGCGGACTCGGCGACCAGGCCGTCCGGGTCGGCCACCAGCACCGAGTCGAACTCCAGGCCCTTGGCCTGGGCGACGGTGACCAGCACCACCCGGCGGTCCAGGTCCGGATCGGCACCGACCGACACATCGGGTACGGCCGCGGCCACGGCGGCGGCCAGCCGGTCCAGGTCGTGGGCCGGGACGATGACGCCCAACCGGCCCTCGCCGACCGCCTCGACCTCGGCGCGTACCCGCTCGACCAGCCGGTCGGGCAGCTCGGCCGGGTCGGGCACGAGCAGTTCCCACGGCTGCACCCCGGCGTCCCGGACCGCGCGGGGCGGCTCCAGCGTGGGGTCGATGTCGGCGAGCACCTTGGCCGCCAGCGCCATGACCTCGCTCGGGGTCCGGTAGCTCACGGTCAGCTCGGCCGGCCGCCAGCGGTCCGCCACGTACGGCTCCAGCACCGACCGCCAGGACGAGGCGCCGGCGAGCGCCCCGGTCTGGGCGACGTCACCCACCAGCGTCATCGAGCGGCTCGGGCAGCGGCGCATCAGCAGCCGCCAGGCCATCGCCGACAGTTCCTGCGCCTCGTCGACGATGACGTGCCCGAACGCCCACTGCCGGTCCGCGGCGGCCCGCTGCGCGGTGCTCAGCCACTCGGCACCGGTGTGCCGCTCGGCCAGCAGATCCGCGCCGATGAGGTCGGTGGCGGCCAGGATCTCGCTCTCCACGTCCTCGAACTCGAACGACTCGGAGCCCTTGACGATCTCCAGCGCGCCCTCGGCGTACTCGATCCGGCGCCGGCGGGCGCGCTCCTGCGCCGCCCGCCGCGCCCGGTCGTCCTCGCCCAGCAGCTCGGCCGCCTCGTCCAGCAGCGGCACGTCGGCCGGCGTCCAGTCCGCCGCCGTCCCGTCGTCGGCGGTCCCGGCCGGCGGCGTCCCGGACGGTGCCGTCGGCCCGGGGAGCGCGGGCCGCAGCAGCAGTTCGCGCTCCGCGGCGGACAGCTGCGGCGCCGCCGTGGCCAGCCGCTCGGCCGAACCCAGCAGGTCGGCCACCAGCCGCTGCGGGGTGAGCACCGGCCACAGCTCGTCCAGCGCCGCCCGTACCGCGGGGTTGGCCCCCAGCTCCCGGCGCAGCTCCGCGAGGTCCGCCTCGCCGAGCAACTGCGGATCGCCGGGGGCGTCGTCGCCACCGAGCGGGTCGTCGGCGTACGGGTCGGTGCCGATCCGCTCGGCGAGCTGCGCCGCGAGGGCGTGCACGATCTCGATCTCGAACAGTTCCCGGCCCAGGTTGTGCGGCCGCCCGGTGCGGCGTACCCGGTCCCGGGCCGCCGCCACGGTCGACGGCTCCAGGTCGAGGGTGACGTCCTCGTCGACGGGGATGGGCAGCGCGGCCTCGGGCACCCGCTGCCGGTCGCGGACGGCGGCGGCCAGCACGTCGGCCAGCACCGCGCGGCCCTTGATCTCGGCCACCTCGTCCGGCTCGGCCGCGCGGGCGCGCACGCCGGGAAAGAGGTCACCGACCGTGGCCAGCAGCACGCCGGTCTCGGCCAGCGAGGGCAGCACGTGCGAGATGTAGCGCAGGAACGTCGTGTTCGGACCGACGATCAGGACGCCGCGGGTGGCGAGCTGCTGCCGGTAGGTGTACAGCAGGTAGGCGGCGCGGTGCAGCGCCACCGCGGTCTTCCCGGTGCCCGGTCCGCCCTGCACGACCAGCACCCCGTTCAGGTCGGCCCGGATCACCCGGTCCTGTTCGGCCTGGATGGTCTGCACGATGTCGCCCATCCGGCCGGTGCGGTTGGCGTTGACCGCGGCCAGCAGGGTCGCCTCGCCGGTCAGGTCGGTGGCCTGCCCGTCGGCGTCCAGGTCGAGGACCTCGTCGTCGACGCCGGTGACGGTGCGGAACCGGCTGCGGATGTGCCGGCGGCGCCGGATCCCCTCCGGGGCGGCGGCGGTCGCCAGGTAGAACGGCCGGGCGGCGGGGGCACGCCAGTCCACCAGCAACGGTTCGTGGTCCCCGTCGGTGTCGAACAGCCCGATCCGGCCGATGTACCGGGGTGGCCCGTCGACCGGGTCGAGCCGGCCGAAGCACAATCCGTTCTCGACGGCGTTCAACCGTTCCACCTGATCGGTGTACATGGCCACCGTGCTGTCCCGCTGCGACCGTTCCTGCTGCGTTCCACCGTCCTGGCGCAGTGCGCCGGATCGCCGCCGTTCCGCCTGGTCACGCAGGTCGTCGAGGCGGCGGTAAAGGTCCGAGACGTACGTCTGCTCGTGCGCGATCTCAGCGGCGCCGGAATCGATGTCGGTGCCGCCGGACTGCCTTGACAAATTGGCCCCCTATTTGTTAGGCTGACGCGCAGAACGGCCATTCATGTGCCGTTCTTTTTTTGTGCGAACGACGAAGCGTACCGCGTTTCCCCCCGGGCGGCCAACGGGACGCGGAACAGCCCCGCACCCGGCGTCATCGTCGAGCCACGCCGCGCGGCACCGCGCTTGGGCGTCCGGCCGTGAACCGAGGTCATGCGTCGGAGGGCGGCACCTGGTCGGTGCCGCCCTCCATCGCCGGTGTCCCGGCGTCGAACCTCAGTCGCCGCCGGACCTCAACGGTCCGTCCGGGCCACCTCGTACAGCCGGTCCGGCGTCACCGCGCCGACCAGGACCCGGCCGTCGTCGGTGATCAACGCGGTCAGCACGTGGCTGGTGAACAGCCGGCCGCTGCCCCAGTCGCCGTCGACCTTCCGCAGGTTGCCCAGCAGGGCATCGAGCTTCGCCGCACCGTCGCCACCCCCGGCGACCCGACCGGCACCGCCGGCCGCGTCGCCCTTGGCCGTGTCGTCCTTGGCCGCCTGGCCGGCGGCGTCCGGCCGGGCCACCAGCACCGCCGTCCAACCCTCGCCGACGGTACGCAGGCCGTCGGCCGGCCTGCCGCCCTTCGCGTCGAGCCGGTCGGTCAGCTTCGGCCCGGCCCCGGCGGAGTCCGGCGCGCCGTCCTTGGTCACCACCTTCGTGCCCGGCGGCGGGTTGAAGGCGAACTGCTCCGCGTCTGGCCGGGAGAAGTCGACCTGGGTGAACGCGACCTCGAACACGGCGCGCTGGACGGACTTGGCGAAGACCTCCAGCCGCAGCGGCACGTGCTGCTTCGCGTCGATCGCCACCCGCACCTGGCCGATCAGCGACGACGCGTCCCGGGGCGCGAGGACCAGTTCGTACGCGTCGCGGCCGGCGATCCGCGCCGACCGGCCGACGGTCACCTCGGTGGTCGGGTCGACCGCGGCCAGCGCCCGCTCGGCGGCCTGCTGCGGGGTCACCGGCGCCCCGCTGGCCAGCGACGCCGGGCCGCGGTGCTCGGTCCGCTCCGCCTCGGACAGCGTGCGGTGCACCGCCTCGTTGCGCTGGCTGGCCCACACCCACAGGTCCGAACCGTTGTGGATCATGTCGGTCTCGCCGAGCGTACCGAGCAGCGCGATCCGCTGCCGCTCCGGCCCGGCGTACCAGACCCGCAGCGTGTGCGTCCCGCTGGCCAGCGTCGCCAGGTCGAGCTCGCCCTGGCCGGCCCCCAGGTCCGGCAGGCTGGGCAGGCCGAGGTCGGCACGCTGGACAACCGTGCCGGACAGGCCGTCCAACCGGGCCGTCTGCAGGTCCACCAGGAGCTGCGCGGCGGTGCGGGGCGGCAGCGCCGGCTGCGCCGAGGCGGCGAACGTGCCGAGCGCGGCACCGCCGCCCACGACCACCGCCGCGGCGGCAGCCGGAACCAGCCAACGCAGGGCCGGTCGGTTGCTGAACATGGACATCTGTGGCACCTCCTGTCGCACATCGTGCCTGGAGTCCGCTGTGACCGTGCTGAGAACACCTGTGGAATCCCTCAGCCGGGGTGGCACCCTTGCAGTCGTGCGGCTGCTGGTGGTGGAGGACGAGACCCGGCTGGCCCGTGCCCTGCAGCGCGGCCTGCAGGCCGAGGGGTTCGCGGTGGACGTGGCCGCCGACGGTCCCGCCGGGCTGGACCTGGCCCGGCACGGCGGGTACGACGCGATGATCCTGGACGTGATGCTGCCCGGACTCTCCGGCTACGAGGTGGTCCGGCGGCTGCGCGGGGAGCGGTGCTGGCTGCCGGTGCTGATGCTCTCGGCCAAGGACGGCGAGTACGACCAGGCCGACGGGCTGGACTGCGGCGCCGACGACTACCTCACCAAACCCTTCTCGTACGTGGTCCTGCTGGCCCGGCTGCGGGCGCTGCTGCGCCGCGGCGCACCCCGACGCCCGGTGGTGCTCTCCGCCGGCGACCTCAGCCTGGACCCGGCCCGCCGGCTGGTCACCCGGGACGGCGCCGGGGTGGAGCTGACCGCCCGGGAGTACGCGGTGCTCGAATACCTGATGCGGCGGGCCGGCGAGGTGGTCTCCAAGACCGAACTGCTGGACCACGTCTGGGACGACAGCCTGGACACGGCGCCCAACGCGGTGGAGGTCTACATCGGCTACCTGCGCCGCAAGATCGGCCGGGAACGCCTGCAGACCGTGCGCGGCGCCGGCTACCGGCTGGTCTGAGATGCGCCACGACGCCCTGATCCGACGGCTCGGCGTCCGGTTGCGGCTGTTCGGCCTCCGCGGCCGGCTGATGGCGCTCGGCGTGACCGGCCTGGCCGTCGGGCTGGCCGTCGGCGGCCTGCTGCTGGTCGTCCTGCTCGGCTACGCGCTGCAACGCACGGTGGACGACGAGGCGTTCAAGACCGCCGACGCGGTGGCCCGACTGGCCACCCAGGACGCGCTGCCCGACCCGCTGCCGGTGGCCGGCGGCCAGGTCCGGGTCCAGGTGGTCGCGGCCGGGCGGATCCGCGCCGCCTCCATCGACGCCGACCGGCTGGTCCCGATGCTGTACGCGGACGAGCGGGCCAGGATCGGCGACCGGGGCCGGATCACCATCCCCGGGCAGCGGCTCGGGATGCGCGGCCCGGTCCGGGTGGTGGCGGTGACCGGCGGGCCGGCCGGGGACCCGTGGACCGTGCTGGTGGCCAAGTCGATGGCCGACGTCGTGCAGGGCGTACGACTGCTCCGGGACACCCTCCTGGTGGCGTTCCCGCTGCTGGTGGCGTTGCTCGCGGTGGTCGCCTGGCGGGTGGTGGGCGCCACCCTGCGGCCCGTGGAGGCGCTGCGGGCCGGCGCCGAGGAGATCACCCGCAGCGGCCGTCCCGGGGAACTGCCGGTGCCCGCCTGGCAGGACGAGATCCACCGGCTGGCGGTCACCCTGAACGGGATGCTGGCCCGGTTGGAGTCGGCCCGCGTGCGGCAGCGCTCGTTCATCGCCGACGCCGCGCACGAACTGCGCAGCCCGCTGGCCAACATGCGAACCCAGTTGGAGGTGGCCCAGCGGCTCGGGCCGGGCACCGACTGGCCGGCGCTCACCGAGGACCTGCTCGCGGACAACCTGCGGCTCGGACGCCTGGTCGACGACCTGCTGCTGCTCGCCCGCACCGACGAGGCGCCCGGCCCGGTCGGGCCGGGCCGGGCGGTGGAACTGGGCGCGCTGATCGCGGCCGTGGCCGCTCCCTACCCGGCACCCCCGGTGCGGGTGCAACCGCCCGACGGGCCGCTGTGGACCCGGGGCGACCCGGACGTGCTCGGCCGGATCGTGGCGAACCTGCTGGACAACGCGGTCCGGCACGCACGGGACCGGGTCACGGTCGCGGTCCGGGCGGACGGCGCGTACCAACTGATCACCGTGACCGACGACGGATCCGGCATCCCGGCCGCGGACCGGGAACGGGTCTTCGGCCGGTTCACTCGGCTGGACGACGCGCGGGCGCGGGACGTCGGCGGCGCGGGGCTCGGCCTGGCGATCGTGGCCGACCTGGTACGCCGGCACGCCGGCACGGTGACCCTCGGCGACGCCGAGCCCGGCGTGCGGGCCGAGGTGCGGCTGCCCGCCGCCGCGCCGCCGGCAGATGCCGCGCCGCCGGCCGCCGCCGTGCCCTCGCCCGCCGCGCCGCCGGCCGATGCCGGGCCGCCGGCGGACGTGTCACCCGGCGCCGCGCCGCCGACGGAGGTGTCGCCGGCGGAGCCGGACGCTCAGCGCTTGCGATTCGTGCAGACCTGCGTCGAGCGACCCACCGACTCGGTCGAGTAGACGACCCCCACCGTGAAGCAGTAGTCGAGACCGGCGTTCAGGCCGTACACGGTGAAGCTTTCCGTACCGGCGGGCAGGTCCTGGAACGCCTGCGGCTGCTGGCCCCGGCGCCCACCCGCGATCACCACGGGCCCCTCGGCGCCGTCCGGGTAGGTCCAGGACAGCGTCACGCTGTCCGCGTTGTCCCGCAGCCGGACCGCGGTGGGCGGCGCTCCGGCCGCGCTCGTGGCGGACGGCGTCTCCGCGGCGCTGCTGGCAGCGGTCGGCGGCGCCGACCCCGACGGCTCGGTCGGCTCGGGACCCGGGGCCGCCGGATCGCCGGCCAGGGCGAAGCCCACGATGACGGCGAGCGCCCCGAGCAGCACGACCAGCAGCCCGGCCACCACGAACGGCAGCATCCGGCGGGACTCGGCGGGCCGGTGGATGGTGGCGGGCAGCCGCTCCGCCCGGCGCACGTCCGGGAGCCGGTGCGCCCCGGGCGCGCTCTCCGTGCGCAGCCCGGCCCGGGCCGCCGCGCGCGCCTGCGCCGGGTCGCTGACCGTACCGGGCCGCCGGTACCAGCCGGGTCCCTCCGACCACCCCCGCCCGCGGGCCAGCCGGGCTCGTCCGGGGCCGCCGGGCCGTCGGTTCCGGCCTCCCCGCCCGGTACGGCCGGTGCCTCGGCACCCCGGCTGCGGTAGCCGACCGGGCCGAACGCCGGGTCGGTCGGGGCGTCCGACCCCGGCCCGATGCCCTCGTACCGGTGATCCTGGTACGTCCCGGACTCCGCGAATCCGCTCGTCGGGCTGTCCCCGGTGGTGGGTGCGCCCGGCGCGGTGTGTGTCGTCTGCGGAGGCTGCGCCGCGTACGCGGTCTGCGCGGCGTGCCCGGCGTGCGGCGCCTGTTCCGGCCGCGTGGTCTGCGTGGTGGTCTGCGTCTGCGCGGTCTCGGCCGGTCCGGTGTCCTCCGGCGGCCACCAGCGGGTGTCGGGGTCCTCGCTGAGCGAGGGGTAGTGCTGCCGGGTGAGCGGGTCCGCAACAGGGTCCGCCGCCGGGTGGTTGCCGGTCGGGTGGTTGCCGGTCGGGTGGTTGCCGGTCAGGTGGTTGCTGGTCAGGTGGTTGCTGGCCTGATGGTTGCCGGTCGGGTGGTCGTCCGGCGCGAAGTCGTCCGGGGCCGGCTGCCGGGGCGGCGGCACGTACGACGGCGGCGGCCCGCCGCCCATCGGCTCCGCGCCGGCCCCTCCGGGTACGTGGTGTCGGTGTCCGGGTACGCGTCGCCCGGGTACGCGTCGCCCGGGTATGCGGCGTCGTCCGGGTAGGGACTGTCGGCGTTCCCGGCGTTCCCGGTGTTCCCGGCGGCGTGGGCGGTGTCGGTCGGGTAGCCGGTCCCGGCGAGGTACCCGGCGTCGGGGGAGTGGGAGTAGCCGGTGTCGGCGTGGGCCGGCTCGACGAGGTAGCCGGTGTCCGTGGGGTCGGCCGTGTCGGTGGGGTAGCCGGCGCCGACCGGGTCGCTCGTGGCGCAGACGTGTTCGGCGTTGGCCGCGGCCCGGGCCAACGCGGCCACCTGCTGCGCGAGCGGGTCGTTGGCGGGCAGGTGCCGCCGGCACAGCTCACGGGCCCGGGCGAGGTGGTCGTGCGCCTCGGTGAACCGGCCGCAGTCGCGTTCCATCGCGCCCAGCCGGGCCAGCATCTTGATGCCGCTGGGGTGCGCCTCGCCGTAGACCTCGCGGTGCAGTTCCCAGGCGTCGGTCAACCGGTTGCGGGCAAGCTCGCACCGGCCCAGCGCGAACTCCACGGTGGCCAGGTCGGCATGTGCCGCGAGGACGCGTAGCGACTCCGGTCCGTCCATGGCGGTCAGTTCGATGATGACGTCCCGGTACAGCCGGGCCGCCCGCGCGTCGCTGCCGACCCGGTGCAGCACCGCGGCCAGCGTCGCGGCGGCGGCAACGGTCTGCGGGTCGCTCGCGCCGAACTGCCGCATGGTGGCCGCGTACGCGAAGGCGGCCCAGCCCCGGGCGGCGTGCGGCTCGCCGAGGGCGACCAGGATCCGGGCCTGGAGACCGGCGGCCTCGGTCAGCTCCGGCGAAGCGTTGGCCGGGCTGGGATCGGCGGTGCCGAGCGCCTCGTCCAACAGCTCCTGCGCGCCGGCCAGGTCGCCCTCCGCCACGAGGTCCTGCGCTGCCTGGATCACTTCGCCGTAGCCGGGAGTCACGCCCCATCGTGCTTGCCTGGCAACCGTCAGTACAAGAGCTGAACGGTGACCAATTTGGTCATGACCACGCCGCGTCGGCCCCTGCGTCCTCGATCCGGCGGGCCGTCGGGTGGGGCCGTCGGTGGGGCCGTGGCCGAGGGTCGGGCGAGGATCGCCGGCGGCACCCGGGTCGTTGGGACGACGCCGAGGTGACACCCGGCGACCGCTACCGGTAGAACGGACACATGTCCGGTACCTCCACCGCCGCCCTGCGGCGTGAGCTGCTCGTCCGTTACCTGGACGCCTGGCTGCCCCGCGCCGTGCACCGGTCGCGCCGCCGGCTGGCCCTGGTGCAGGCGTACGCGGGAGACGACGACGGCCTCCCGGAGGCGTCGCTCGACGTGTTGGCGGAGTTCGCCGACCGGCTGGGCGGCCGCCAGGTGACGATGGCCGTGCTCGCCCCGGACAGGCCGGCCGATCGGGCGGGGACCGGGCCGGCCGACCGGGCGGGGACCGGGGAGCCGGCCCCGCGGAAGAGCGACTTCCTGTTCCTGCACCGGGTGGCCGGCGGGCCGGCGGCGCTGCCCGCGGTGCTCGTCGCCAGCCAGGCCGCCGGTGCGCCGCTGCTGGCCCATGTGGACCTGCTGGACCGGCGGCCGGTCACCGCCGCGGGCAGCGCACCGGCATCGGCACCGGCTTCGGCCCCCACGTTGGCGCCGGAGTCAACACCGGCGACGGTGCCGCTCGCGCCGGTCTGTCGGGCGGTGGCCACCGGCCGGCCCGGGGAACTGCTGCTCGTGACGCCGGCCGCCGCGCGCGACCGGGACCGGCCGGCCGACACCCTTGCCGCGGCCGGCTTTCCGCTGGTCACCGAGGTGGAATTGGTGCCCGACGACGGTTCGCCGGCCGAGTTGGTGGTCTTCGCCACCTCGTCCGGGCACGGTCTGGACGCGTTCAAGGATGCCCTCTGGGACCTCGACGAGTATGCCGGGGTGCGCTACCGCGACCCGCGGGACCCCGACGGGCATCTGCTGGACATCTCGCTGCGGCCGCACCCCGGACCGCTGCGCCGGGAACTGCTGGCCCGGCTGGCCGACGGTCCGGCCAGCGTGGTCGAGCTGCGCCGGTTCGCCACGACGGCCACGGTGTACCGGTCCGCCGACGTGACCATCGCGCTCACCGGGCTGTTGGGGGCCGGCCTGGTCAGTCGGACCCCGGAGCAGGGCCGGCTCGGCGGGGACGTGGTCATCTCCCGGACCGCTCCGACGCCCCCTTGATCAGCAGCGACGCCCCGGTCGCCACCACCCCGACGCTGAACACCATCTGGATGATGACCGAGGCCCGGGCGAACTGCCCCTGCGCGTGTACGTCGCCGTACCCGACCGTGGTCAGCGTGGCGAGGGCGAAGTACAGCGCGTCGATCCGGGTGCGCAGCCCGATGAACTGGTCCGGATCGCTCAACTGGATCACGTAGTCGGCCAGCGCGAACGTCATCAGCCCGCCGACCAGCGCCACGGCCAGCCGCAGCAGGTCGGCGGACGTCCCGCCGGGTCCCTGCCGGGCCTGCTGGCGTACCTGGCGGGCCACCAGCAGCGCGATCGCCAGCACCGCGAGCCCGGTGCCGACCGCGCGCAGCACGACCCGCAGGGACGACACGTCCGGCTCGACCGGGATCACGAAGTAGGCGACCACGATGAGCAGGCAGATCAGGATGGCATGCCGGTGCCGGCGCGCGTACCCGCGTGGTCGCCTCATGCACCGATTGTCCGGTTTGTCGACCGGGGTCCGCCGGCATTCCGCCGACCCGGACAGCAGAAGGCGGCGCCGGCGGTGAGCCGGCGCCGCCTGCGTACGCGGTCAGGCCTTCGACTTGTCCTGCCGCCACGACATCGGACCGGGCAGGTCGACCCGGTGTGCACGCGTCCGCGAGTTCCAGGACCAGCGTCCGATCTTGATGCTCCACGAGGAGAAGCCGTTCTCGGTGAAGTTGAAGATCAGCGGGCCAATCTTCTTGCGCTTGCGGAACAACAGACCCATCGCTGCGCTCCTTTCGTCGGGTCATCGACCGGGGTGGCCCAGTTGTGCCCCGTACGGTTGTTCGGCAAACCCGGTGTCGGTCCAGGCCGGACGCGCGCCGCTCGCGATCGGACGGTCACCCCGGATCCGGGTCGCCGAGGCAGATCCGGGACGCCGGCTGGGGCGACAGCGCGCGGAACGCCCCGGGGGTGTGTCCGACCTCGCGGTGGAAGAAGCGGCCGAAGTTGGTCGGCTCCGGAAAGCCCAGCCGGCGGCCGATGTCGGCCACCGGCTCGTCGGTGGCGGTCAGCAGCCGCATCGCCTCCAGTGCCACCCGGGCGTCGATGACCTGCTTGGCGCTGCGGCCGGTCGCGGCCAGGCAGGCGCGGGTGAGGGTCCGCACCGAGCAGCGCAGCAGGTCGGCGTAGTCCTCGGCCCGCCGGGTCCGGCCGTACGAACGCTCCAGCTCGCGGCAGAGCCGGTGGTACGTCAGCATGCTCGACCCGGGCATCGGGGCGCGCTGCTCCACGAGTACGGCGAGCCGGAGCAGGAGGACGGCGAGCTGGCGGCGCAGCAGATCGGTGGCCAACCCGTCGGCGCGGTGCCGCCGGCAGTCCACCACCAGCTGGCTGACCTCGCTGATCACCGCGTCCTCGTCCTCGCCCGTGAGCTGCCAGTGGTCGGACCCGGGCCGCTCGTCCAGGGCCGCGACCACCTCGGCCACGTCGACGCCCGCCCGGTCGTCCCAGCAGACGATCACCCCGTCGAAGCCGGCGCTGCCCAACCCGCGTACGAGTTGCCCGGGCCGGCCCCGGATCGCGGTGCCGGGCCGGCACGGGTGCCGGTGGAAGTCGATCTCCTGGCTGCCGTGCCCCGCGGTCACCAGCAGCAGGATGTGCCGGGAGAGCAGCACCGGCCGGTGCCACCGCCCGTCCGCCTGAAGATCACCGACCGTAGTTGTTGAGATCATCGGTACGGCGGGCCGCGGCTCGTCACCGTGACCTTCACCAGCGCGCTGAGCTGCACCGATCACCGGGCCGACGGTAGCCGTCCGGCGCTCGCAATGCACGCCCGATCATGGTCTGCGCCCAGACCGTCACGTTATGCGCATCGACCCGCGGGTCCGGCGGACCGCCCGTGCCGGCCCGCCGGTACGGTGGTGCGGGTGTCGAGGCCGCCGGACGGTGGCCGCCGGTTTGCACCGCAAGGGGTACGCATGTCGGGTCTGTTCGCGGTCGACGGAAAGACGGTGCTGGTCACCGGCGGCTCGCGGGGATCGGCCTGATGGTCGCCCGAGGCTTCGTCGAGGCCGGAGCGCGGGTCATCATCTCCTCGCGGAAACCGGACGCCTGCGCCGCGGCGGCCGAGTCGCTGTCGCAGTACGGCGACTGCGTGGCCGTTCCGGCGGACCTGTCCAGCGGCGAGGGCGCCGACCGGCTCGCCGCGGCGGTCCGGGGCCGGGCGGACGCGCTGGACGTACTGATCAACAACGCCGGCGCGACCTGGGGCGCGCCGCTGGAGGCGTACCCGGAAAGCGCCTTCGACAAGCTCTGGGCGGTCAACGTGAAGGCCGTCTTCCGGCTGACCACCGCGCTGCTTCCGGCGCTGCGCGCCTCCGCGACCGCGGAGGACCCGGCCCGAGTGATCAACATCGGCTCCATCGACGGCATCCGGGTGCCGCGGATGGAGGTGTACGCCTACTCGGCGACGAAGGCGGCCGTACACATGCTGACCCGCAGTCTCGCCCACCAGCTCGCCCCCGAGCGGATCACGGTCAACGCGATCGCGCCCGGCCCGTTCGAGAGCAAGATGACGGCGTTCGCCCTGGACGACCCGCAGACCCGGGCCACCGTCGAGCACCAGGTGCCGCTGGGCCGCATCGGCCGGCCCGACGACATGGCCGGCACCGCCATCTACCTGGCCTCCCGCGCCGGGGCGTATCTGACCGGAGCGGTGATCCCGGTGGACGGCGGAGTCACCACCCACGGCTGAGCCGTGCCGGAAACGGTCCCCGGTCGCCGCCGGCGTCGCGTACGGAATCCGTCGCCGGTCCCATCCGTCGCCGGTCCCATCCGTCGCCGGTCCCATCCGTCGCCGGCCGCGCCGGCGTACGGTCAGCGACCGGCCAGCAGCCGGGTCACGGCCGTGTCGACGTCCAGGTGCTCGCCCTCCCGGCCGCGCGGGACCACCACGTACGTCCGGCGCAGGAACCGGACCAGGACGCTGCGCGGCACCTCGAACAGGGCGTTGCCATCGGGCGAGGACAGGGCCAGGGCGACGAAGTCGCCGCGGGGAGTCGCCCACGGCCAGACCCGGACGTCGCCGATTCCGGCCGGCTCGTCCAGGCCGGTGACCAGGAGTTCCCGGGCAAAGGACCAGCTTACGGCTTCGCCACCGGCCGACTCGGCATGAAATAGGACATGAACCGCATACGGGTCAGCAGGGTCGTAGCGTAGGCTTGCCCGTACGGGCAAGGCGGTGGCGTCTGGCGCCACCAGCCGCAACGACGTCTCGACCTCGACAGCTGTCGGTCGGATGACACTCATGGACGTTCTCCCCCCGGCACCCCTGCGGGCTCTGCGTGGCCCGCTTTTCCCATACTCAGGTGCTCGTCGTAGCTACGCTCCGCCATACGCTGATCTCACCCAGTGGTGGGAAGGGGCCCGAAAGCGCTGCTGAAAGGGTGGAATTCAGGTAGCGTTTCCAGTTCTGCCCACGTAACTCGCTGCGATCGGGCCGGGATGCTTCAGGCGTCGGCTCACTCCGGTAACGTCCAGTCGTCCCTTGGAGTGACGCTATCGGGGGACACTGGGGGAGGAAATGGCCACGAAACCATCCTCATTGGAGCAATCCGGTGGATCGGCTCTGGGTGATCCCGAGGCCGGAAACGGGCGTTCCGAGCGGGGAGTCAGGTGTCCGAGGAGCGGCGCGACGCGGAGAGCCGTACCGCGATCGAGGAGCCGGCGACCGCCGCGGCCCGGCGCTGGCGGCGGGCCAGGACCGCCCTCGCCCTCATCCGGGCCAACCCCACCGGCCGGATCCTGCTCAAGATCGTGGTCGGCCTCGTCGGCGCGCTCGTGGTGGCACTCGGCGCGGCCCTCATCCCTTTGCCTGGTCCCGGCTGGCTGATCGTCCTAGCTGGTCTGGCCATCTGGGCGGTCGAGTTCCACTGGGCGCGTCGGCTGCTCACGTTCACCCGCCAGCACCTCCGGGCCTGGACACAATGGGTCGGCGGCCGGCCGTGGCCGGTACGGCTGCTGCTCGGCGCGGTCGGACTGGTGTTCGTGGCGGTGGTCGTCTGGCTCTCGCTCAAGTACAGCCTCGGCATCGACGTCCTCGCCGTGGCCCGGGACGTCCTCGCGGCGCACTGACCCCGGATGTGCGCACCCGGCACCGGATCGGGTACAGTTCACGGCGCTGAGGGCGATTAGCTCAGCGGGAGAGCGCTTCGTTCACACCGAAGAGGTCACTGGTTCGATCCCAGTATCGCCCACGCAGCTCAGAGGCCATATCTGATTGATGGATATGGCCTCTTTTGGCGTCTGCGTGACTAGCTGAGGTTACAAGCGAGAGGTCAGGATCGCCTGGCCGGGCGCTGGTCGACGCGTGCGAGGGTTATGAGGCGTCGGGTCGGTCGGTAGCGTCGGCTGTGACGGCGGCGGATGGGCCGGTGGTGCGTCCCGCGCTACGCGAGGAGGTTCCGGGTGGATTGCTCGCGGAGTTGACGTTCGGGCAGCGTTGAAGGTCTACCGGAAGCGGTCCGGGAAGACTCGGAGGGTGCTGGGTTGGTGGGCCGCGGCGCCGACCGGGCCAAGGCGGTGGAGACGGATCGGATTCTGCCGTCGCGCATTCACATGCTGGATCGGATCGCACGTGCTCTGAAGATCGACGTGTCGGCCTTGGCGGCGGAGCTGGGCGATCGGTCTGCTGTGGTCAACGGGCCGGCGCATCCGGCGTTGGCGTCGGTCCGGGCGGCCTTGAATGAAGTCGCGCTTCCCGCTGCCACCCCGCCGGAGTCGTTGTCCCCTCTGCGGCAGCGGCTTTCGGCCGGGTGGCGGCACGTCATCAGGCGGCGGATCACCGTACGGTGCTCAGCGGGCTGTTGCCGGGGTTGCTCACGCCGTGACCGTCGCGGTGTAGTTGTGGCCCGTGACCTGACGATGAGGGTCGGACTCGTCTCCTGAACCAGGGGTAGAAACCCTACCCACTCCACTTCGTCACCGAACGTAGCACCCTATTCGCGGTATGTGGTGGTCGGTGTGAGTCACGCTCGGTCGCCGCGTCCCTCCACAAGGGGCGATGGAGCTGTCGCGCCGGACGGGCGGCAGGTCGCCCTTCTCCGACGATGCGGCCGGTCAGTTCAACCTCGCCGGTGAGGAAGGGGTCGAGGGCGCGCGGTCCATGCCGTCATCGTTGCCGGGCGCGGCCCGGACGGCCGCCCGCCGAAGGGAAGAACCTTCGATGCGTCGGCCAGGGCCGCGAGCGCGTGCGTCCAGGTCCCAGGTCCTTCTCTGCCGGGTACTCGACCGCTATCCTCGGCGGGCGCGGCCGACCCTGGGCGGTACATCCGGAGCGGCCATGCCTGGTGATGGACCCTGGTGAACGGCTTGCGGTGCCGGATCTGGGAGGTGGCGGGAGGCCGGCCCCGGGCCGGCGGGAGATGAGGCGGTTGCCCGGTGAGAGCGGTGATCATCGCGACGGCGGTTGCCTTCCTGGTGTCCCTGTTCGGCACGCCCCTGGCCATCAAGGGGTTCACCCGGCTGAAGCTCGGCCAGCCGATCCGGATCGACGGGCCACAGACCCACCTGGTCAAGCAGGGCACCCCGACCATGGGCGGGGTGGTGGTCATCGTGGCCACGGTGATCGCGTACGTCGCCGGACACCTGGCCCTGACCGGCCTGCCGACGGCGCAGATCGCCCAGGTCGGGCCGACCATGACGGGGCTGGTGCTGCTGGGCGTGTACGTCTTCAGCGGCGCCATCGGGTTCATCGACGACTTCCTGAAGGTACGGGAGCGGAACAGCGCCGGCCTCAGCGAGCGGGGCAAGCTGGTCGGCCAGTTGCTGGTCGGGGTGGCGTTCGGGATCGTGGCGCTGGCCTATGAGAGCACCAACGGGCAGACGGTCGCCAGCACCAGCCTGTCGTTCGTGCGCGACATCGACTGGCTGGACCTGTCCCGGTACGGCGCCGTCGCGGTGTTCGTGGTGCTGGTGCTGGCCACGACCAACGCGGTCAATCTCACCGACGGGCTGGACGGGTTGGCCGCCGGCGTGTCCGTGATGGTGCTGGTGGCGTACGGGCTGATCGCGTTCTGGCAGTACCGGCACTGGTGCGCCGACATCGCGCCCGGCGGCTACAACGCCAGCGGTCTCCAGTACTGCTATCAGGTGCGGGATCCGCTGGAGGTGGCGATGCTGGCCGCCGCGGTGGCCGGGGCGTTGGTGGGGTTCCTGTGGTGGAACGCCTCTCCGGCGAAGATCATTATGGGTGACACCGGGGCGATGGCGATCGGCGGTCTGATCGCGGCGATGGCGGTGGCCACCCGTACCGTCCTGTTGTTGCCGATCATCGGCGGGCTCTTTGTGATCATCACGATGTCGCTGGTCATCCAGCGGATCTCCTACAAGACCACCGGTCGACGGGTCTTCCTGAACTCCCCGCTGCACCACCACTTCGAGATGAAGGGGTGGAGCGAGGTCAACGTGGCGATCCGGTTCTGGATCATCGGGGGGACGTGCGCGGTGATCGGGCTGGGCATCTTCTACGGCAACTTCCTCGTCGCGACGAGTTGACCGGGCCGTGGCCGTCCGCCGAGACGGCGGCGCTACAGCGGGTCGATGACGTGGCCGAACTGGGCGATCGAGCCGGCCCGGTCGACCCGGACACCGCGCCAGGACCGAACGCATCTGTCACGGTTATGCCTGAGAGTCATGAAAATGCCTCTCAGGTATAACCGCCAAATATGTTGTCGCAGTCAGCGAGGTCACCGTTCGTGACGGCCAAAGGAATGTGCGGGCACGCGGCTGCGGAACAACGTGCTCAGGTGGTTCGTGCCTCGCGGTACACGTGGGTTCGGTGCCAGTCGAGGTAGGCGCGCTGGGGCGGCAGGGCGTCGGCGGGCAGGAGGAGACGCTCGGCGAGTGGCGGCCGGCCGAACGCGGCGTGCAGAGCCGGGTCGCTGTCGACCCTGCGGTGCAGGTCGGCGTGGATGTGGATGCGCAGCCCGCCGTTGACGGTGAGCAGACCGGTGTCGAACGCGACGTCGTGTGTCGGGCAGGCGGTGAGGCCGTTGGCGACGTCGAGGCGTTCATGCGGGTCGCTCGCACGCCACGGTTTGATGTGGGAGGCGACGAGCATCCGCGGGGCACGTCGGTCGTCGATGGTCACCGCCAGCCCGCAGAACAAGCAGCGGTGGCCATGGTTGCGCAGTACGTCGCGGGCAAAGCGATGCTGCCCCACACGCGCCGCGGCGATCAGGAGCACTTCGGTCAGTTCATCGGTCACCCCGGGGTGCTCCGTGTGGACGGCGTCGACAATGTCGCCGGTGGTCAACTCGTCCTGGCCGAGCAGGATCAGCGGCGCGTCGTCGTGCTCCAGGTACAGGAAGTCGGGCAGTTCGTCGTCCGTGACGCCGACGTCGCGGGCCGCCCGCACGATGATCCGGTACACGGACGCCAGGTCGTCCTGACCGCCGAGCAGCCGGGCGGCGACCTCCACCTCGTGCCGGGCGCCGTAGCGGCGGTGGTTGACCAGCAGGCTCGCGGCCAGGCACAGCAGCGTTTCCACCGGGGTGAAGGCGACCTGCCGGCGGCCCTCGACGGCCCACGGCCGGACGAGGATCGAGCGCCACTGGGCACGGGCCGCCGACGGGGTGATCGCGAGGTAGTCCGCCGTCGTAGGCATCCACCCTCCCGCGAGCAAGCCGACGGCCCTCAGCGTAGATCACCGGAGGTGCCGACGCCCTCCGCTGGTCCTCAGTGGTCGAGGCCGATCGGTGGGCCGCCCGGACCGGCGGTCCGGCGTACGTCTTCGACGTCGCGACCGCCGTCGAGTTGCCGTACGGGATCGCCGGCCTGGATCGTCGCGCCGACCAGCACCCGGGCGTTGAGGCCGCGCAGCCGCAGGCGCTTACCCTCCTCGCTCCAGACGATCTTGTGGGCGTCGCGGCCGAACCGGGCGGCGAACTTGGCGCAGCCGTTGTGCGGCTCTTCGGTCACCTCGATCACGGCCCGGTCGCCGATCGCCAGGCGGGAACCGGCCGGCAGGGTCTCGACGCTCAGGTCGAGATCGAGGTAGAGCTGATCTCCGGCGAGCGCCCAGGCGTCCCGGTCGGGCCCGGCGATCAGTTCGACGAACCGGGAGTTGATGACGTTCAGCTGCATCTCGGGGTGCGGTGACCGGTCGACCGTCCGCGAGCTGGGCCGTTGGCTCCAACTGTCGCCGACCATCCCGGCGACGGGGTCCAACTCGGCCCGGGGCATCAGCTCCCGGGCGTCCACGGCGGGCCGGCGTACGGCCAGTGCCAGGGTGCCGACACCCCGGGGGGAGCGCCGCACGAGGTGCAGCCCTTCCAGGATCTCGGCCATGGGACGATGACGTACGGCGATGGAGTTTGCCACGATTCGACTGTGACCGATGCGCGCCCGGGTGGTCCAAGCCGTTCTCGAAGCGCGGGATCGTGCCCGGCCGCCGACGAACTCGCCGGCGCCGGCAGCGGCATGCTCACCGTCGGCCCGGTCGCGCGCTGGCTCGACCAACTCGTCGCGGCCCTCGGCCGAAACGTCCGGTGAGCCGGACCGCCGAGGGCCGCATCGCCGAGGGCCGGGCCGCCGAGGGCCACACCGCGAGGGCGGCATCGCCGAGGGCCGCATCGCCGTCGCGGCCGGCGGGCGGCGTCAGCCGATCTTCGGGGTGGCCCGGGCGATGATGGCGGAGAAGTCGACCCCGTCCGGCAGCGTGCCGTACGCCGTACCGTGGTCGCCGCCCAGCCGGGACGCGCAGAAGGCGTCGGCGACGGCCGGGTGTCCGTGGCGTACGAGCAGTGCACCCTGCAGGACCAGCGCGAGTCGTTCGGCGACGCGGCGGCCCCGCAGTTCGAGGTCGGCGTGGTCGGACAGCTCGGCGCGCAGCCGGCCGGCGGCGGCGTCCAGCCGGGCGTCGGCTCCGGCGGCGGCCGTCAGCTCCGCCTGGAACGCCTCGATGACCTGGGGTTCCTTCACCAGCGCGCGCAGCACGTCCAGCGCGGCGACGTTGCCCGAGCCCTCCCAGATCGAGTTCAGCGGCGACTCGCGGAACAGCCGGGGCAGGCCGGACTCCTCGACGTAGCCGTTGCCGCCGAGGCATTCCAGCGCCTCGGCGGCGTGCGCCGGCCAGCGCTTGCAGACCCAGTACTTGCCCACGGCGAGGGCGAGGCGCTTGAACGCGGTCTCGGTGGCGTCGCCGCGGGCGGACCGGTCGGTCGCGCCGGCCAGCCGGAGCATGAGTACGGTGGCGGCCTCCGACTCGATCGCGAGGTCGGCCAGGACGTTGCGCATCAGCGGCTGGTCGACCAGGTAGCGGTCGAAGGCGCGCCGGTGGGTGGCGTGGTGCACCGCGGTGATCACGCCCTGGCGCATGCCGGCCGCCGCCCCGATCACGCAGTCGAGCCGGGTCAGGTTGACCATGTCCACGATGGTCCGCACGCCGCGGCCCTCGTCGCCGACCCGCCAGGCGGTCGCCTGCCCGTACTCGATTTCGGCGGAGGCGTTGGACCGGTTGCCGAGCTTGTCCTTCAAGCGCATCAGCCGGATCGGGTTGCGGGTGCCGTCGGGCAGGACGCGGGGGACCAGGAAGCAGGTGAGCCCGCCGGGCGCCTGGGCGAGGGTGAGGAACACGTCGCACATCGGGGCCGAGGTGAACCACTTGTGCCCGACGAGCCGGTAGCTGCCGTCGGGCTGCGGGTGCGCGGCGGTGGTGTTGGCGCGTACGTCGGAGCCGCCCTGCTTCTCGGTCATCGACATGCCGGCCAGCAGTCCGCGCTTGCCCAGCGGCGGCCGCAGCCCGAAGTCGTACGAGCGGGCGGTCAGCAGCGGCTCGTACCGGGCGGCCAGTTCGGGAGCGTGTCGCAGCGCCGGTACGGCGGCGTAGGCCATCGAGATCGGGCAGCCGTGGCCGGCGTCGGGCCGCCAGGTGTAGAACTTGGCGGCCCGGGCCACGTGCGCGCCGGGCCGGTCGTCGGCCCACGGCGCGGCGTGCAGGCCGTGCTCGACCGCCACCCGCATCAGCTCGTGCCAGGCCGGGTGGAACTCCACCTCGTCGATCCGGTGGCCGTACCGGTCGTGGCTGCGCAGCACCGGCGGGTGCTCGTTGGCCAGCCGCCCGTGTTCGAGCGCCGGCTCGGCGCCGCCCAGCCGGCCGAGTTCGTGCAGTTCGGCGGCGGCCCAGCCGGCGCCCTCCCGGGCCAGGCCGTCCAGCAGCGCCGGGTCGTCCGCGGTGTCGTAACCGACCAGCGGTGGTACCTGGTTGAACACCTCGTGTGTGGTCATGGTGCTACTCCCAGCGCGCGGTGGAGGAAGGTGGTCAGGTCGGGGATGGTGCGCGGGCCGGCGACCCGGCGGCCAGCGGGCCGACCATGGCCTCGGCCAGCGCGCCGACCAGCGCGGTGGCGGCCAGGTCGGGGTCCTGCGGGGGCAGTTCGCCGCTCGCCACGCCCGCGGCGACGTGCCCGGCGAGCAGCCGGGCGTACGCGCGCCGGAAGACCAGCCGCTCGGCGTCGACGGCCGGGTCGACCGGCTCGGCGAGCAGGGCGTACGCCAGCCGTGGGGACTGTAGGGCGCGGCCGCAGAACGTCTCGATGACCGCGGCCACCCGCGCGGCGACGGTGGTTTCGGCCGCCGCGGCGCGGGCGACGGCGTCGACCTCGCGCTGTGCGGCGGTGCGGAATACCTCGGCGAACAGGTCGGCCTTGGTGGGGAAGTGGCGGTAGACGCTGCCGGTCGCCAGCCCGGCCCGCTCGGCGATGGTGGCGACCGAGCAGCCGGCGTAGCCGTGCTCGGCCATGATCTCCAGGGCGGCGGCGACGATCCGCTCGCGCGACGCGCTCAGCCGCGCCCTGACCCGCTCGGTGCTCCGGTAGACCACACCAAGGATTGAACCACCATTCAACCCTTGACGGCCAGGGCGGCCGGCCGGGGAGCGTCGACGGCAGGGGGAAGGCCGCCGGTCGGGGGCGTGCCGCCGGTCGGGGGCGTGCCGCCGGCGGGGGCGGAAGCCCGCCGGCGCCCCGGTCAGCCGGGCGGCTCCGCGCCGCCGGCCTGCCGGCACAGCCACCACAGCGACACGGCGTCGAAGACGCCGCCGGGGTCCAGGCCGGTGGCCGAGCAGAGCGCGTTGACGCGATTGCGTACGGTGTTCGGGTGGACGAACGCCGCCCGCGCGGCGCGGTTGGCGTCCCGGCCGTGTTCGAGCCAGAGCCGCACGGTGTGCAGGATCGCCTCGCGGTGCGCGCCCAGCGTGGCCAGCGCCGCCCGGTGCCGGTCGACCAGGGCCGCCCCGAGGTCGGGGCGTTCCAGCAGCGCGGCCACGGGCGCCAGGTCGGCGACGTGCACGGTGCCGGCGCGGCCCAGCGTCATCGCGGCCCCGGTCGCCGCGGACGCCAGCCGGCGTAGCTGGGGCACCTCGCGCACGTCCCCCGGCCCGGCGACGCCCATCGCGATGCCCGCCCCGGCGTCGCCGCCGGGCATCCGCGAGGCCACCAGGACGAGCTTTCCGTCGTCGACCCCCAGCACCCGGGCCGGCGCAGGCAGGACCGCACCCAGCCGATCGCCTCGGGATCGCGGGCCACGCCCACCCAGACCCCGTCCGGGCCGATCCCCAGGTCGGCGGCGGCCAGCACGGCGGCCGAGCCGCCCTGCAGCAGCCGGCGGACCACCTCGTCGTCGTGATCCCGGCGGGGCAGGCGGCCCGGGACCTCGGCCGCCCGGTGCGCGGCGAGCAGCCGCTGCCGGACCGCCTCGGCCCAGTCGTCGTAGAGTTCGTGCGCCTGGAGCAGCAGCGTGCTGTCGACCGCGAGTTCGCGGGCCAGCGCGCCCGTCTCGGCCCAGATCCGGCGCGCGGCGATGTGGATGGCGGCCAGCACCTCGGAGATCGGGATGCCCTGCTGGGCGCGGGTGACCGCGAGGTCCTCGACGAAGGCGAGTTCCGCCTCGGTCGGCCCGCGCCGGGCCGCGATGGCCCGGGTGGCCGCGGTCATCAGGTCCCGGGTGTGCCGGGCCACATCGGCGGCGTCGAGGGTGGCCAGCACCCGGCTTGAGGCCCGTACGTCGCGGACGGCCTCGGACAGCAGCCTCGGCGTGGCGGAGACCGACTCGATGAGCGCGACGATCTCGTCCCAGTTCGCTGCATCGCTCACCGGCCCGATTGTGCCCCCTGCTTGTGGCGCGTCACAACGAGCCGGCCGCCGCTGGGCGGCAGGTCCAAGACACATCGGGGCCGGGACGCCTAGGTTTCCTGTCCGCGGCCACAACGTCGACAAGGGGGCTCGGTAGATGTCCAAGGGCATGACCGGTGGTGAGCTGATCGCGCGGATGCTCGCCGCGGAAGGGGTCGAGGACCTCTTCGGGATCATCGACGGGACGTACTTCGGGCTGTACCGGGCGCTGGCCGGGGCGGGCATCACGCTGCACTCGCCGCGGCACGAGGCGGCCGCCGCGCACATGGCCGGCGCGTACGCGCGGCTGACCGGCCGGCTCGGCGTGGTGATGGCCTCCAACGGTCCCGGCGTGGCGAACGTGCTGCCCGGGGTGGCGGTGGAGGAGGGCGAGGGCAACCGCGTCCTGCTCATCACCTCCGCCCGCCGGGTCGGGGTGGGCCACCCGGACCGCGGCGGCGCGTACCAGTACTTCGACCAGTCGGCGGTGATCGGGCCGATGTCGAAGTGGTCCGGGTACGTGCCGTCGGCCGACCGCATCCCCGAACTGCTGCGCCGGGCGCTGCGGATCTGCTTCACCGGCCGGCCCGGCGTCGTGCACCTGGACGTGCCGGAGGATCTCATCAACGGGCCGACCGGCCTTGGCCCGGACGCGGTCCGCCCGCCCCACACGTACCGCCGGGTCGCGCCGCTGCAACCCGACCCGGTGCTCGTCGACCGGGCGGCCCAGCTGCTGGCGGCGGCGGCCCAACCGGTCATCCACGCCGGTTCCGGGGTCTACCACGCGGGCGCCGAGGCGGAGCTGGCGCGGCTGGCCGACCTGCTCGCCGCCCCCGTCACCACGTCCTGGGCGGCCCGCGGCGCGCTGCCGGAGAGCCGGCGCGAGGCCATCCCGATGACCGCGCTCGACCTCAACGACAAGGTCCGCTCCGCCGCCGACGTGGTCCTCGTCGTCGGCTCCCGGCTGGGCGAGACCGACTGGTGGGGCAAGGCCCCGAACTGGGGTCCGCCGGGGCGGCAACGCACGATCCAGATCGACGTCGACGAGGAGCGCGTCGGCGTCAACAAGCCCGTGGAGATCGCGCTGGTGGCCGACGCCCGGGAGGCGCTGCGCGCGCTGGCCGACGCGGTCGCCGCGCTGGACGTACCGAACCGGGCCGAGCGGCTCGACCGGCTCGACGGTTGGCAGGCGGCCAGGGCGGAGGTGCGGGCCAAGCTCGACAAGCCGCTGGCCCCGGCCGCGTCCGCCGCGCCCGTGCATCCCGGGTCGGTGGCGGCGGTCGCCCAGGAGATCATGCCCGAGGACACGGTGTGGGTCTTCGACGGCGGCAACACCGTCGTCTGGGCGAACTTCTACCACGAGGCCCGGGTGCCGCGGTCCATCCTCTCGACGTTCAAGTTCGGCATGCTCGGCGCCGGCCTCGGGCAGGCGCTCGGCGCCGCGGCCGCCGCGCCGGACCGGCGGGTGTGCTGCCTGATCGGTGACGGCGCGTTCGGCATGCACGCCAGCGAGATCGAGTCCGCGGTCCGGCTCGACCTGCCGATCGTCTTCGTGGTCTTCGTCGACGGCCAGTGGGGCATGGTCAAGATGAGTCAACAGATCGCCGCGGCGCCCCTGGCGACCGTCGTGCGCAAGGTGGTCTGGAACGCCTCGCTGCCCGATGATCAGGTCGTGTACGCGGACTTCGAGGCGTGCCGGTACGACCAGCTCGCGACGGCGCTCGGCGCGCACGGCGAGTACGTCACGTCCGCAACGGACCTGCGCGCCGCGCTGGAGCGGGCGAGGGACTGCGGCGGTCCCGCGGTCGTGCACGTGCAGGTCGACAATGTCGGGCACATGTGGGCGCCCGGGCTGCGGGCGTTCAAGAAGATGCACCAGGAGCCGAAGGGGTGAGCGGGATGCCGGCGCAACGCGTCCTCGTCACCGGGGGCAGCGGCTACCTCGGCCGACTCGTGGTCGCCCGGTTCGTCGCGGCGGGGATCCGCACGGTGTCGGTGGACGTCCGGAAACCGGCCGAGCACCGCGACGGCGTGCTGGAGATCGTCGAGGACCTGCGCCGGCTCGACCTGGCCGCGCTGCTGCGCGAGCAGCGCAGCACGGCCGTGGTGCACCTCGCGGCGATCGTCGAACCGCCGCGTGGGATGGACGAGGCGGAGCTGGAATCCATCGAGGTGGGCGGCACCCGGGCCGTGCTGGACGCCTGCGTGGCGGCCGGCGTCGGGCACCTGAGCGTGCTCTCCTCCGGCGCGGCCTACGGCTACACGGCCCGCAACGACGGCCGGCTGCTGGACGAGGACACCCCCGTCGTGGGCAGCCCCGAGTTCGCCTACTCCCGGCACAAGGCGATGGTGGAGGCGCTTGTCGCGCGGACCCGGCGGCTGCACCCCGACCTCGGCGTCCTGCTGCTGCGCCCGGGAACGATCCTCGGCACCACGACGGACAACCAGATCACCGCGCTGTTCCGCCAGCCGGTCATCCTCGGGCTGCGCGAGTCCGACACCCCGTTCGTGTTCGTGTGGGACGAGGACGTCGCCGAGATCATCGCCACCGGGGTGGAGCGCGCCGTGACGGGGACGTACAACGTGGCCGGGGACGGGGTGGTGACCCTCGCCGAGATCGCCGCCGCGCAGCGGCGCCGGCTCGTCCGGCTGCCGGCCGCCACCGTCCGGCGGGCGCTGGCCCTCGGCCGCCGGCTGGGCGTGGGACGGTACGGCCCCGAACAGGTCGACTTCCTGCGGCACCGCCCGGTGCTGGACAACGCCCGGCTGCGCCGCGCCTTTCCCGGGCTGCCCAGGCTGACCAGCCGGGAGACCTACGAGCTGCACCGTCAGGGAAGGCGGTCGTGATGGTGGCCGACCCCGCAGAACTGCGCGGCGCCCTCGTCGTGGTCACCGGCGCCGCGGGACGGATCGGCCGGTGCCTGGTCGAGGCGCTGGTCTCCGCGGGCGCCACGGTGGTGGGACTGGACCTGGCCCGGTTCTGCCCGCCGGGCGACGGCCGCTACCTCGCCTGCGACATCACCGACGAGACCGCCGTGCGGGACACCGTCGCGCGGATCGTGGCCGATCACGGGCGGATCGACGTGCTGGTGCACTGCGCCGGGCTGTCGGCGATCGGCGCCTTCGAGGATCACGACCTGGCCACCCATCGCAGGGTCATGGAGGTCACGCACTTCGGCGCGGTCGCGGTGACCCTCGCGGCCCTGCCGGCCCTGCGGGCTGCCGCGGGCCGGATCGTCGTGGTCGGGTCCGTGGCGGGCTTCGCACCGGTCCTCGGCCGCCCGCCGTACGTGGCCGCCAAGCACGCCGTCACCGGGCTGTTCACGGCGCTGCGCGCCGAGCTGGCGCCCTCCGGCGTCCGGGTCACCCTGGTCCATCCCACCTTCGTCGCCGGCGGCATGACGGAGGCCAGCGACCGGGCGCCGGGCCGCGAACGCGCCAGCACGGGCCGGGAACTCACGCCCGCCGACGTCGCCGCGGCCATCGTCGCGGGCATCGCGCAGGGCCGGGACCTCGTGCTCATCGGCCGCACCGCGTGGCTGTCCTGGTACGTCAACCGGCTGGCGCCCGGCCTCTACGTTCGCCTCATGACGCGTCGACTGCGGGCGACCGGCACGGCCGCCGGGCGGGGGACACCCGGATGAGCGAGCGGATCGTCGGGCTCGGTGCGGTACGGCCGCACCTCGGTACGCAGCGGAGCGGAGAACCGGAATGAACGGCCTGGTGCAGGCGACCCCCGCGCTCGCCGAGGTGGTGACCGGCGACGTGGACTCGATCCGGATCGCGTTCGACGAGCAGTCGATGGTGATCCTGCGCGTCGCGATCGGCGCGATTCTCTTCGGGATCGCCCTGGACACCCGGGTCGAGGACTTCCGGCGCGCCGCCCGGCGCCCGGGCAGCATCGCCATCGGGGTGGCGGCACAGTTCCTCGTCCTCCCGGCGATCACCTTCGCGCTCACCCTCGCGCTTCACGTGCGCGGCTCGGTCGCCCTCGGGATGATCCTCGTCGCCTGCTGCCCGCCCGGGAACGTGTCGAACATCGTCACCCACCTGGCCCGCGGCGATGTGGCGCTGTCGGTGTCGATGACGGCCGTGAGCAACCTGCTCGCCATCGTCCTGATGCCGCTCAACTTCGCCCTGTGGGGCAGCCTGCACCCCACCGGCGGCCCGATGATGCGGGCCATCGCGCTGAACCCCGTGGACATGCTCATCGAGGTCGGCCTGGTCATCGGGCTGCCGTTCCTGGCCGGCATCGCGCTGGCCAGCCGCTTCCCGCAGGTGTCCGCCCGGGCGTCGAAGGTGGTCGGCCCGGCCGGTTTCCTGCTGCTCGGCGGCCTCATCGCCATCGCGCTCGCGAACAACCTCACGCTGTTCCTCGGCTACATCGGCATCGTCTTCCTGGCCGTCCTGCTGCACGACGCGCTGGCGCTGGGGCTCGGCTACGGCATCGCGCGGCTCACCCGGCTGCCCGGAGGCAGCGCGCGGGCGATGACCTTCGAGGTCGGCATCCGCAACGCGGGGCTCGGGCTGCTGCTGGTCTTCAGCTACTTCGACGGCCTGGGCGGGATGGCCCTGGTGGCCGCCTGGTGGGGGATCTGGGACATCATCGCGGCGCTCGCCGTGGCCGGCTGGTGGCGCCGGTGGCCGGTGCGGGACGCGGCACGGTTCGACGCCGTACCGCACTCCTGAGCCGGCCCCGTTGCTGAGCCGGCGTCGTTGCTGAGCCGGCGGGGCGCCGGTCGGCCTCGGTCCGGTCGGCTGGGTCCGGTCGGCTCGGTCCGGTCGGCTCGGTCCGGCCGGCTCAGTCCGGCCGGCGCGCGGATGTCCAGCCCTGCCGGTGCAGCCGTTCGATGCCGTCCAGCAGCAGGTCCAGGGCGAATTCGAACTCGAACTGGTCGTCGCAGCCCGACCCCACGACCGACCCGTCGTCGTGCGCCGCCGCCGCGGCGATCGCCGCGAGGTGCGGGAACCGGGCGGCGGCCTCCGGCGGCATCGCCGCGGGCGGCTCGGGCTCGGCCGGGCCGGACCTGCCGGCCTGCCGGGAGGGGTCGAACAGTTCCTGGCTGAAGCCCAGCATCCGGCTGCCCATCGCGTGCATCACGTGGTGGGCCAGGTCGGTGGAGAACCCGCCGGCCCGCAACGTCCCGACCATCGAGTCGAGGTAGGCGAGGATGGCCGGCGTCGCCGTGGTGCGCGACTCGATCGCCAGCGGCGCCCAGGGGTGGCGGCGCAGCGCCTGCCGGGCCGACAGGATGCGCCGGCCGATCTCCCGCTTCCAGCCGGAGCCGGGCGCCGGCGGGTCGATCTCGCCGATCACCACGTCGATCATGCCGTCGAGCAGTTCGTCCTTGTTGGCCACGTGCTTGTAGAGGGCCATCGGCACGACGCCCAGTTCCTGCGCGAGGTTGCGCATGCTGAGCGAGTCGATCCCGGCCGCGTCGGCGAGCGCGACGGCGGTACGCAGGATCCGGTCCCTGCTCAGCGGCGTCCGGCGCAGCGTCTCAGCCTGCTCAGCCATCTCGTCCTCGTCTTCCGGCGGCCGGTCTGAACCATAACCGTCTTGACGGGTGTACGGCGTACACCTACGTTTCTGACAGGAGGTGTACGCCGTACACCAAGGGGAGGGGACAATGAAGGCGATCGTCCAGGACCGGTACGGCCCGCCGGAGACGCTCACCCTCGCGGACGTCGCCGTACCGGTGCCCGCCGCCGGTGAGGTCCTCGTGCGGGTCGAGGCCGCCGCGCTCAACGCGTACGACTGGCATGCCATGCGGGGCGATCCCCGGCTGGCGCGGCTCTCGATGGGCCGGACGCGGCCCCGGGCGCGCATCCGTGGCCGGGACTTCGCCGGCCGGGTGACGGCCGTGGGCGCCCAGGTCCGGCAGGTACGCCCCGGGGACGCCGTCTTCGGCGACCTCGGCGAGGCCGACGGCGCCTTCGCCGAGTACGTCCGCGTGCCCGAGACCCAGGTCGCGGCGCAGCCGGCGAACCTGACGCCGCAGCAGTCGGCGGCCCTGCCGCTGGCCGGCACCACCGCGCTGATGGGACTGCGCGACGTCGGGCGGGTCGAGCCCGGCCAGCACGTCCTCATCAACGGTGCCTCCGGCGGCGTCGGCACCCTGGCCGTCCAACTGGCCAAGGCGCTGGGCGCGAGCGTGACGGGCGTGTGCAGCAGCCGCAACGTCGACCTGGTCCGCGCCCTGGGCGCCGACCACGTGATCGACTACACCCGGCAGGACTTCACCCGCGGTCCGCGCCGGCACGACGTCGTGCTCGACCTGGTCGGCAACCGGTCACTCGGCGCGCTCCGGCGTGCGCTGAAGCCGGCCGGGACGCTGGTGCTCTCCGGCGGCGGGGTCTACCGCGGCGGCAGCCTGGTCGGACCGATCTGGCTGATCGCCCGCGGGCGGCTGCTGGCGCCGCTGGTCCGCCAGCGCATCGCCGTGCTGACCACGGCGCCGCACCGGGAGCACCTCGACGCGCTGCGCCGCTACGCCGAGGCCGGCCGGCTCACCCCGGCCATCGACCGGACCTATCCCCTGCACGAGGTGCCCCGGGCCCTCCGGTACCTGGAAGGCGAGCACGCGCGGGCGAAGGTCGTCATCACCGTCTGACCCGCCGGCGCCGGCGCCGGCGGACGTGAACGCGACCGCGACCGCGGGGGCCGCCGGTCGGCGGCCCCCGCGGCGGGAACCATCACGGGTGTGTCGGGTGCACCGGGTGGCCGGTCGCGCGCGGCCGGCCGCGCGCGGCACGGTCAGAGCCTGGTCAGGGTCCAGAGGTGGTCGGCGGTCCCGTTGTCGCCCCACTGGAGCACCTGGGCGCCCGAACTCGTGCTCATGTTGTTGACCCCGAGCAGCAGCCCGCTGTTGACGTTCTGCAGCTTGTAGTGGCCGGCGCCGTCCGGGACCGGGGTCCAGAGATGGTCGGCCGTTCCGGTGTCACCCCAGACCAGGGCCGGAGCCCCGTAGCTGGTCGAGGCGTTCTGGATGCCGAGCACCAGGCCGCTCAACTGGTCGACGATCTTGTACTGTCCGCCGCCCGCGGCGACCAGCGACCAGACCTGCGACGTACTGCTGCTGGCGGTGGCCTGGACGACGAGCGTGCCCCAGGCGGTGCCGGAGTTCTGCGTGTCGAGCCGCAGCCCGCTGTTGGCGTTCGTGATCCGGTAGGTGCCGGCCAGGTCGGAGGAGGGCGGCGTGCCGGAGCCGGGGGTGATCGTGATCCGGTACGCGTCGTTTGTGGACATCGTGACCGGGACCGAGATCGTGCCGTTGGACGGGGTGTACGTCGAGGTCGAGATGGTGCTCGGGCCGGCGGAGGCGACCGTGCGGCCCAGCGAGACGGTCTGCTCGACCTTCACGTTCACCGTGCTGCCGAGGCTCAGCGAGTTGAGCCCGTTGACGGTGACCGCGCAGGAGCCGGAGCAGTGGCCGACGACGATGCTGACCTGGTTGTTGCCCGAGGGTACCGAGGCGAAGCCGTCGATGCCGGTCTGCGCGGGCGGCGTCGTCACGACCATGTTGCCGCTCATGTCCGCGTACCAGGTGTAGAGCCAGTAGGCGGCGTTCGGGCTGCCGCCGCGGCCGGTCAGCAGGTCGCCCAGGGCGCCGGACTGGTTCCAGAAGGGCAGTTCGGCGTCGCGGATGCCGAGCCGCTCGAACTTCGAGATGTAGCCCACGAGCGGTCCGGGCAGGCCGACCTCGCCCGGTGCGGCGTACTCCTCGATCGCGATCGGCCGGCGGGCGATGCCGAGCTGGTCCTCGATCGCCTGCACCGTTGCCACGTCGCCGGCGATCTTCGAGGAGTTCGACAGCTCGTGCCAGGCCAGGATGTCCGGCACGGTGTTCGTCGCGACGGCGTTCTGCAGGAAGTTGCGCATGTCGCTGATGTTGTCCGAGAAGCTGGGACCCTGGATCGGCTTGGTCGCGTCGATCGAGCGGACCTGGCGGAAGGTCGTGGTCCAGAAGTCCTCGTACGTGCCGTTGGCCGACTGCCAGGTGTTGTCCGACTCGTTCCACAGCTCGTAGGCGGAGATGCTGTTGTAGTAGGACGCCTGCTTCATCGCGGTGATCTGCGAGTTGACGAACGGCGTCCAGGTGCTCCAGCTGAACTGGTACGGCCAGCCGGCGTAGTAGTCGGAGAGCCGGTTGACCAGCTTCGCGCCGACGGCGACCGCGGTCGGGGCCACCACGGAGATGTCGCCGGTGGGCTGCTGGTGCCCGCCCGCGGGCATCTGGACGAAGGTGTTCGGCTTGATGGCCTGGGCGAGCGCCACCGTCGGCTGGGTGGCGTTGGCCAGTCCGTAGAGGCTGCCGGTCGCCACGTGCGTGACCGGACGCAGGACCTGGTTGGCGTTGACGGTCAACGTGTTCGACGCGGCCGCCGCCGACGCGGGGGTCAGGGACAGGCTGGCGACGAGCGTGCTGGCGACGGCCACCGCCGAGGTCGCCAGCAGGCAGCGGCGGACTCGTCGCCGCCGTCCGGCGTGGACGATCTGTGTCATGTCGGGGGATCTCCTCTCGCCCGGGTGTCACGGGGCGTGGCGGAAGGGATAGGAAAACCTTTTCCTGAATGTAACGGACGTGTTTCGGCTGGTCAAGAGATGAAAGTCGATATGACGAGGCCGTCGCGCAGATGCCCCCCCGGCATCCGGCGGAATCAATCGGGAAATCGTTTTTCCTACAACGTTTGCCGGTGCGGCCCGGGCGCTACGGCGCCGCCGGTCCGGCCAGCGGGATCCAGACCCGCATGGGTCCGGCGGCCCGGTTGGCCCACAGGAAGTACGGGACGCTCGACACGACCGCGCCGGTCGCGGCGGGCCGTGCGGCCGGGTCCAACGGCCGGTACAGATCGTCGTCGGTGCTGCCCCGCGCGCTGACGGTGGCGGTCAGCCGGACCGGGGCCAGCCCCGCGGCCGGGACCGCCTGGACCGGCCCGGCGGGATCCAGCTCGATGTCCTCGAAGACCGCGCCGGACAGCGCCTCGGGCACGTCGAGGTGTTCGAGACAGTAGACGAGCGGGCCGCGGGCGAGCGCGACCGTGCCCCGTACGGCGTCCACCCGCGGATGCGCGGCGATCAGCCGCGGCGGCATGGCCAGCACGAGTTCCACCCGGTCGCCCGGCTGCCAGGTCCGGGCCAGGCGCAGGTAGCCGGCCTGCGCCGGGGCCCCGAACTCGGCACCGTTCACCGACAGTCGCGCGCTGGCGCACCAGTCCGGAACCCGCAGCGCGAGGGTCCACGGCCTCTCGTCGGTGGCCCGGACCGTGATCGAGATCCGGCCGTCCCACGGATAGTCGCCGCTCACCTCGATCGTCCGCCCGGCCGAGGCGTACCGGCCGGAGGCGTACAGGTGCAACTGAAGCCCCCGCGCGTCGCCGGTCGCCGTGTAGTGGTGCAGCGAGGCCATCAACCGGGCCAGATTCGGCGGGCAGCAGGCACACGAGTACCAGGGGAGCCGCTGCGTCGGCGCGTCCTCGTCCGAGCCGTCGTGGCCGGTGCGCAGCTGCAACGGATTGGCGTAGAAGAACTCCCGACCCGACTGCCCGATCCCGACGGCGATGCCGTTGTAGAGGAAGCGCTCCATCGCATCGGCGTACCGGACCCGGCCGGTGGCCAGCAGCAGCCGCCAGGCCCACTGGAAGGAGCCGATGGCCGCGCAGGTCTCCGCGTACGCGCGGTCGGGCGGCAGCTCGTACGGGTCGCCGAACGCCTCGTCGCGGTGCCGGGAGCCCTGGCCGCCGGTCAGGTACGTCCGGCTGGCCAGCGCCGACTCCCAGAGCCGCTCGGTGGCCGCCAGCAGCTCGGCGTCACCGTTCTCCACGGCCACGTCGACCGCGCCGGCCAGCAGGTAGACCTGGCGTACCACGTGCCCGGCGACCTCCCGGGCGTGCCGGACCGGCGCGTGGTCCTGGAAGTACCGCGGCCCGAACCGGTCGCCGCCGAGCAGCCCGTGCCCGCGCAGCTCGACGAAGCGGGCGGCGAGCGCCAGGTACGGCCGGTGCCCGGTGACCCGGTACAGCTCGACCAGCGCGGTCTCGATCTCGGGATGGCCGCAGATCCCGTCGGCCCCGTCCGGGCCGTACCGGCGTACCAGCAGGTCGGCGAAGCGGCGCGCGACGCCGACGAGCTGCTGTCCCGCCTCGTCGCCGGCGGCGGCGCGGGCCGCCGCGACCGCGGCCTGGATGAGGTGCCCCGCGCAGTACATCTCGTGGCTGTAGTGCAGCTCGCTCCACTGCCGGTCCCGATGGTCGGTCTGGTAGTACGAGTCGAGGTAGCCGTCCGGGTCCTGCGCCTTTTCCAGCAGCGCGGTCACCTCGGCGCGGAACGCGGGGTCACCGCCGCCCGAGCGGCCGAGGTCCCAGAACGCCGCCTCAAGGGTCTTGTAGACGTCGCTGTCGGCGAACCACATCCCGCTGAACGCCCCGTCCGCCTCCCCGGTGACCCGTCGCAGGTTGCGAAGGTTCCCGCGTACGTCGAGCTGCTCGATGCAGTGCGGCAGCGTCGCCGCCGCGTTGCGCGCCTGCCAGGAACCGAGCAGGCCGCCCGGATCCAGGCGCACGGCGCCCGCGTCCAGGGGGCGGAGTGTGCAGCGGGACGGTGACGTGGGGACGACCGGGCCGTACGCAGAAGCCATGAAGTGTTTCCTCAGTCCTTGACGGCGCCGGCGGTGACACCGGCGGCGACGTACCGCTGCGCGATGATGAGCAGCAGCGTCGCGGGGATGGACGCGACCACGGCGGTGGCCATGATCGCGTTCCACTGCTGGTTGTTGTTGCCGATGTAGTGGTAGATGCCGAGGGTGATCGGTTGGACGTCGCCACCACCGTCGAGCGTGGTGGCGAAGACGAAGTCGGACCACGACCAGAGGAACGCGAACAGCGACACGGTGACGACGGCGTTGCGCGACACCGGCAGGATGATCGAGACGAAGATGCGCCACGTCGTCGCACCGTCGATCAGCGCCGCGTCGGTCAGCTCCTGCGGGATGCCCGACATGAACGCGGTGAAGAGCAGCACCCCGAACGGCACGGCGATGGTCGAGTCGGCCAGCAGCAGGCCGGCGGCGTTGTTCAGGATGCCCAGCCGCAGGTAGATGGCGTAGAAGCCCATCGCCATGATGATCGCCGGGATGATCTGGGCGATCAGCAGCACCAGGCTGAGCAGCCCGCCGCCGCGCGGCCGCAGCCGGGCCAGCGAGTAGCCGGCCGGCGCCGACAGCGCCACGGTGAGGACCACCGTGCCGAGGCCCACCAGGAAGCTCGTCCCCAGGTACGGCAGCTGCTCGTGCAGCACGGCCCGGTAACCCTCCAGGGTGCCGTGGATCGGGAACAGGTACGGCGGGTCGTGCCGCATGTCGGTGTCCCGGGTGAAGGACACGTTGACCATCCAGTAGACCGGGAACAGCATGACCGCGGTGAGCAGCACCCCGATCGCGGTTTTCACCGGCCTGGCGGTGCGCCCGCTCACGGCTGCCACCTCCGCTGGCCGCGGATGTGGATCAGGCCGAAGACCAGCGCCATGACGATCAGCAGGTTGCCGACCGCCGCGCCCGGACCGAACTGCGGAAGCAGACTCCCGAAGCTGAACCGGTAGGACCAGGTGGCGAACGTGGTCGACGCGTCGGTCGGACCGCCCTTCGTCATGATCCAGATGATGTCGAAGACCTTGAGCGTGTAGACCAGCCCGAGCAGGATGGTGATCGCGCTGACCGGCCGCAGCAGCGGGAAGGTCACCAGCCAGAACGTCTTCCAGCCGGTCGCGCCGTCGATCCTGGCCGCCTCGTGGATCTCCGTCGGGATGGCCTGTAGCCCGCTGTAGAGCACCACCAGGTTGAACGGGATCCCGATCCAGATGTTCGCGATGATCACGCTGGTCAGCGCCCAGTGGGGCGACGTGAGCCAGTTGACCGGGTCGATCCCGACGACGCCGAGCGCGGTGTTGACGATCCCGGAGTCGCTGTTGAGCATCCACGACCAGGTCGACGCCGAGACGATCAGCGGCAGCAGCCACGGCACCAGGAACAGCGCCCGCAGCGTGGCCGAGAGCGGGAAGTTCTGCCGGAAGAAGACCGCCAGCGCCATCCCGAGCGAGAACTGGAAGATCAGCGAGACCAGTGTGAACAGGACCGTGTGCAGCAACGCCGGGCCGAAGGTGGGGTGCTCGACGATCGTGCGGTAGTTGTCCAGCCCGGAGAACGGCGCCCCGCCCTGCACGAAGGAGCGGACGGTGTAGTGGCGCAGGCTCAGGTCGACGTTGCGGTACAGCGGATAGGCGTAGCAGACGAGCAGGTAGCCCACGACCGGGGCCAGGAAGGCCCAGGCCGCCCACTGGCCGCCGCCCGCCGGGAGTGCCGGGAGCGCCGGGGGCGCCGGGGGTGCCGGGGGTGGTGCCGGGGGTGCCGCACGGCCCGCGCCGGGACGGTCTGCGCCGCCCGGGCCCGGGTCGTCACGTCGGGCGTCACTGTCACCTCGTGGCCGCGGCGGCGGCCTGCTGGGCGGCGCTCAGCGCGTCCTGCGGCGACTTCGAGCCGGACAACGCCGCCTGGAAGGCACCCCACATCGGTTCGGAGATCTTCGGGTATCTGGTGCCGAGGTCGTCGCTGGTGCGCCCCTTCGCGGCGTGTACGGCGTCGACCCACACCGCCAGATCGGGCGTGGTCTGCACCTGCTTGCGCTGCACCGCGTCGGTGGCCGCGATGTAGGACAGCGTGGTGTCCGTGGTGTACGCGTTGTCCGCGCTCGTCAGGCAGCCGATGATCTTGTCGGTGGTGGCGTACCGGGCGGTGTCCTTCTGCGCCGGCGCCGTCACGAACTCCCCGCCGGTGGGCGCGGGTGCGGTGCCGCCGGCCTTCGCGGGGATCGGGATGATGCCGTACGGGAATCCGGCCTTCTTCGCGTTCGCCAGCTGCCAGGTGCCGTTCTCGCTGAATGCGAAGTCACCGGAGGTGAACTCCTGCCAACTGGTGGTCTGGGTGTTGTTGATGACCGAGTTCGGCGCGTACCCCTGCTTGAGCCAGTCGGTCCAGAGCGTGAGCGCCGAGACGGCCGGCGCCGAGTCCAGCTGCGTGAGGTTGGCCCCGGAGCCCCAGAACCAGGGCAGGAACTGGAAGGAACCCTCCTCGGTCCCGATCGCCGAGAAGGTGATCCCCTTCTTGCCGGCCGCCTTGACCTTCGCCAGCGCCGCGGTCAGCGAGGCCCAGTCGGTGACCGTCGCCGGGTCGACCTTCGCGGCGTCGAGCACGTTCTTGTTGTAGTACAGCGCGAGGGTGTTCGCCCCGATCGGGATGCCGTAGGTCTTCCCGTCCAACTGGCCGGCGGCCAGCAGGTTCGGCTCGACCGCCGAGGTGTCCACCTTGGTCTCGGCGGTGGTGGTCAGCACGCCGGCCTCGGCGAGCGTGGACACCACCGGGTTGTCGACGATCAGCACGTCCGGCGAGTTGCCCTGCTGGGCGGCCAGCAGCGCCTTGTTGGTCAGGTCGGTGGTGTCGTAGCCGGTCCGCTTGACCGTGACGCCGGCATCGGTGCCGCAGCCGGTGAGCAGCCTGACCCAGTCCGAGCTGTCGTCGAACTGCGGGTACGGGTCCCAGATGGCGTACTCTCCGCCGCCCGCCGCCGATTCGCCGTCGGAGGACGAGGCGTGCGAGCAACCGGCCGCGAGACACGCGGTGGTGATCAGGGCCGCGGCAACCCGGAGGCGGCGCCGCGCCGAGGTGGACAGGGTCATATCGGATCCCCTTCGGGCGGGTGGTCTGCGTGGACAGGGATGGCCCGGCGGTGCGGTCGAAGCATCGATGCCAGGGCAGAAGGAAAACGATTGCCGCCACGCTAGGGACAGCCTTGCGCGCCTGTCAAGAGCAAGTTACCGTTTTATGAAGCGACCGGCGGCAGTGGCTCGGAAACCCCGCCGACGGTGAAGTTGCGGGGGAGGAAACGCTGAGTATCACAGCCAGGGCAGCCACGATCACCGAGGTGGCGGCGCTCGCGAAGGTGTCCGTCGGGACGGCGTCCAAGGCGCTCAACGGGCGCGGCAGCCTGCGCCCGGAGACCGTGGCCCGGGTCCGCCAGGCCGCCGACCAGCTCGGCTTCGTCGCCAACGCGGCGGCGCGCAGCCTGCAGACCGGACGCACCTACACCGTCGGGATGATCACCACCGACAGCATCGGCCGGTTCAGCATCCCGCTGCTGATCGGCGCCGAGGACGCGCTCGGCGCCGGCCAGATGTCGGTTTTCCTCTGCGACGCCCGCGACGACTCGATCCGGGAGCAGTACTACCTGCGTACCCTGCTCGGTCGCAAGGTCGACGGGATCATCGTGACCGGCCGGCGTACCCAGGCCCGCGCGCCCATCGGCGGCGACCTGAACGTCCCGGTCGTCTACGCCTTCATCAGCTCCGCGGACCCCCGCGACTGTTCGGTGGTGCCCGACGAGGCCGACGGCGCCCGGCGCGCGGTGCAGCACCTGCAGGCCATCGGCCGCCGCCGCATCGCCCACGTCACCGGTCCCGAACACCACCACTCGGCCCGGGTCCGCGCCGAGGCCGCGGCCTCGGTCGCCGACCTGGTGGCACCCCCGCTGTACGGCGAGTGGAGCGAGGCGTGGGGCCGGCAGGCGGCCGGCATCCTGCTCTCCACCGGCACCGAGATCGACGGCATATTCTGCGGCAGCGACCAGATCGCCCGCGGCGTGGCCGAGGCCCTGCGCGATGCCGGTCGCGCCATCCCCGGCGACGTGGCCCTGGTGGGCTTCGACAACTGGAACGTCATGGTGGATGCCTGCCGGCCCCCGCTGACCAGCGTCGACATGGACCTCGAAGGCATCGGTCGGGAGGCCGCCGAACTCCTGCTGGAGGCGATCAACGGCAATCCCCGGCACGGCCCGCGGAAGCGCCCGTGCCGGCTGGTCCCCCGAGCCTCCACGGCGGTCTAGCCAGGAGTACGGTCCAAGGGCTTATCGCATCCGGTTGAGGGCTTCGGCGAGTGACGCGGCAACATCGGGTCGGGAGAAGTCCCACACCATCAGCAGCCCGTGTGAGCTGCTGAGAGTCAACCGGCCGTACATCATGACCGGCAACTGCCTGTTGTTCTTGAAGCGGCGGTCTGGACCGCCCGACTTGTTGGCGTACTGCCAGGTCGTGTCGACACAGCGGGCGTCGGATGGCGGTGTCTCGGACTCGACGAACAGTTGGTTGGCTACCTGCGCCCGGACCTGGGCGTAGGACAGGTCGGCGTAGCGCCTGCCGTGTCGGACGAGGACCCGGTCCGGTAGGAAGTAGACCGACCGCTCCTTGGTCTGCAGGCTCGGTATGGCGATGTTGGTAACGAGAACTGGCGGTCCGGCCAGATCCAGGCGGCCCACGGTGCGTCGCACCAGCCTGCTCGCCCCGGCGTTTACCTTCTGC
The DNA here is from genome assembly GCF_002285795.1 of Plantactinospora sp. KBS50. Taxonomy (GTDB): domain Bacteria; phylum Actinomycetota; class Actinomycetes; order Mycobacteriales; family Micromonosporaceae; genus KBS50. The sequence goes on from NZ_CP022961.1 coordinate 2,262,270, forward strand.
TGGTACGGGTTGGAGAGCATTCCTTCCGCCTCGATCTGCCAGACTCGCTCGACCCGGCTGACGAATCCGCTGCTCGCGGTGAAGTGCTCGTACCTCGCCGCCGGTGCATCCTCGACCTGATAGAACACGACCACCGAGCGCCGTGCGAGGTCGCGCTGCCGCAGCCACCAGACAGCCGGCCCGCCGAGCACGAGCAGCAGGAGCCCGACGGGCGGGGTCAGCAGCCCGAGAATTGTGATGGCGGCTGTCGCCCATGGCCACAGTGCCCGTCGACTCGCAGCAGCCTGCATCTGACTGATCAGATCGGACGGTTGGGAAGCGACGAGATGTTGCACGGACTCGCTGCCCAACTCGCGCATCACCACCCCGGCGTCGTGAGACGGCGAAGCGGGTCGTACGACGGGCCGGTCCGGCGCGGCGGGCTGACCACCGAAGTAGGTGGCGCCGCGTCCGGCCACCCGGACATAGTTGCCGCGCGGCCCAGTGCCGATCCGGAACCCAGGTACGCCAGCGGAAACGCCAACTCCGGAAGAGGAGAGGTTGAAGCGGAAGGGGCCCGCCTTGAGGCTGGTTCGCAGGTAGAACGTCATGGCACGATCACCTTGATCGGTGGCCAGTTCGGCGGCGGGTTGAACCGGTGCTGCATGGGTGAACCTCCGGGTGGCTGAGCCACCGAGACTGGCACGCCGCAACGGGTCGGCTACTCCACCGGTCGGCCGGAACGACGGTCCGGAATCCGACTTGTGGGAAGGCCGACCGGCGGTGGAGTCGACGCTGCAGGCTGCAGGCGGATCGCGGCGCTGGGCGACCAGCGGATCGCTGAGTGGCGCGCCGCGGCACTGCCGTGAGGGCAAGCGTCGGGCCGGTCAGGCCGCGCCGCCGGCCGCGTCGTCGCCGGCGACCGTCAGCACCCCGTCGAGTTCGGTCAGCGCCGCGGTGAGCGGGGCGAGATCCCGGCCGCCGGTCAACGTCAACCAGACCGTCACCGCCGGCGGGTCCCGTTCCGGGCGCGGCTGGTCCACGTACAGCTCGTTGACGGTGAACCCGCGCGCCGTGCAGGCGGTGAGCGCGTCGCGCAGCACGCCGCGTCCGTCCAGGTAGGTCAGCCGCAGCCGCCAGGGCGCGTACTTCGACCGGGGCAGCCGCGCCGAGAGCGGGGTGAGTGCGAACACCACGATCAGGTGTCCGGCGGTGGCGGCCACGGCGAGCAGCCACAGCCCGGATCCGGCCGCCATCCCGATGGCGGCGGTCAGCCAGATCACCGCGGCGGTGGTCAGGCCGCGGACCGCGTCCCGCCGTACGAAGATCAGGCCGCCGCCGATGAAGCCGATTCCGGAGACGATCTGGGCCGCGACCCGGGACGGGTCGAGCACCACGTGTTCGCCGAACACGTCGGCGAAGCCGTACTTGGACACCTGCATGATCAACGCGGCGGCGAAGCCGACCAGGGTGTGCGTGCGCAGCCCGGCGCTCTTCTGCCGGATCTCCCGCTCCAGCCCGATCACGGCCGACAGCAGCAGGGCGAGACCGAGTTCGCCCAGTTGCGGCCAGCCCTGTGTGTCGGCGAGCGCCATCGCGCCACCGTAGGGCGTGCGGTGCGGATCGACAAGCGGCTGCGCTCCGCGAACCCCGGCCGCACATCCTCGGCCGCACATCTCCGCCCGCAACAGCAGATATTCATGGGCTTGAGTAGATGGAGGTGCTCCCGTAACATGACCGACACCTTTGTTAGCGCTCACATAGCGGCTCCTCCGCCCGCCCGGGTCCGTCGATCATGGAGTCGGTGGTCGGGCCGGCGACCCGGTCCCGGGCCGCGGCACACGGCAGCATCCACCACCATTCGTCCAAGGACGGCCCCTGTGAAGATACGAAGAAAAGGCACGCTCGCGCTCCTGTCCGGTGCGGCCACCCTGCTGGTCGCGACGGGGGCGGCGGTGGCGCTACCCGCCTCGGCCGCCGCCGCGGGCTGCTCGGTCGACTACGCCATCTCCGCACAGTGGCAGGGCGGGTTCGGCGCGAACGTGACGGTCACCAACCTCGGCGACCCCGTGTCGAGCTGGCAACTGACCTGGACGTTCGCCGCCGGACAGACGGTCACCCAGCTCTGGAACGGTTCGGTCAGCCAGTCCGGCGCCCAGGTCACGGTGAGCAACGCCGCCTACAACGGCAGCATCTCCACCGGCGGCACCGCCAGCTTCGGTTTCAACGGCACCTGGACCTCGGCGAACCCGGTCCCGACCAGCTTCGCGCTCAACGGGGTGGCCTGCACCGGGGCGACCACCCCGAGCACCGCCGCACCGACGACCGCCGGGCCGACCGCGTCGCCCACCCGACCGCCTCGCCGACCCCGACCACGTCGCCCACCCGACCGCCTCGCCGACGCCGACCAGTTCGCCCACGCCGACCACGTTCACGAACCCGGTGGTCTGGCAGGACTTCGCCGACGGGGACATCATCCGGGTCGGCGACGTGTACTACTACTCGGCCTCGACCATGCACTACTCGCCGGGCGCGCCGATCCTGCGCTCCTACGACCTGGTGAACTGGGAGTACGCCGGGCATTCGGTGCCCCGCCTGGACTTCGACTCCACGGCGTACGACCTGACCGGCGGCCGGGCGTACGTGAAGGGGATCTGGGCCTCGGCCTTCAACTACCGGCAGAGCAACAGCACGTACTACTGGCTGGGCTGCACCGAGTTCAACCGGACGTACGTGTACACGGCGGGTTCGGTCGGTGGCAACTGGACGAAGAAGGCGCGGATCAACAGCTGCTACTACGACGCGGGTCTGTTGTTCGACACCGACGACACCCCGTACGTGGCCTACGGCAACGGCACGATCAGCGTGGCGCAGCTCTCCAGCGACCTGACCTCGCAGGTGCGCAGCCAGACGGTGTACACCACGCCGTCGAGCATCGGCACGCTGGAGGGCTCCCGCATGTACAAGCGGGGGAACTACTACTACATCTGGCTCACCCGGCCGGCCAACGGCCAGTACGTGCTGCGCTCGACCAGCCCCTGGGGGCCGTACGAGCAGCGGCAGGTGCTGCTGGACCTGCCCGGTCCGATCTCCGGCGGCGGCGTGCCGCACCAGGGCGGCCTGGTGCAGACCCAGAACGGCGAGTGGTGGTACATGGCGTTCACCGACGCGTACCCCGGTGGCCGGATGCCGACGATGGCCCCGATCACCTGGTCCAGCGACGGCTGGCCCACCCTGCAGACGGTGAACGGCCGCTGGGGGAGCAGCTACACCCGGCCGAACCTGCCGTGGCATCCGGTCGCCTCGATGATCGGCACCGACACGTTCTCGGGCACCACGCTGGGACCGCAGTACGAGTGGAACCACAACCCGGACACCGGCCGGTTCAGCGTGAACAACGGGCTGCGCCTGTCGACGGCCACGGTCACCACCGATCTCTACAACGCCCGCAACACGTTGACCCGCCGGATCCAGGGTCCCACCTCGACGGCGACCATCGAGCTGGACTACTCGGCGATGGCCAACGGCGACCGGTCGGGGCTGGCGATGCTGCGGGACTCCTCGGCCTGGATCGGGATCCGCAAGGACAACGGGGTCACCCGGGTCTCGATGACCAACGGTTTGACGATGAGTACGAGCGGGTGGACCACCACGGGTACCGGTACCGAGCAGGCGGGTGCGACGGTCAGCGGCGGCCGGATCTGGTTGCGGGTCAACGCGAACATCCAACCCGGCTCGGGGCGTACCGCCACCTTCTCGTACAGCACCAACGGCAGCACCTTCACCACGCTCGGGCCGGCCTTCACGTTGAACAACGACTGGCAGTTCTTCATGGGCTACCGGTTCGGCATCTTCAACTACGCCACCCAGGCCCTCGGCGGCTCGGTGACCGTCAGCCGGTTCGCGGTCACCACGCCATGAGGCAGCGACGCTGAGGCAACCGGCGCGAGGCATGGCCCCGGCCCGCTCACGGCGGTCCGGGGCCACCGTCCGGCCGGTCGATCCGGTCCACGAGCCGCCGGACGGCAGCCTGGTACTCCGGCTGGCTGTGGTAGGGCCAGTGGCGTTCCACCGGCGGCGGCACGGTGTCGGTCGGGTCGATGGTGACGGCCCGCGGGTCGCGCAGCCGGACGTCCACGGCGGCATGGTCGGCCCGGTCGTCGGCCCGGTGGTCGGCCCGGTGGTCGGCCCGGTCGTCGTGCCGGGGGAAGATCGCGCCGCCGATGGGATCGGTGTCGCGCCACAGGTTGAGCCACCGCCAGCCGAGCCGGTCACCGACGTCGCAGAGGGTCTCCCGGCCCAGGTAGGCGGGATACAGCCGGGCGTAGATGCGCTCCAGCGGGCTGCCGTGGCTCAGCAGCGCGACGCGGCGCAGCACCCGCGGCGGCAGTTGCAGGATGGTCGCCGCGGCCAGCACCGAGCCGTGGCTGTGCCCGGAGATGACCACCGGCCCGGCGGCGGCCAGCGCGGAGACCCGCTTGGCCAGTTCCGGGACCGCTCGGGCGGCGTAGCAGGGCGGCGCGAACGGGTGGGCGGTCCGCGGCCAGAACGTACCGATGTCCCACAGCGCCGCGATCACCCGCCGGGTCTCGGCGGACCGGTACGCGCGGAAGCCCACCAGCAGCAGGCCGATCACTGCCAGGCTGAGCACCCAGATGCTCAGGTCGGTCACGTACGCGGCGAAGGTGGCGACGCCGGTGTGCCGGCCGGCGAGCCGGGCCGCGAGTTCGGTGGGTCCCGTCCCGATCAGGTCGAGCGCGATGGTGGCCAGGCCGAGTGCGGAGATCACGAAGAAGGAGACCAGCATCGGCCCGAGTTCCTCGATGACCTGGGCCTCGGCAACGGTCCGGTGCACCACCCGCAGCCTGGCCCGGGCCTGCGGCGGCGCGTCCGGGTAGTCCCGCGCCACGATCGCGGCGGCCATCCGCTGCCGGCGACGGCGGCTGAGGCTCAGCGCGCCGGCGGCGGCCACGGAGAGGATCACCATCGAGAGCAGCGCGGCGAGCGCGGCCCACCAGTAGGCGACGGGTGGCTCCAGTGGCCCGTAGGACCGCGGGTTCGGGCGGATCGGGTCGGGGATGGCCCCGCGGTCCAGCAGGTCGGCGACCCGGTAGACGAGCGTGGCGGTGAAGGCGGCCCCGACGCTGACCGCCGCGGCGGCGACGATCGGCGTGCCGAGCCCGCGCAGGAAGGGCGGGATCTCCCGGCGTACCCCGCGGCGCCGCCGGACCGTGACGGCCGCGAGCACGATCAGCAGGACGCCCTGCGCGGTGATCAGACCTCCGGCGCTGCCCTCGTACCCGGGAAGTTGCCCGATCCGTGGCGTGACGTGCCGGGCGAGGCAGGCGTAGCCGAGGCTCAGCACGGTGACGGCCACGACGGCGACCCGCAGCGCCGGCAGGGCGCAGCGGGTCACGGCCGGCCGGATCGGGGTCGGCAGGCACAGCAGGGCGGCGCAGCACAGGATCAGCCCGGTGGCGGCGGCGAAGACCGCCCAACCCGCCGGGTGCCCACCGGTGACGACGGCGGCGGTCAGGCTGGCAGCCACGACGCCGGCGCCCACCCCGAGGTGGAGTTGGCGCAGCCAGGCCGTGGTCCGCTCGTCGTGCCAGAATCCCGGCGCGTCGAGGCCCTCGGTGCTCTCCTGGGCCGGCGGTCCGAGCCGGGGGTCGAAGCCGCCGAACGCGCGGGCCGAGCGGGTGCCGATCGCCCAGACCACCCGCAGCGCGAGCAGCGGCAGCAGGGCCAGCAGCGCCAGGCGGGGGCCGGGCGGCAGCACCGCCAGCCAGGACAGGTACGGCCGGCCGGCGCGGCACTCGTGGTACGGCACGCACTGCCAGCCCACGAGGTCCATGGTGATCCCGATGATCGACAGCACGAAGGCGGCGGTGAGGGTGCCGGCCAGCAGCCGGCAGAGCGCGCCGAGCAGCCCGAGCCGGTCGGTGCGGGTCGGGCGCAGCCAGATCGACAGGTTGGCCAGCATGAACGGCAACAGCAGCAGCATCGAGGCGGTCCGCACCGCGGCCCCGGCGGTGAGCGCACCCCACCGGTACGCCTCGACGGCGACGCCCGGGGCCGCCCCGCCGGCCGGACCCGTGGCCGGCCGGGGGCGGTAGAAGCCGGCGTGCGCGTCGCCGGCCACCCGCAGCACGATCGGGTGGTCGAGGATCCGCTCCGCCGAGACGCCGGACACCCCGTGCACCCGGAGTTCGGCGGGTCCGGGCTCCGGCGTGGTGGGCACAGGGCCAGCCTCACAGACCGCCGCAGCCGCCGCGGCGGATTCCCCGCAAGCGCCGCCGGCGCGGCGCCGGCCGCCTGTCCGGTTCGTCGCAGGGCGATCAATGCATAGATGTACTTGATTGTCTGGGGTAGCGTGTCCAGCGGCGGTGGTCACCCGTACCGGCACGTGCGGCCGGGCGACCCCGGCGGAGCGGACCTACCAGCACAGCGAAGGGAGTGACGCGTGAGAAACCGTACCGGGTGGCGCAGGACCGCACCGATCCTCGTGCTCGCCACCATCCTCGCCGGCGGCGCGACGGTCGCGACCGCCGTCTCGGCCCAGGCCGCCGCCGGTTGCCAGGTCGCGTACACGGTGAGCGCACAGTGGACCGGAGGGTTCACCGCCAACATCAGGATCACCAACCTCGGCGACGCCATCAACGGCTGGCGGCTCGGCTGGACCTTCCCGGCCGGCCAGGCCGTCACCCAGGCGTGGGGGTTCACCGCCAATCCGGCCAGCGGCAGCGTGCTGGCCACGAACGTGGACTACGACGCCGTCATCGCCACCAACGCCTCCATCGACGTCGGCTTCAACGGAAGCTGGACCGGAAGCAACCCGAGCCCCACCGGATTCACCCTCAACGGCACCGCCTGCACCGGCTCGGTCGACCCGACCGCGGCGCCGACCAGCGCCTCGCCGACGGCGGCGCCGACCAGCGCCTCGCCGACCGCGGCGCCCAGCACGGCGGCACCGACCAGCGCGCCACCCGGCACGGGCACGCCGACGGTCGCGGCCGACGGCACCGGCACCTACCGCACGGTCCAGGCGGCCATCGACGCGGTGCCGGCGAACAACACCCAGCGGGTCGTGATCACCATCAAGCCCGGCACGTACCGCCAGGTCATCACGGTGCCGGCGAACAAGCCGTACATCACCCTCGCCGGGCTCGGCTCGGGTCCGTCCGGCACCGTGCTGGTCTACAACGACTCCGCGGCCAGCAACGGCACGTTCGCCAGCGCCAGCATGTTCGTGTACGGCGCCAACTTCGTCGCCGAGAACCTCACGATCTCCAACGACTACGACGAGAACAACGGCGCGTACCAGGCGGTCGCGCTGCACCTCAACGCCGACCGGGCGGTGCTGCGCAACGTCCGGCTCCTCGGTGACCAGGACACCTTCCTGATCAACGTGAACGCCCGGGCGTACGTGGTGGACTCGTACGTCGAGGGCACCGTGGACTTCATCTTCGGCGACGGCACCGTGGTGTTCAACAACTGTGTCCTCTACGAGAAGCGCTCCACGGGCGGGCCGATCACCGCCGCCCGGACCGACCCGGCGAAGACGTACGGGATGCTGATCTACCGCTCGACGATCACCGGGGCGACCGGCAACACCACCGAACTGGGCCGGCCCTGGGGGCCGAGCGCCCAGGTCGTCTACCGGGAGTCGGTGCTCAGCGCCACCATCCGGACCGCGCAGCCCTGGATGGACATGTCCGGCAACGTCTGGCAGAACGCCCGGTTCTTCGAGTACAAGAACACCGGCGCGGGCGCCGGGGTCAACGGCAACCGCCCGCAGTTGACCGACGCCCAGGCGGCCAACTACACCCCGCAGAAGTACCTGGCCGGCAGCGACGGCTGGAACCCGATGTGACGACGATCCCCGGGTCGTGATCATCCGTCCGGGTCGTGACGCGTCGGGGTCGTGACGCGTCGGGGTCGTGACGCGTCGGGGTCGTGACGCGGACGGGTCGTGATCCGGACGGCGGTTGCGGATCGAGACGACACAGGTGTCGGGGCCGGCCCCGTGGACCGGCCCCGACACCCGTGACGCCGGCCTAGCGGTGCGGGCGCTGCGCCACGCGCGGCAGCACGTAGGGCGGTCCGGCGTAGATCAGGTCGGCCCGCATCACGTTGTACGCCCGCTTGGGCTGGTAGTTCTCGTCGTAGATGGTCGCCAGGCCCTCCGGCGGGTTGTCGAAGGTGCCGGGGACCCAGGAGTGCTTGTCGGTGAAGCCCCAGACCGTGAACGACAGGCAGTGCCGTTCGGACAGGCACGCCTGGAGCAGGATGCTGAAGTTCGCGGCCGACGCCTGGAGCCGGGGGTTGATCTCGGCGGACTCGCCGGCCTGCACGCCGTCGGTCATCTGGCTGCGCACGTCGACCTCGGTGAAGGCCGTGGCCAGCCCCAGCGAGGTGAACTTCTTCAGCGCCGCGGCCACCTGGAGGGTGTCGTAGTTGCCGTACTGGGTGCCCAGGTGGCCCTGGCTGCCGACGCCGTCGATGGGCACGCCCCGGGACCGCAGGTCCTTGGCCATGTCGTAGACGAACCGGGTCTTGTCGTTGGCCGGGTCACCCGAGCCGAACGCCTCGATGTTGTAGTCGTTGTAGAACAGCAGCGCCTGCGGATCGGCCGCGCGGGCCCAGCGGAACGCGTCGGCGATGTAGCCGGAACCGAGGTGCTCGGCCCAGAAACCCTTGTAGTGCAGCGTCGGCGGGTTGTCCCAGGGGTCGCTGACCGCCTCGTTCACCACGTCCCACTGCCAGATCTTGCCCCGGAAGTGCCTGACCACGTCGGTGATGTGCTTGTGCAGCAGGTCGCGCAGTTCGTCGTTGCTGATCGAGCCGTCGGCCACGCCGCTGGTCAGCCAGCCGGGGAGCTGGTTGTGCCAGACCAGCACGTGTCCGCGGACGCGCTGCCCGTGCTGGCGGGCGAAGCTGACGAGTTCGTCGGCCGGCCCCCAGTTGTAGGTGCCCCGGGTGGGTTCGAGGCTCTCCCACTTCATCACGTTCTCGGCGGTCACCGTGGAGAACTCGTCGCCGACGATCTGCCGGTACTGCGGGTCGTCCGGGTCGGCCAGGGCGTCCATGTCGACCGCGGTGCCGACGTACAGGTTGTGCCGCAGGCCCAGGTTGCGCAGGCTCTGGTCGGTCGGGTCGTAGGGGTGGCCCGCCGAGGCGGGCAGGCTGTTCAGGGTGGCGACGGTCGCGACGGCGACCGCGGCGGTGGCTACCCACCGTCTCAGCTTCATGGGCGTACCTCTTCCGGGGAGGGAACGGGGCCGGATCGGGTGGAACCGAAATGTTCCGGAAAGTTTCCGAGACGCGATCGAAACATTACGGTTATCGATCTGCCTGGTCAACAGGCCGCCCCGGCGCCCAGGGACGGCCCGGCGGGTGGGCAGTTTCGTCCAAGACGCGGATACCGGCCGTGCGGCAGCGTTGACCGGCGTGCAGACCGACACCGCGCCCGTGCGCTTCGACACCAAGATCGCCGTACTGCTCCGCGACGACCTGGCGGCCTGGCAGCGGCTCAACGTGACCGCGTTCCTGGTCAGCGGCCTGGGCCGGGCCGCGCCGGAGGTGATCGGGGAGCCGTACGCCGACGCCGACGGCAGCGCCTACCTGCCGATGTTCCGGCAGCCGGTGCTGGTCCTGGTCGGCGGCCGGGAGGTGCTCGGCGGCGCGCACGCCCGGGCGCTGGCCGGGGAACTACCGACCGCCGTGTTCACCGCCGAACTGTTCCGGACCGGCAACGACCGGGACAACCGGGCCGCCGTGCGCGCGGTCGGCCGCGACCGGCTCGACCTGGTCGGGATTGCCGTGTACGGCCCGCGCAACGCCGTCGACAGGGTGCTCAAGGGTGCCCGGATGCACCCGTGACGCCCCGGGTCGCGGCGTGGCCCGGTACCTGCCCGGGGTGAACCCGAGGGTGTGTCGGAACTGCCGGCACAGGTGGGACTGGTCGCAGAAGCCGGCCCGCACGGCCACCTCGGCGGCCGGCAGGCCGTCGGCGAGCAGCCGCCGGGCCAGCTCCAGCCGGCGGCTGACCACGTACCGGTGCGGGCTCATCCCGAACCGCCGGGAGAACGCCCGGACCAGGTACGTCGGGCCGGTGTGCAGCCGCGCGGCGGCCGCGGCCAGCGGGATGCCCGCGGGCAACCGCTCGTCCAGCAGGTCGCGGAACCGGTCCGCCAGGCGCGGGTCGCGGACCTCCGGCGGCCGCTGCGGCACCCCGGAGCGCCCCAGGTGCTGCCGCAGCCGCTCGGCCACGAAGGCCAGCTCGGTCTCGGCCGCGACGTCGTGCCCCGGGCGCAGCAGCAGCCCGTGCAGCCGGTCGATCCGGCGCCGCAGCGGGCCGTCGTCGATCGCCGGATGGTCCAGCGCCGGACCGATGAGCCCCTCGCCGAGCTGGCCGGTGTCGAGGTAGAGCACCCGCTTGCGGAAGCCGGCCGCGGTGACCGCCCGGCCGTTGTGCGGGACGTACGGCGGCAGCAGCGTGACGACCTGCCGGAACGCGCCGTGCTGGTGCCGGTCCAGGTCGTAGCGCACGATCCCGTCGTCGACCACGAGCAGGGTCCACGTCTCGTGCAGGTGCATCGGGTAGGCGTGGTCGGTGAAGCGGGCGTGCAACACCTCGCTGATTCCCGCGACCCCGGGCGACCACGCCCGGACGGCCGGCCCGGCAGTCACATGCGCAAGTGTAGGCCGGTGCCGGGCCGCCGACCGGCGGCCCGGCACCGGCCGGCGGCTCAGCCGAAGGCCGAGACCGGCGTCGCGTACACCATCCGCTGGCCGGGGTGCTCGGTGACGGTGAACAGCACGTCGCCGAAGCCGCGGAAGCCCGACCAGTACGACAGGTCCTCCGGCCCGACGGCCGCGGTGACCCGCCGGGTGGAACTGCTCAGCACGCCCGTGCTGGCGCCGGCCGGCGCGCTCGTGCGCAACAGGTCGCCGTTGTCGTTCTGGTCCGGCACGTCCGTGCCGTGACTGCGCTGCACGTACCAGGTGTCGCCGTGCGAGACCGCGCCCTGGATGTTCGACACCGGCAGCCGGAAGGCGCTGGCGGCGTGCCAGCGGCCGTCCGCGGCCAGCGACGGCTGCCCGTTGCTGCCGTTCAGCGGCCAGGTGGCGACCCGGCCGACGGTGCTGCCGTTGCAGTACTCGCCGGTGGTCAGGTGGTCGGTGCCGGTGCGGTCCAGCCCGACGAAGGAGAAGTGCGGCGACCCGGTGCCGGTGCACACGCTCGGATCGGTCACCTCGCCGGCCGCGCTGGTCCAGGCGGCCACCTCGGGCATCACGTACCGGTAGCCGTGCCCGTAGAAGACGCCGTCGTGCCGGCCGATCCGGGTCTTGTCGGTGGTGTCGCCCCTGCTGCCGGCGGCCTGGAGATCGAAGATGTAGCGCATGTCGAAGACCCGGAAACCGCGCCGGGTGTCCGCGACGTACAGGTAGTTGCCGTACCACGCGATGCCGCCGGCGTGCAGCGAGCTGCCGGACGAGTCCTGCTTGGTACGCAGGCTCATGTACGTGGCGTTGCCGGAGTCGTTGATGTACGGGTACGCCAGCAGCACGTGCTGGTAGTCACCGGTGTCCGGGTTGATGAACGTCACCCGGGCGCCCTTGACGTACTCGGAGTCGTCGTTGTACCAGCTCACGATCAGCGGTTGCGCGGTGCCCCACGCCTGGTCGTCCTGCGCGTCGGCGACCGTGGTGATGCCCTGCGGGGTCCACTCGACGTTGCCGCCGTTGGTGCCGCTGTCGGCGGAGTCGAAGCAGAAGCTGTACACCGGCGCCAGGGTGCGTTCCTTGACGTCCACGGCACCCGGGTTGCAGATGGCGCCGCGCCCCTGCATGGCCGTGCCGTGCCGGCTGGACTGGGCCAGCAGGTTCTGCACGCCCAGCTTCGGCAGCTGCGCGTCCAGCAGCAGCACCCGGTCCATCAGCTCGGCCTGGTTGGACGCCGGCCGCAGATCGAAGTCGGACAGGGTCGGCGCGCCCGCGGCCTCGGCCGGGACGGCGGCGACCGCGGTGGAGACCACCACCACGGTCAGCGCCGTGGTCACTCGTCGGATCCACATGAATTTGACCTCCCCAGGCTTGTGGATCGAAGACCCTGAGGGTATGACCACCGGGCGCTCGGCCCGGTCCCGGGGCGCGGCGCCGGGACCCGACGGGCGGTTCGAACCCGGGATCCCCGGGCCGCGTGACTATGATCGGCGACCCGGTCCGGTACGCCGGCCGGCCCGGCCAGGAGGGAGGCTCCAGGTATGCGCGACGCGTCCGCCTGCTGGTTGCGGGCGCCCGGTGCGGCGGAGATCCGCCCGGTCCGGCTGCCCGATCCCGGCCCCGGCGAGGTGCTGGTCCGCACCCGGTACACCGGGGTCAGCCGGGGGACCGAGACGCTGGTGTTCGCCGGCAACGTGCCGCAGAGCCAGTACGCGGCCATGCGGGCGCCGTTCCAGGAGGGCGACTTCCCGGCCCCGGTGAAGTACGGCTACCTGAACGTCGGCGTGGTCGAGTCCGGCCCGGCCGACCTGCGCGGCCGTACCGTCTTCTGCCTCTACCCGCACCAGAGCGGGTACGTGGTGCCGGCCGACGCCGTGGTCCCGGTGCCCGACGGGGTGCCGCCGCAACGGGCGGTACTGGCCGGCACCGTGGAGACCGCGGTGAACGCGCTGTGGGACTGCCCTCCGCTGGTCGGCGACCGGGTCACGGTGCTCGGCGCCGGGATGGTCGGCTGCTGCGTGGCGGCGCTGCTGGCCCGGTTTCCGGGGGTCCGGGTCGAACTGGTGGACCTCGACCCCGGCCGCGCCGCGGTGGCCGCCGCGCTCGGGGTGGACTTCGCCACCCCGCCGCGGGCGGCCGGCGACCGCGACCTGGTGGTGCACGCCAGCGCCAACGCCGCCGGCCTGCAACGCTGCCTGGACCTGGCCGCCGTCGAGGGCACGGTGCTCGAACTGAGCTGGTACGGCGACCGGCCGGTGGAGCTGGCCCTGGGCGGGGCGTTCCACTCCGGCCGGCTGACCGTCCGGGCCAGCCAGGTCGGCCGGGTCGCCCCGGCCCGAAGGTCCAGCCGCAGCTACCGCGACCGGCTGGCGCTCGCGCTCGACCTGCTCGCCGATCCCCGGTTCGACGCGCTGATCACCGGCGCCTCCCCGTTCGCCGAGCTGCCCGAGGTGCTCGCCCGGCTCACCGCGGGCGGCCTGCCCGCGCTCTGCCATCTCATCACCTACGACGGGAAGTGATCGCGTGTTCAGCGTGACGGTCCGGGATTCCATGATGGTCGCCCACAGCTTCCGCGGCGAGGTCTTCGGGCCGGCCCAGCGCCTGCACGGGGCGACCTTCGTGGTGGACGCGACGTTCCGCCGGGTGGATCTCGACGACGACGGGATCGTGGTGGACATCGGCCGGGCCACCGAGCAGCTGCACGCGGTGCTGGGCGAGCTGACGTACCGCAACCTCGACGACGAGCCGGCCTTCGCCGGCGTGAACACCACGACCGAGGTGCTGGCCCGGACCGTCGCCGACCGGCTGGCCGACCGGGTGCACGCGGGGGAGCTGGGCGAGGGCGCCCGGGGGCTGGCCGGGATCACCGTCACGCTGCACGAGTCGCACGTGGCCTGGGCCAGCTACGAGCGGAGCCTCTGAGCGTGCCGCCGGAGGCGGCCCGCCCGGCGTCCTCCGGCGCCGAACCCGGCGGGGGGTCGCCCGGTCCCGAACCCGGCGGCGAGCCGCACGGTCCCGAACCCGGCGGGGGGTCGCCCGGTCCCGAACCCGGCGGCGAGCCGCACGGCGCCGGTCCCGGCGGGGGGCCGCCCGGGACCGTGCACGTGGTGCTGCCCGGCGACATCGACGACCCGGGCACACCCAGCGGCGGCAACAGCTACGACCGCCGGGTCTGCGCGGGGTTGGCCGCCGCCGGCTGGACGGTACGCGAACACGCCGTACCCGGATCCTGGCCGCACCCCACGCCGCCGCAGCGGGCCGGGCTGGCCCGGCTCCTCGCGGCGCTGCCCGACGGAGCGTCGGTGCTGATCGACGGCCTGGTCGGCTCGACGGTGCCGGAACTGCTGACGCCGCACGCGCGCCGGCTGTGCCCGGTGCTGCTGGTACACATGCCGCTGGCCGACCGGGCCGAGGCCGCGGCGCTGGCCGCGGTCGCCGGCGTCATCACCACCAGCGGGTGGACCCGGCAACTGCTGCTGCGCCGGCACGCACTGCCGGCCGACCGGGTGTGGGTCGCCCGACCCGGGGTGGACCCCGCGCCGCCCGCGCCCGGCACGGCCGGCGGCACCCGGCTGCTCTGCGTCGCCGCCGTCACCACGCACAAGGGGCACGACGTGCTGGTCGACGCGCTCGCCGCGGTGGCCGACCGGGACTGGCGGTGCACCTGCGTGGGCGCCCTCACCCGGGACCCGGACTTCGTCGACCTGCTCCGCGAGCGGATCCGCCGGCACGGTCTGGCCGACCGGGTCCGGCTGGCCGGCCCGCGTACCGGCGCCGCGCTGGCCGCCGGGTACGCCGACGCCGATCTGCTGGTGCTGGCCTCCCGCGGCGAGACCTACGGCATGGTGGTGCCGGAGGCGCTGGCCCGCGGCGTACCGGTGCTGGTCAGCGCGGCCGGCGGGCTGGCCGAGGCGGTGGGCCGGGCGCCGGACGGCACCCGGCCGGGGCTGCTGGTCCGGCCGGACGACCCGGCGGCGCTGGCCGGGGCGCTGCGCCGCTGGCTGGACGACGCCGCGCTGCGGGACCGGCTGCGCCGCTGCGCCCGCGCCCGCCGGGACACCCTGACCGGCTGGCCCGACACCACCCGGCGGGTCGCGGCGGCGCTGCACCGGGCGGCCGGACGGTGAACCTGACCGGTCCGGCGGTGGTGCCGGCGATCCGGCGCGGCCCGGCCTCCGTACCCCCCGAGCGCGCTACCGAAGGAGACCACCCCTTGACGATCCCGCTTCCCCCCGACTTCGCGGCGTGGCTGGACCTGCGCGAACCGGCCGACGCGGCGGCCAGGTCGGCCGAACTGGCGGCCAACGTCCGCCGCCGGCTCGCAGGCCGCGGCCCGCTCACGATCCACGACCTCGGCAGCGGAACCGGCTCGATGGCCCGGTGGCTCGCGCCACTGCTGCCCGGACCGCAGCACTGGCTGCTCTACGACCAGGACGCCGACCTGCTGGCGCACGCGGCGCGGCACCTGCCGGAGCGGGCCGCCGACGGTTCCCCGGTCACCGCCGAAACCCGGCAGCGGGACATCAGCCGGCTCGATCGGCACGAACTGACCGGCGCCGCGCTGGTGACCGGGTCGGCACTGCTGGACATGCTCACGGCCGACGAGCTGGCGCGGATCGTGGCCGCCTGCGCGGACGCCGGCTGCCCGGTGCTGTTCATGATCTCGGTGACCGGCGGGGCGCGGCTGGACCCGGCCGAACCGCTGGACGCCGAGATCGCCGCGGCCTTCGACGAGCACCAACGCCGTACCGTGGCCGGCCGCGCGCTGCTCGGCCCGGACGCCGCCCGGGCCTGCGCCGCGGCCTTCGCCGCCCGCGGGCTCGCGGTCCGGCTCCAACCCAGCCCCTGGCACCTCGGCCCGAACCAGGCGCCGCTGATCGCCGAGTGGTTCACCGGCTGGCTGGCCGCCGCGCTCGAGCAGCGGCCCGAGCTGGCCGCGGCGGCCACCGCGTACGCGCAACGCCGGCTCGCCGCGGCGGCCGCCGGCCGGCTGCGGGTGCTGGTCCCGCACACCGACCTGCTGGCCGCGGCCTGACCGCGGCCTGACCGCGGCGGGCCACTGATATCGCCCTATGTGGCGAAGGACCCCTTATTTACGGGAGGACCGTCCCCGGCTGAACCCAAACCTCGCCCGCTGCGTACAGGCGGGGGGACGTTCATCCAGGGAGGATCCAGGTGCAGAACGGTACGGGCGCGCGGTCCAGGCCACCGGTCGAACTTGCCCGGCGGGCCTGGCCCTGGGCCAGGGCATTCGGCGGCGTGGCGCTGCTCGGCCTGCTGCTGTGGTGGTTGGGCACCGGACCCTTCGTGGCCGGGTTGCGGCTGATCGACGGCCCGTCCCTGGCCGCGGCGCTCGGCATCGGGGCGCTCACCACGGTCTGCTGCGCCTGGCGGTGGCGCCTGGTCGCCGGCGGGCTGGGTGTGCGGCTGCCGCTCGGCACGGCCGTGGCGCACTGCTACCGCGCCGTGTTCCTGAACGCCACGCTGCCCGGCGGGGTGATCGGGGACGTGCACCGCGCGGTGCGGCACGGCCGGGACGTCGGCGACGTGGGCCGGGGCATCCGCGCGGTGGTGTGGGAACGCGCCGCCGGCCAGTTCGTGCAGGTCGTCATGGCGGTGGTCATCCTGCTGGCGTTCCCGTCCCCGGTCCGCCGCTACCTGCCGGCCGGGCTGGCACTGGCGCTGGCCGTCGCGCTCGGCTGCGCCGTACTGGCGCGGCTGCTGCCGCGGTCCGGCACCGCCCGGTGGGCCCGCCCGGTGCGGGCCGTCGTGGCGGACCTGCGAGCCGGGCTGCTGGCCCGGCGTGCCTGGCTGGGCGTGCTGCTGGCGTCGGCGGTGGTGGTGGTCGGCCACCTGGCCACCTTCCTGGTCGCGGCCCGGACCGCCGGGGCGACCGCGCCGCTGTCCCGGCTGGTACCGCTGACCCTGCTCGCCCTGGTGGCGATGGGCCTGCCGCTCAACGTCGGCGGCTTCGGGCCGCGGGAGGGGGTGGCCGCGTGGGCGTTCGGCGCCGCCGGCCTCACCGCCGACCAGGGTGTCTCCACGGCCATGGTGTACGGGGCGTTGGTGCTGGTGTCGAGCCTGCCCGGAGCGGCGGTGCTGCTGGCCCGGCGGGTCCGGCTGCCGGCACCGGCCGCGCCCGCGTGACCGGGCGCCACCGCGCCGGCGGCGTCCGATGACCGGGCGCCGCCCGCCCCGGCCGCGTCCGCGGTACCGGGCGGCCGTCACAGCCCCGCAATACGCTGGAACGGCCACATCCCTCAAGGTCAGGAGCCACATGTCCGACGCACTGCCGAACGCCACGGTCCGGACGCGGGTCACGGTGCCCCTCCAGTTCCCCGACGGGTACGCCGTGGACGCGCGGGTGTTCACCTTCGACGGACTGGTGGACGGGCGGGAACACCTGGCTCTCGGCCTGGGCGACTGGGCGGCCGCGGTGGAGCGGCAGGCGGACGAGGCGCCACTGGTCCGCCCGCACAGCGAGTGCCTCACCGGTGACGTGTTCGGCAGCCAGCGCTGCGACTGCGGCCCGCAACTGCGCGAGGGGGTGCAACGCATCGCCGGTGCCGGCGGCTTCCTGCTCTACCTGCGGCAGGAGGGGCGCGGCATCGGCCTCTACCCGAAGCTCGACGCGTACGCGTTGCAGGACACCGGGCTGGACACCTACCAGGCGAACCTGGCGCTGGGCCACCGCGCGGACGAGCGGGACTACACGGTGGCCGCGCAGATGCTGTCCGCGCTGGGCGTGCGCCGGGTCAGCCTGCTGACCAACAACCCGGACAAGGCCGGCCAACTGCGCCGGCTGGGACTGGCCGTCGTCGACCAGGTGTCCACCGGCATCTACCTCTCCCCGGCCAACGCCGGATACCTGGCGGCCAAGGCGAGTCACCACGCCCGCGCCTCCGACGTACCGTCCGTGCGCTGAAGCGGCGACCGTGCCGGCACCCGCGCGACCCTACGTGCTGCTCAGCTGCGCCACGTCGATCGACGGATACATCGACGACGCCAGCGAGCAACGGTTGGTGCTGTCCAACGCCGCCGACCTCGACCGGATCGACGAGGTACGCGCCGGCTGCGACGCCATCCTCGTCGGCGCCGGGACCGTCCGCCGGGACAACCCTCGACTGCTGGTCCGCGATCCGCGCCGCCGGGCGGCCCGGCGGGACCGTGGCCTGCCCGCCTCACCGGCCAAGGTGACGATGACCGCCCGCGGCGATCTGGACCCGGGCGCGCGGTTCTTCACCGAGGGCGAGGCCGAGAAGCTCGTCTACTGCGCCAGCGCCAGCGCCGGCCGCACCCGCACCCGGCTGGGCGCGCTGGCCAGCGTGATCGACGCCGGAGACCCGGTCGACCCGGTCCGGGTGCTCGCCGACCTGGCGGCCCGAGGGGTACGCCGGCTGATGGTGGAGGGCGGCGGCACCGTGCACGCCCAGTTCCTCACCGCGGGGCTGGCCGACGAACTGCACCTGGTGGTCGCGCCGTTCTTCGTGGGCGACGGGCGGGCGCCGCGCTTCGTCGGCGAGGGCCGGTTCCCGTGGCATTCCGGCCGGCCGGCCCGGGTCACCGAGGTACGGCGGATCGGCGACGTGGTGCTGCTGCGCTACGCGCTCTCCGACCGCTGCCGGCCGGCACCGGACTGAGCGCCCGGCGTCAGTCCGCGCGGGCCGCCTCGTTGGCCGTGGTGATCGTGTCCAACCCGGCGGAGAGCTTCCCGGCGTACCGCTGGGTGATCCCACCCTCGCGCACCCGGTCGGCGATCTTCTGCCGGAGGTCCCGCACCCGCTCGTCCACCTCGGTCGGATCGCTGGTCCGCAGCGGGTCGGTCACCTGCGCGAGGTCCCGGCCCACGTCGTACCGGATGTCGCCGGAGGCAATCCCGGCGTCCACCAGCTCACTGAAGGCCAGGATGGCCGCCGGCAGGTCCGTCGAGGTCGACGCGCCGGACGCGGTGGCGCCGGGCGCCGGCGTCGGACCGGGCGAGGCCGGCGGACCCGCGGAGGGCCGGTCCGATCCGGCGGGATCGCCCGGGGCCGGGCGGGGACCCGCGCTCGCGGTGCCGATGCCGGTGTCCGCGGACGGCGCGCCGTCCGGTCCGCCACCGGGGGAGTCGTGGTCCAGACGCGGGGCGAGCAGCGACAACGCGACCGCGGTGAGCACGGCGAGGGTCGCCCAAGCGGCCGCCACGAGCCGCTGCCGGCGACCGGTGGGCGGGCCACCGGGCTCGGTACCCGGTGGCGGCGCCGGCCGATCCGACGGCGGCCCGCTCCCGGCGGCTGCCCCGGTCGGCGTGTCCTGCGTGGAAGCCCTGGTTGCCCCGGTTGCCCCGGTTGTCGTGGTCGCCCCGGTTGTCGTGGTCGCTGCGGTCGCCGCCGTGAGGGTGGCGGTGCCGGCCCCGGCCATCTGCGCGGCCCCGGCCCACGGCGCGGTCCCGGCCGGTGGCGCGGCGACCGCCGCGCCGGCCGCGCCCGCCGGCACGCCGGCCTCCGCCGGCTCCGGCCGGCCCGGCAACTGCGCCCGCAACACCGCGGCCACCTGGGCCGCGGTCGGCCGCGCGTACGGATCCCGGGACAGGCAGCGGCGGCAGGCGTCCACCACCGCGGGCGGCAGGCCGGGAACGGCCAGCGGCGGCGCCGGCCGGCTCAGCGCCCCGGCAAGCTCGTCCCAGGTGTCGGCGGGATGCGGGACGCGGCCGGTCAACGTCTCGTAGAGCAGCACGCCGAACGAGTACACGTCGCCGGTCGGCCGGGCCGGTCGGCCGTCCAGCCGCTCCGGGGCCACGTACGCCGGGGTGCCGAACGTTTCCCCGGTGTCGTCGTCGTCCGGCGTGTCGACCCGGGTCGCGATGCCGAAGTCGAGCATCTTGGCGCCCACCGCGGTCAGCATGACGTTTCCCGGCGTCACGTCCCGGTGCACGATGCCCATCCAGTGCGCCGCGGCCAGCGCCTCGGCCACCTCGGCGCAGACCCGCACCGCCTCGGGCCAGGGCAGCGCACCGGCGGTGAGCCGGGCCTCCAGGCTCTCCCCGGACAGCAGCTCCAACACCACGAACGCGGTCACCGAACCGTCCGGTGCGACCGTCTCGCCGTAGTCGTGCACGGCGGTGACGTGCGGATGGACGAGCTGGGCCGCCGAGCGGGCCTCGGCCCGGACCATCGCCCGGAACCGGGCGTCCGCCGCCAGCGCGGCGGCCAGCACCTTGACCGCCACGAGCCGGTCGAGCACCTCGTCGTGGGCTCGCCAGATCACCGACATGCCGCCGGCGCCGACCGGATCGATCAGGCGGTACCGGCGGGCCAGCAGGTCGCCCGCGCGCAGCACTCTCATCGTGTCGCACCACCTGTCCGGGGCGGGGATCCCCTCGCCGGTTGCGGATTCCACGAGGTCTGTCGATCCGATGCTACCCGTCCGCGACGTACCGTCGGGCGGCTGACCCCGGCCGATCCGTCGGCGGCCGGATCCGGGCCGCGTCCGGCCGAGCGCCGGCGGCCCACGACCGCGGCCCGGTGGCGCTGCCGGCGGCTCAGTCCCGGTGGCGCTGCCGGCGGTACCGGCCGATCAGCGCGGCCGTCGAGGAGTCCAGCGCGGCCGAATCGCCGCCGGCGCCGGTCAGCAGCGGGGCGAGCTGGTTGGCCATCACCTTGCCCAGTTCCACGCCCCACTGGTCGAAGGAGTTGATGTCCCAGATCGCGCCCTCGGTGAACACGATGTGCTCGTAGAGCGCGACCAACTGGCCGAAGGTGGCCGGGGTGAGCTTCGGCCCGACGATCGAGGTGGTCGGGTGGTTGCCCGGCATCACCCGGTGCGGGACGATCTCCGCGGCCGTGCCCTCGGCCTCCACCTGCTCCCGGGTGCGGCCGAAGGCCAGCGCCGCGGTCTGGGCGAAGAAGTTCGACATGAACAGGTCGTGCATGTCGTCCAGGTCGTGATTCGGCTCGCTGAATCCGATGAAGTCGGCCGGGATCAGCTTCGTGCCCTGGTGGATGAGCTGGTAGAACGCGTGCTGGCCGTTGGTGCCGGGTTCGCCCCAGAACACCTCGCCGGTGGAGTACGCCACCGGCGTGCCGTCCCGGGCGACCGACTTGCCGTTGCTCTCCATGGTCAGCTGTTGCAGGTACGCCGGGAACCGGTGCAGGTACTGCGAGTAGGGCAGCACGGCATGGGTCTGCGCACCGAGGAAGTTGTTGTACCAGACGTTCAGCAGCCCCAGCAGCGCCGGCACGTTCCGCTCGACCGGCGTGGTCCGGAAGTGCTCGTCGACGGCGTGGTAGCCGGCCAGCATCTCGTGGAAGTGGTCCGGCCCGATCGCCACCATCACCGACAGCCCGACCGCGGAGGGCAGCGAGTACCGGCCGCCGACCCAGTCCCAGAAGCCGAACATGTTCTCCGGGTCGATGCCGAAGTCGCGTACCCGCTGCTCGTTCGTGCTCACCGCGACGAAGTGCCGGGCCACCGCGGCCTGGTCGCCGCCCAGCCCGGCGAGCAGCCAGCGGCGCGCCTCGGCGGCGTTGGTCAGCGTCTCCTGGGTGCCGAAGGTCTTGGAGACGACCACGAACAGCGTGGTCGCCGGGTCGAGGTCCGCGGTGGCCCGGTAGAGGTCCGTCGGGTCGATGTTGGAGACGAACCGGCAGGTGATCTCCGGATCCGCGTACGCCCGCAGCGCCTCGTACGCCATCACCGGGCCGAGGTCGGAACCGCCGATGCCGATGTTCACCACCGTGCGGATCCGCTCGCCGGTCTGCCCGCGCCACTGGCCCGAACGGACCCGTTGCGCGAACGCGGCCATCCGGTCCAGCACGCCGTGCACGTCGGCAACCACGTCCTGACCGTCGACCTCCAGCGACGCGTCCCGGGGCAGCCGCAGCGCGGTGTGCAGCACCGCGCGGTCCTCGGTCGAGTTGATGTGCTCGCCGCGGAACATGGCTGCGATCCGGTCGGCCAACCCGACCCGCTCGGCCAGCGCGGTCAGCAACCCGAGCGTCTCGTCGGTGACCAGGTTCTTGCTGTAGTCCACGTAGAGGTCGGCGAGCTGGACGGCCAGCCGTTCGCCGCGGCCCGGGTCGGCGTCGAACAGGTCCCGCAGGTGTACGTCCCGCGTACTCTCGGCGTGCTTGCGCAGGGCCTGCCACTCGGCGGTGCTGGTGACGTCCATCCGGGCGCTCTCCTGGTGTCCTCGGGGCTCCTTCTCGCACCGTACCGGTCGTCCCGGCGCCCGGCGCCGCAAGCCCCGCGTCGCCCGGGCCCTGCGCCGCGCAAGCCCGGCGTCGCGCAGGTCCTAACGTCGCGCGGGCCGCACGTCGCGGAGCCGGAAAGCGTCCGGCCGCCGGGGCAGATGCGGTAGACAGGGGAGGTGCCGGGGCGTACCCGAAATGTCCCTGTCGACGGCGACCACGCGGCGGTCGTCGTGTTCGTGGTGGTCGTCCTGCTCGTGGTGGCCACTCTCGTGCTGGGCGGCTGCACCGGCCCGGCCGACCGCACGCCCGGTCCCGGCGCCGCACCGACCGGCGCCGCACCGACCGGCACCGGCACACCCGGCACCGGCACACCCGGCACCGGCACGCCCGGCACGGAACCCACCGCGCCGGCCGGCTTCGTGTCGGTCGCCGACGTCGTCCCGGACGTCCGCACCGACATCAGGTACGCCACCGACCACAACTTCGTGGGCCGGCCGATCGACGGGTACGCCGAGCCGCTGTGCCTGCTCACCCGGGCCGCCGCCGAGGCGTTGGGCAGGGTCGCGGCCGGCGCCCGGTCCCGGGGCTACCTGGTGAAGGTGTACGACTGCTACCGGCCGCAACGGGCGGTGGACGACTTCATCCGGTGGGCCGCCGATCCGGACCGGCGGATGAAGGAGGAGTTCTATCCCCGGGTGGCCAAGGACCGGCTGTTTCCGGACGGGTACATCGGCGGGCCGACGGCGCACAGCCGGGGCAGCACCGTCGACCTCACCCTCGTGGCCGTGCCACCGGCCGACCAACCGGCCTACCTGCCGGGGCAGCCGCTGGTGCCGTGCACGGCGCCGCGGGCCGAGCGGTTCCCGGACAACAGCGTGGACATGGGCACCGGGTTCGACTGCTTCGACCCGCTCGCGCACACCCTGGACGACGGGGTGACCGGCGACCAACGGCGCAACCGGCTGCTGCTGCGGCAGCTGATGACCGCCGCCGGGTTCGTGAACTACCCGAAGGAGTGGTGGCACTACACGCTGGCCGGCGAGCCGTACCCGGACACGTACTTCGACTTCCCGGTGACCCGGTTCGCCCTGGTTGGCGGTCGTTAACAACGGCCAATTCCTCCACAGGAGCTGGCAAAGCGGGCGCCGTTCTTCGGACGTATGGCGGGGGAGCCGGACCGATGCGCCGATGGCCAGCCGGGGATCGTCGGCGACAATCGACGGACGTGGCTGGGGGTCGCCTCGATCCCGCGTGCGGTCGTGGAGGCGGACAGAATGGACGGTACCTGGCAGGTGTCCGGGTACACGCATGTGCGTGAACTCGGATCCGGGGCCTCCGGTCAGGTCGTCCTCGCCGTACACGACGCCACCGGCACCTCGGTGGCGATCAAGTACCTGACCCCGCGACTGGGCCGGGCCGAGGAGTTCCTCCGCCGGTTCCGGGACGAGGCCCGGACGCTCGGCGAGGTGGACAACCCGCACATCGCCCGGCTGTACGAGTACGTCGAGTCGCCCGGCGGGGCGGCCATCGTGATGGAACTGGTGAACGGCGTCTCGCTGCGCCAGGTGCTGCGCGCGCACGGGCCCACCGAGCCGGAGTCGGCGCTCTGCGTGCTCAAGGGATCGCTGCTCGGCCTCGCCGCCGCACACGAGCGCGGGGTGGTGCACCGGGACTACAAGCCGGAGAACGTGCTGGTCACCGCCGAGGGGAGAGCAAGCTCGCCGACTTCGGCATCGCCCTGCCGGCGGGCGAGGGATCGGGCGGGCTGGTCACCGGGACGCCCCGGTACATGGCGCCCGAGCAGTGGACCGGCGCCCCGGCGAGCCCCGCCTGCGACATCTACGCCGCCACCGCCACCTTCTACGAGTGCCTGACCGGCCATCCGCCGTACGAGGGTCAGGGCATCCTCGAACTGCGCGAACAGCACACCAACTCGCCGGTACCGGCCGACCCGGCGCTCGGCCCGGCCGACGAGCTGGTCCGGCAGGGGCTGGCCAAGCGGCCGACGGACCGGCCGCAGCCCGCGGGTATGTTCGTCGCGCTGCTCGACGAGGTCGCCGGTGCGGCGTACGGGCCGGAGTGGGAGGAGCGCGGCTGGCGGAAGCTGGCCGAACGGGTGGCGCTGCTGGCCGCCCTCTTCCCCTTCGCCGACCAGGCCGGCGGCGGGATGGCGCTGGCCAGCTCCAGCTTCGGGGCCGGCCGGGGCTGGCTCGGCGGCCTGCGCCGGCGCGGCCGGCGGGTGGCCGTGATCGCCGGGGTGGCGGCCCTGCTGCTGGCCGGCGGCGGGTACGTGGCCCGGCAGGCCAGCCCCGCCGCGCTGGTCGACGGCGCCTCGGTCACCGCCAGCACCGCGATCACCGATCCGGCCGCGACGCCGACCGGGACGCCGACACCGGCCGAAACGTCGGCCTCGCCGAGCCCCAGCCCGACGGCGGTCCGGACCACCCGGCCACCGGTCCGGACCCGCACCCCCAGCGCCAGCCCCAGCCCGTCCACCTCCACCAGCCCGCCGGCCCCGCCGGACAGCGTCGCACCGGTGACCGGAAACGTGTCGGTCGAGCCCGGGACCCTGGACCCGAGGGGCTGCCCGTACGGCGCTCGCTCGGCCACCGTCCGGGCCAACGCATCGGACGACAACACGCCCGGTGGGCAGCTGCGGGTGTTCTTCGAGTACGGGCTGAACGGGCAGATCGGCAGCGTCCAGATGGCCTACGCCGGGCGGGACCTCTTCACCGGTGTGCTGGGCGATCTGCCGGCGCCGCAGAAGACCGTGCGCATCCCGATCCGGGTGATCGCGCAGGACGCCGCGGGCAACGATTCCGCAGCGTCCAAGACGGTGTTCGTGACCCTGCTGTCGTACTGCACCCCGGGTTAGGTGGATCATGAACCCCGTGACCGGACCGACCCTGGCCGAGGTGGTGGCCGCCGGCGTGAGCTTCGACGCCGCGGCGACCGCGACCGTGGCCGACGACCTGGCCCGGATACTCGCCGCGCGGCACGCCGCCCGCCGGCCGCACGGCGCGCTCTCCGCCGCCACCGTGCGGCTCGTGGACGACGGCACGGTGGTGCTGGTCGAGCGGTCCGATGCGGCCACACTGGAGCCCGGCACCGGGTACACGGCGGACCGGAGCGACTGGGCCGAGCTGGTCCGTGACCTGGTGCACCGGTCCGGGCCGGTGGGCACCACCGGCGCGCTGCTGCTGGGTTGCGTGGCGATCGGCGAGCGCGACCTGGCCGAGGCCCGGCAGACGCTCGCGGCGGCGGCCCCGGGACTGGGACTGCGGTTGCCGGCCCGGGCCACCCTGGCGACCGTCCTGGAGACGTACCAGCAGATGGCCCGTGCCGGGACGGTGGCGCTGGACGGCGGCGCCACGGTGGCCGCGCCGACGGAGTTGCTGAGCGGCGCCGGCGCGCCGACGGAAGCCGCGCCGACCATGGCGGTACCGGCGCAGGCCGGGCCGGGGCAGACCTGGGTCCTGCCGGTGGAGCCGGCGCCGACCATGGTTGCGCCGACGGAGTTGCTGAGCGGCGCTGGCGCGCCGACGGAGTTGCTGGGCGGCGCTGGCGCGCCGACGGAGTTGCTGGACGGCGCTGGCGCGCCGACGGAAGCCGGTCCGACGTGGATGCCCTCGGGCGAGGCGCAGTGGACCGAGGCCGAGCCGTCCGAGTTCACACCCACGGTGACGCTGCCGGCCGCGGGCGCGCCCCCGACCGGTCCGGCCGGCCCCTGGGTCCCGCCCGCCGGCCAGGCCGACCGCTGGGCCGGGTCGACGGAGACGGCCGCGGCATCCGCGGCCGACCCGTGGGGCGGGGGACCGGCCGGGCGCAGGCGCCGAGCGGCCACGGCCACGGCCACGGCCACGGCCACGGCAACGGCCACGGCAACGGCGCGTCCGCGCCCCAGGCCGACCCGCCGGCGCCGGCGGGTCAGGAGATCCGGTTCGGGCCGGGGGTACCCGCGGCGCCCGTGCCGGGATGGCGGAAACCGGAGGCGCCCGTGCGGCGCCGCCGGTCGCCGGTGCGTACGGCCGCCTCGGCGCTGTCCACGCTGCTCACCATCGTGGTGCTCGCGCTCGTCGGGCTGTACATCTGGCAGCGGCTCCAGCCGATCGAGGTGGTGTCCGCGACGGTCGCCGTGCCGGAACCGCCCGGGAGCCGGTGCAACACCGTGGTCGACGTGGTGGCCACGGTCCGGACCAACGGCAACGCCGGAGCCCTGAGCTACCAGTGGCTGCGGTCCGGAGCCGAGCCGACCGCGGTGCTCACCGAGCACATCGGCCGGGGACAGCGGACCGCAACGCTGCGTCTGCGCTGGTCGTTCGAGGGCGTCGGCACCACCATCGAGACGGCCACGCTGAACATCACCGATCCCACCCCGATCCAGGCGTCGACCACCTTCCGGTACGCCTGCCCGGCCTGATACCGCACCGGCGGGTCGTGGTCGGTGCCGTAGGTGATCCGGGAACACCGCGCGAGAACCGAACACATTTTTGCAGCTATACCTGAGAGTCATAAAAATGACTCTCAGGTATAGCTAGCAAAAGTTCTGTCGCGCTCAGCGAGGTCACCGTGCGTGACGATCCGGCTGGACGTGGATCGCTCGGCGGGCAGTGCGGCGGTCCCGATATGTGGTAAGAGGCGTCCGGAATATGGACTCGGCGCGGATCGGGTCCCTAGATTGCGGTCATGGTCCGGTACACGCATGGGCACCACGAGACGGTGCTGCGCTCGCACCGCTGGCGTACCGCCGAGAACTCGGCCGGCTACCTGCTGCCGCTGCTGCACCCGGGGCTGCGGGTGCTGGACGTCGGCTGCGGACCCGGCACCATCACGGCCGACCTGGCCGGCCTGGTCGCGGACCCGGCGGGCCGGGGCCGGGTCACCGCGCTGGAGCGTACGCCCGAAGCCCTCGCCCTGGGCCGCGCGGAGATCCTGTCCCGGGGCCGCGACAACGTCGACTTCGTGGTGGCCGACGCGCACACGCTGCCGTTCCCGGACGACCGGTTCGACGTGGTGCACGCGCACCAGGTGCTCCAGCATGTCGCCGACCCGGTGCGGATGCTGGCCGAGCTGCGCCGGGTGTGCCGGCCGGGCGGCCACGTCGCGGTGCGGGACAGCGACTACGCGGCGTTCACCTGGTATCCCCGGCTGCCGGAGCTGGACGAGTGGCTGGCGCTGTACCAGCGGCTGGCCCGGGCCAACGGTGGCGAGCCGGACGCCGGACGCCGGCTGCTCTCCTGGGCGCGCCGGGCCGGCTTCACCGAGGTGACCGCGTCCTCCAGCACCTGGTGCTTCGCGGACCCGGCCGAGCGGGACTGGTGGGGCGGGATGTGGGCCGACCGCGTCGTGCAGTCCGCCCTGGCCGACCAGGCCAGGGCGGCCGGCGTACCCGAGCGGGAACTGCGGCGCATCGCGGCCGGCTGGCGGGCCTGGTCGGCCAGCGGGGACGGCTGGCTGTCGGTGCTGCACGGCGAGGTGCTGGCCAGACCGTGACGGCCCGACCGGCTCAGTCGTCCTTCTCCTCGCGCTCCTTCTCGGCGCGCGACTGGGCGAGGTCCATGGCCAGCACCGCGGCCAGGATGAGCAGGTGGTCCTCGCCCTCGGCGACATCGACCGCGTACGTGTCGCGGAAGGTGAACCAGCGCTTGGACACGGTGGACACGGTCCGGCCGCCGCGTTCCACGGTGTACTCGTGGTCCAGCAGGTCACCCCGCATCTCCAGGTCGTCCGGGCCGGGTACGTCGATGGTGTACCGGTCCCGGAACGGGGTGATCAGCTTCTTGCGTACGTCCGCGGCCTTCTCGCCGCCGATGCTGATCGCGTAGGTGCGGCGCAGCGCCACCAGCCGGCGGTGCACCGAGGCGACCTCCCGGCCGTGCGGATCCTCGATGACCAGCCGGTCGCGCAGGGTCAGCACCTTTCCGTCCACGTGGTACACCCGCTGGCCGGAATCGTCGGTGATGTCGAAGTCGTTGCCCAGGTCGAAGATTCGTTCGCGGATGAGATACATCGTCCGATCCTGTCAGCCCGGTTGAGGTTCCGCTCGGCTCGCGTGTCCCGCCCGCGCCGCGGGCGCTACCGGGATGCGTCGTCCCGGTCGGCCAGGGGGGTGCGGGTCAGCGCGTTGGCCAGGCCCACCCCGACGACCGCGAAGCCGACCTGGATGCCCAGCGGCACCCAGTCCCAGCGCAGCCGCCACCAGCTGGCCGGGTGGTCGTCGTCGAGGCCGTAGCGGTGCGCCACGTACGAGCCGAGCAGCGCCGCCCCGATGCCGATCAGCAGGGTGAGGATGGCGCCGATGCGTTGCCGTCCGGGCAGTATCAGCCGGCCGAGTACGCCGATGACGGCCCCGACGAGCACCGCGCTGAGGTAGCCGGTTATCTCCACGTCCGTTCCCTTCGCTCGCGCTGGCCTCCAAGCATGCCCCGTCGAGTCCAACTCGGCTCAACTCGCGGGCGTGCGGTGCGCGGGCGCGGGCGCGGTGCTGGTCCGAATCACCAGCTCGGTGGGGAGGGTGACCTGCCGTGGCTGCTCGGGGGTGCCCGAGCGGGCGGCCTCGATGGCGGTGGTGAGGGCCGCGGCGGCGGCCCGCCCCTTCGCCTCCAGGTCCTGCCGCACGGTGGTCAGGGCGGGCCGCATCCGGTGGGCCAGCGGGTTGTCGTCGAAGCCGACCACGGACAGGTCGTCGGGCACCCGCAGGCCCAGGTCCTCGGCCACGTGCACGACGCCCTGGGCGATGGCGTCGGAGAAGCAGAGCACCGCGGTCGGCCGGTCCGGCCGGTCCAGCAGCACCCGGGCGGCGCCGTACGCCTCGTCGACCCGGCAGTGCCGTTGGCGGACCAGGCGGGGGCGCACGCCCGCGGCGGCGAGCGCGTCGCGCCACCCGAGCAGGCGCTGGCTGGACACGTGGGCGTCGCCGGCCGGAATGTCGGCGTCGTCGACGAGGACGCCGTGCGGTCCGGCGAGGCTCAGCGTGATGATGCCCACGTCCCGGTGGCCGAGGTCGAGCAGGTGCTGGGCGGCCTCCCTGGCGCCCGACCGGTCCTCGACGTTGACGCTGGCCACCCCGGTGGTGGGGACCTGGTCCACGTAGACCAGCGGGATCCGCCGCCGCCGGAGCACGTCGAGCGCGGGCAGTTCGGGGTTGCACGAGTAGACAAGGGCACCGTCCATGGCGACGTCCCGGGCCGGCGTGACGTCCTCCCGGCTCACCTCGGGCAGCAGGGTCAGCGCCAGTCCGGTGGGGGCGAGTTCGTCGACGATCGCGCCGAGGAAGTTCGTGGCCACCTCGTCGGTGAAGGCGTACCGCAGGTCTCCGGTGAGCAGCACCCCGACGGTGCCGGTGCTGCCGCGGGCCAGGGCGCGGGCGGCGGCGTCCGGGCCGCCGTAGCCGAGTTCGGCCGCGGCGGCCAGGATCCGTTGGCGCAGGCCGGTGGAGAGCTGGTCCGGCTTGGAGAACGCGTTGGACACCGTCATGCGGCTGACCCCGACATGGTCGGCGATCGTCTGCAATGTCACCCGGCCCACCGCATCACCCCACTCGCGTCCGTGCGGTTGACGCTACCGCGCCTCAGCGCGCGAGGGTGCACTCGGCCGGCTCGATCGCGCTGGCCGCACGGTGCAGGAACCCGGCGAGCGCCGTGCGTGCCCGCCTGGTCGGCTGCCGGCGGGCCGGCGGCGCGGCGTCCGGCCGGACCGGCGCGTGCGGCCGGGCGCTGTGCAGTTCGCGGGCGTTGGCCCGGGCCGACATGATCATGGCGAGCGGTACGTCGTACATCGGCCTTCTCCTCCCGTGACAATCTTGCTTGACCGGTACAGTAACCGAACTTTCTGTACCGGTCAAGCGACGCTGTGGCGGCGAGTGGCGACGGCCCGCCGTTGCTATGGTGCGGCGATGGGATGGACATCCGGCGACACGGTCCTCTACCGCTACGGCCACCTGGGCGAGCCCAGGTTCGTCAACACCTGCCGGGTGCTGGCCGACGACGCCGACGGACTCGCGCTGTGGATCGCCCCGGGCTCGCCGCAGATCGAATCGGTGCTGCCCGACGGTCGCCACCTGCGGTCGCTGCCGCTGGCGCAGCGGTTCGAGGCGCAGCGGGTCCGCCGGCCGACCCGCTGGCGCGGGCCGGGCATCGTCCGGCTGGTGCCGCCGGACGCCGAGTGGTCGATCTGGTGGTTCTACGCCGCCGAGGGCGGGTTCGAGGGCTGGTACGGCAACCTCGAATCGCCGCAGGTGCGCTGGGAGGCCGACGGGCTGCGCGGCGTCGACAGCGCCGACCGGGCGCTGGACGTGTGGATCCTGCCCGACGGCACCTCCAGTTGGAAGGACGAGGACGAGTTCGCGATCCTGACCGGGCGGCCCGGGTGGTGGACCGCCGAGCAGGTGCCGGCCATCCGGGCCGCCGGCGAGCACCTCCGGCGGCTCGCCGCGGCCGGCGCGGCCCCGTTCGACGGCCGCTTCACCGACTTCCGGCCCGACCCGTCCTGGCCCGCGCCGGTCCTGCCCGAGGGGTGGGACCGGCCGCACCTGGCGACCCCCTGACCCCGACGGTCAGGACCGCCCGGTGCCGTCCAGGAAGGCGAGCGTCTCCGCCCAGCTCTGCACCTGCGCGGCGGCGTTGCCCGCGGGAGTGCCGCCCGGGTCCACCGGAAGGCGGCTGATCGGGTCGGTCACCGCCGCGGACCCGGGCAGGTAGGGCGAGGCTCCGGCGGCGTGCCCGGCCTCGGCGTAACTGAGCACCCGGTGCCGGGCGGTGACCCCCGCGCCGTCGAGCCGGAGCATGAGCTGCCCCGCCATCCGGGCCGAGTCCCAGACCCCGTCCGCCTCGCCGGCGATGGCCAGCACCGGCGCCGCCACCCGGTCCACCGGGATCGGCCCGGGCGGCACCGGGCGGCCCTGCCGGGTCCACGCGACGCCCGGCCCGGGGTTCCCGGGGTGCACGTCCGAACTGGGCGACCGCAGGATCACCCCGCGTACCAGGTCGGGATGGTCCTGCGCGGTCAGCAGCGCGGCCTCGGCGCCCCGGGACGCGCCGTCGATGACGATCCCGTCCGCCGCCACCGCCGGTTCCGCGGCCAGCCGCCGGGCCGCGGTGGCGAAGTACTCCAGCGGTACGTCCCGCAGCGTCGCCGGCAGCCCGCGCTCACCGAAGTAGGCCAGCGCGAGCGCCGGGTGGCCGTGCGAGGCCAGCAGCGCGGCGTCGTACTCCCGGGACCGCCCGCCCTCGGCGCCGCCGACCAGCAGCACCCCGCTATGCCGGGGCGAGCCGGCCGGCGGCAGGTACAGCTCGCCGGCCAGGCCGTCGGCGACCGGGTCGAGGGACCGCCGGGTCACGCCCTCGGCGAACCACCGCCGGGTGACGGTACGCGTGGCGATCGTCCGCTCGCCGCTGCGGACCGCGAGCCGCAGCTGCACCCGCGCACGCGGCGGGTCGAACCGGGTGCCCTCGGGGTAGCCCGGAGCCGGGGTCATCGACCAGAGCAGCCCCATGCCGTCGACCCCGGCGTACGCGCCGGGGCAGGGCGCCCGGTGGTCGAGGTCCAGCAGGCCGGACCGGTCGGCCGAGTAGCTGCCGCCGGCCTGCCACTCGACGTTGCGGCCGTCGGTGATCCGTGCCTGAACGCTGACCCGTTGCGCGGGCCGCAGACCGGAGACCCGGATGTGCAGCGGCGTGTCCACCAGCGCCGCACCCGCGACCACCTCGATGGTCGCGCCGGCCGAGTCCAGCACCGGGCCGGCGGCCACCTGGATGCTCGGGCCGCCCTCACGCGGCGCGGCGCACCCGCCGGCGGCGCCCAGACACCCCGCCACCAGCAGCACCGTCAGCGGCAGCACCGTCAGCGGCATCGCCAGCGGCGCCGCGAGCGCGGGCCGGGTGAGGCGCACCATCATCCTCCCGACGCCGAGCCCGGCTGGCCCGGCCAGGTCGATGGTAGGAAGGGCCGGTCGTCCCCGGAACCCTCCGGTCGTCCCCGGAACCCTCCGGTCGTCCCCGGAACCCTTCCGTACCGGGGAACGGGATGGTGAACTTACCGGGCCATGATCCGTGAGGAGGGTTCATGCTCGTCGACCGCCCCCTGGCGCAGCTGCGCGACCACCGCCCGGACCGGACCGAGCCGGAGGACTTCGACGCCTTCTGGACCGGCACGCTGGCCGCGGCGCGCGAGACCGCCTGGCCGGCCCGCTTCGAGCCGTACCCCGCGGGGCTGGCCACCGTGGAGGTCTTCGACGTGACCTTCGCCGGGTACGCCGGGCATCCGGTCCGGGCCTGGCTGCTGCTGCCCCGCGGTGGCACCGGCCGGCTGCCCTGCGTGGTCGAGTACCTCGGCTACGGCAACGGCCGAGGGCTGCCGCACGACTGGCTGTTCTGGAGCGCCGCCGGCTACGCCCACCTGGTGATGGACACCCGGGGCCAGGGCGGGCACGGGTCGCTGCCCGGTGACACGGCCGACCCGGACGAGGTGGGGGCGCCGCAGGCAAACGGGTTCCTGACCCGCGGCGTCGAGGACCCGCGGAGCTACTACTACCGGCGGGTGTTCACCGACGGGGTACGCGCCGTCGAGGTGGCCCGCGAGCATCCGCGGATCGACCCGGACCGGGTGGTGGCGGCCGGCATCAGCCAGGGCGGCGGGATCACCATCGCGGTGGCCGGCCTGGTCGACGGGCTGGCCGCGGCCCTGCCCGACGTGCCGTTCCTGTGCCACTACCGGCGGGCCACCGAGGTGACCGACGAGGCGCCGTACGCGGAGCTGACCCGCTACCTGCACTCCCGGCGGACGTCGCTGGAGCGGGTCTTCCACACCCTCGGCTACTTCGACGGGGTCAACCTGGCGACCCGGATGAGCGCGCCCACGCTCTTCTCGGTGGCGCTGATGGACGCGGTCTGCCCGCCGTCGACGGTGTTCGCCGCGTACAACCACTGCGCCAGCGCCGACCGGGAGATCGTGGTCTGGCCGTACAACGGGCACGAGGGCGGCGCGGGGTTCCAGCGCCAGGAGCAACTGCGCTGGCTGGCCGACCGGGTGCCCGCGGCGGCTGCCCGGTAGCGGCCGGTCGGCGGTCGGCTCGCGCCGGGCGGGGGAGTATCAGGGCAGCGCCCAGGCGATCCCGCGGGCGTGGTCGGCGACCGCGGCCCCGGTCACCGTCGCGTCGATGGGCAGCACCTCCAGGCAGCGCCGTACCGCGATGCTCATCAGCGGGTTCGGCACCCGCATCGACAGCGTGCAGTGCGGCACCCAGTGGCCCGGACGGTACTGCTCGGCCACCGGTATCCCGGCCCCGACCAGCCGCTCGTACACCGACCGCTGGTGGGCCAGCAGTTCGGCGGTCGGCGCCGGCCCCAGCCAGAGCACCCGGCCGACGAACTGCCCGACGTACTGGAACGACAGCCGCAGCGGCGCCGCCACCGTGGCCCCGGCGAGCGCCTCCGCCACCCGCTCCGGGTCCAACCGCGGTGCCACGGCGAGCGACACGTGCGGCCGGTGCCGCTGCTCCAGCAGCGAACGGAGGCTCTGCACGCCCTCGGCGTCCAGCGCGGCCCAGAGCGCCCGGATCCGCCGGGTCGCGTCGGTGTCCAGGTACAACTCCAGCGCCGCGACCACCGGACCAGGGTACGGCCCGGGTTTAGCCGGCTCCGTCGGCGGTAACCCGGGCGGGGTGGGTCGACGGAGAGGATGACGATGGACGTGCGTGAGCTGCTGACCGGGACCTTCGACCGGCTACCCGACCTGGTCCGAGCGGCGGTGGACGGGCTGCCGGCCGACCGGCTGCGGTGGTCACCCGGTCCGGGCACCAACTCGGTCGGCTGGCTGGTCTGGCACCTCACCCGGGTCCAGGACAGCCACATCGCGGAGTTGCTGGACGCCGAGCAGGTCTGGGTCGGCGCGGACTGGGCCGCCGGCTTCGGCCTGGATCCCGACCCGGACAACACCGGCTACGCCCACACGGGCGAGCAGGTCGCCGCCGTGGCGCCGCGGGACGCCCAGGTGCTGATCGGCTACCACGAGGCGGTGGCCGCGCGGACCCGCGACTACCTGGGCACCCTGCGGCCGGCCGACCTGGACCGGGTGGTCGACGAGAACTGGGATCCGCCGGTGACCCTGGGCGTGCGGCTGGTCAGCGTCCTGTCCGACGACCTCCAGCACGCCGGCCAGGCCGGCTACGTGCGCGGCCTGGCCGAGCGGGCGTGACCCGGGAGAACCCGGTGGTCACGCGCGGCTGAGGACGACCTTCAGGGCGCCCGAGTGGGCCGGGTCGGCGAACGTGTCGTACGCCCGGGACATGTCGGCCAGCGGGAACCGATGCGTGATCATGCTGCCGACGTCGAGCTGCCCGCCGGCGAGCATCCGCAGCAGGGCGGGCGTGGAGCTGGTGTCGACCAGGCCGGTGGTGATGGTGATGTTGCGGATCCAGAGGTCCTCCAGGTGCAACGTCGCCGGCTTTCCGTGCACGCCGATGTTGGCCAGGTGGCCACCCGGGCGGACCAGCGTGGCGCACAGTTCGAAGCTGGCCGGCGTACCGACCGCCTCGATCACCACGTCCGCGCCGAGACCGTCGGTCAGCCCGCGGACCGCCGCCAGCGGGTCCTGGTCGGGCCTGATCGTGAGGTCCGCACCGGCCTGCTTCGCCGCCTCCAGCCGGCTGTCCGCCCTGTCGATCGCGACGATGTGCCCGGGGGAGTACAGCTTCGCGGTGAGGATCGCCGCGAGGCCGATCGGTCCGGTGCCCACCACGGCCACCGTGTCGCCCGGCCGGACCCGGCCGTTGAGCACGCCGACCTCGTACGAGGTGGGCAGGATGTCGGTCAGCAGCACGGCCGCCTCGTCGCTGACGCCGTCCGGCAGCTTGTACGTGGACAGGTCGGCGAACGGGATGCGGGCCCGCTCGGCCTGCACGCCGTCGATCCGGTGGCCGAGGATCCAGCCGCCACCGGCGAGGCACTGCCCGTAGCTGCCCTCCCGGCAGTACCGGCAGCGGCCGCACGCGGTGATGCAGGACGCCAGCACGCGGTCACCCGGCCTGATGGTGCTGACCGCCGAGCCGACCTCCTGCACCGTGCCGACGGCCTCGTGGCCGAGGATCCGGCCGGGCCGCACGGCGGGTACGTCGCCGGCCAGGATGTGCAGGTCGGTGCCGCAGATCGTCGCCGTGTCCACCCGGATGATCGCGTCGGTGGGCTCGATGATGGTCGGGTCGGGAACCTCGGACCAGGACCGCTGTCCGGGTCCGCCGTAGACGAGAGCCTTCATGATGGCCTCCTCAGGTCGTGTCGATCCCGTCACCCCATCCAACGCCGGTGCTCGGTGCTGTGGTCAGGGCCGCTGGTCCCGGCGCGGGGGCCGGTCGACCGCCCGGCCCGCGGGCGGTAGAGGCGGCGCCCGCGGGCGGTAGAGGCCGTGCCCGTGGCCGGTCAGCGCCGGGCGACCACGCCCGCCGATCCGCCGCCGCGGCGCACGGGTTCGGCCGCGGCCAACAGCCGGCCCCGGCCGAGGAACTCGATTCCGGTGGCCGCGCCGATCTCCGGCGTACTCGTGAAGGTGTGCCCGAGCCCGGCCAGCGCGGCGCCCTCGGGGCCGGCGATGAAGGCCGGCTCGGCGGTCACCGTCGCGGTGTTGCGCTGGCTGGCCCGGGGCGCGGCGATCGCCGCCGGCAGGTCCAGACCGAGGTCCAGCCGCCCGAGGAGGATCTGCAACACCGTGGTGATGATGGTCGAACCGCCGGGTGAGCCGACCGCCAGCAGCGGCGCGCCGTCCCGGAGCACGATGGTCGGCGCCATCGAACTGCGCGGGCGCTTGCCCGGACCGGGCAGGTTCGGGTCCGGCGCGTCGCCCTGGGTGGGGGTGAAGTTGAAGTCGGTCAGCTCGTTGTTGAGCAGGAAGCCGCGTCCGGGCACCACCATGGCGTTGCCGCCGGTCTGCTCGATGGTGAGGGTGTACTCGACCACGTTGCCCCAGCGGTCGGCCACGGTCAGATTCGTGGTGTGGTTCTCGTACCCGCCGGAGGCGCCGCCGGCACCGGCCGGGCAGCCGGCGGACCGGTCGAACGGGACACCCGGGGCGACCGGCTTGGGCAGCGCCCGGGCCGGATCGATGGCGCAGGCCCGGGTGGCGGCGAAGCGGTCCGAGAGCAGTTCGTCGAGCAGCCGGCGCGGGGTGTCCGCGCCGACGTACCGGTTGCGGTCGGCGAAGGCCAGGGCGCTGGCCTCCAGGTACCGGTGCAGCGCCTGGGTCCGGTCCAGGTGGGCCAGGTCGGAGCGCTCCAGGATGTTCAGCGCCTCGCCCACCGTGCTGCCGCCGCTGGACGGGGTGGGCATGCCGTACACGTCCAGGCCGCGGTAGCTGACGTGGGTCGGCGCGGGCCGGCCCACCCGGTAGCCGGACAGGTCGCGTTCGGTGAGGGCGCCGGGCCGGATCGGGTACGCCCAGCCGGGCGCCGGGTCCGCGGCCACCGGCGGGTGCTGCACGGTGCGCACCACGTCGCGGCCGATGTCGCCCCGGTAGAAGGCGTCGGTGCCGTGTTGGGCGATCCGCGCGTACGTGCGGGCCAGGTCGGGGTTGCGGAACGTGGATCCGACCGCCGGTGGCTGGCCGTCCGGCAGGTACAGCGCGCGGGTCGAGGTGAACTGCCCGAAGTCCACCGCGTTGTCGGCCACCTGGCCGTGGAACGTCTCGTCCACCACGAAG
Source organism: Plantactinospora sp. KBS50 (assembly GCF_002285795.1). Taxonomy (GTDB): domain Bacteria; phylum Actinomycetota; class Actinomycetes; order Mycobacteriales; family Micromonosporaceae; genus KBS50. Next base: position 2,298,833 of record NZ_CP022961.1, read on the forward strand.
CCGTGCGTGGCGACCCCGATGGCCGGGCGCAGGGCGGCGGCGAGGGAGCGGCTGCCCCACCGGCGCAGCGCCTCCTGCCAGGTGGCCAGGGTGCCCGGCACGCCCACCGAGAGGCCGCTGATCCGGGCCTCGGCGAAGTCGTACGGCCGGCCCGTCGCCGGGTCGACGAACAGGTCGGCGCCGGCGGTGGCCGGCGCGGCCTCGCGGCCGTCCAGCGTGTACACCCGGTGGCTGCGGGCGTCGTAGTAGGTGAGGAAGCCGCCGCCGCCGATGCCCGAGGAGAACGGCTCGGTGACGCCGAGGGTGGCCGCCGCGGCGATCGCGGCGTCGGCGGCGGTGCCGCCGTCGCGCAGCACGTCCAGCCCGACCCGGGTGGCGTCGGCGTCCACGGTGGACACGGCCCCGCCGTACCCGATGGCGGTGGCCGGCCCGCCGGCGGTGCCGGCCGGCGCCCGGTCCGCCCGCGTGGCGCCGGCGGACGGCCCGGCCGGTGCGCGGTGCGCGGGTGTGGCGCCGGCCGCCGCGGGTACGGCGACGACCGCGCAGATGGTGAGCGTGACGAGCGAGAGTCCCCGCCGGTTCCGCATCGAAGCCTCCGAGGGTGATCGATGACCGTTGGTCCTCTGCCTACTCCGCCGGCCCGGCCGGCACAACTCGGCGGCACAACTCGGCGGCCGGCCGGCCGGACGGACGCGGCGGTGGCGGTCCGGCGGTGGCCGTGACGGCGGGGACGACGGTGGCCGTGACGGCGGTGGCGGCGGTGGCCGTGACGGCGGTGGCGGCGGTGACGCCCGGGGCCGGCGCTAGATCAACCGGTTTGGGGCGGTTGCGGTGGATCGACGGCACTGGCTACCGTAACGAACGGGGACGGATGCCCTTCGGGTGGAAAGAGGTGTCGATTTTGACCATTACCACCACCGAGCCGCCGCACTACCCGGTCGCCACGCCTGCCGGCCGGCCCTTCGATCCCATGTCCAGCGCCGACCGCGACCGGTTCGCCGACGGCGTCCACCGGGTCGAGCTGCCCACCGGCGGCTGGGCCTGGCTGCTCACCCGGCACGCCGACGTGCGGTACGCGTTGCGCCACTGCGGCCTGAGCGCCGACGTGACCCGGCCGGGTTTCCCGCTGCTGCGTCCGCCGGTCAGCGGATTCGACCGGATCATGCCCGGCTCGTTCATCCGGATGGACGGCGCCGAGCACGCCCGGCTGCGCCGGATGCTGACCCCGGAGTTCATGGTCCGGCACATCGACCGGATCGAGCCGCTGATCCGCCGTACCGTCGACGAGGCGCTGACCGCGATGCTGGCCGCCGGGCCGCCCGCGGACCTGGTCGGCTCGTTCGCCCTGCCGGTCCCGTCCGAGGTGATCTGCCACCTGCTCGGCGTCCCGTACGCCGACCACGTGTTCTTCCAGCAGCGCAGCCGGACCCTGCTGGACCGGACGTCGTCCGCCGAGGACGTGCGCAGCGGCGTCGCCGACCTGCGGGACTATCTGACCGACCTGGTCGAGCGCAAGCTGCGCGGCGCCAGCGCCACGGACGACCTGCTGGGCCGGCTGGCGGCCGACCGGGTGGCCACCGGCGAACTCGACGCCGAGGAACTCGTCGGCATCGCGCTGCTGCTGCTGATCGCCGGGCACGAGACCACCGCCAACATGCTCGGGCTCAGCACCGCCCTGCTGCTGCGGGATCCCGGCCGCTACGCCGCGCTGCGCGAGGACCCGGACCGGGCGCCCGCCGTGGTGGAGGAACTGCTGCGCTTCCTCAGCGTGGTGCGCAACGGCCTGCCCCGGCTGGCCGTCGAGGACGTCGAGATCGGCGGCCAGCTCATCCGGGCCGGCGAGGGCGTGATCATGGCGTTGACACTGGCCAACCGGGACGCCGAGGTGTTCGCCGACCCGGACAGCTTCGACCCCGACCGGGACGCGCACCGGCACCTCGCGTTCGGCTTCGGCGTACACCAGTGTCTCGGCCAACCGCTGGCCCGCGCGGAGCTGCGGATCGCGCTGGTGGAGCTGAGCCGGCGACTGCCCGGCCTGGCGCTGGTGGTCGCGGAGTCGCGGCTGCCCACCCGGGACACCTCCGTCGTGTTCGGCCTCGACGAACTGCCGGTGACCTGGTGACCGGCGGGTGGCTGGAGGTCGACCGGGAGATCTGCTGCGGCGCCGGCAACTGCGTGGCGGTCGCGCCCGAGGTGTTCGCCCAGGACGAGCGGGACGGCCTGGTGCGGGTGCGGCTGGCGGATCCGCCGCAGCGCCTTGCCGACCAGGTCCACCGGGCGGCCGAGATGTGCCCCTCCGGTGCCATCCGGCCGGTCGAGGTTCCGGCGGCCGCCGGGAGCCCACACCGGGCGGATCCCGACGGCCGCTGAGCCGGCTCACTCGGTACGCAGCCCGGCCGGCCGGGTCAACCGGAACAGCGCGGGCAGGCTGCCCGCGGTCACCAGCAGCGCGGTGGCCGCGGCCAGCCCGGCCGACACGCCGACCACGGTCCAGGACACCGAGAAGGGTACGGCGAGCATGCGCAGCAGGATCGCGCCGAACGCCAGCCCGAACCCGACGGCCAGCAGCAGGCCGAGCGCGACCGGCAGCGCGGCCTGGTGCAGCACCGACCAGCCGAGGGTGGAGCGCCGGGTGCCGACCGCGACCAGGGTGGCCAGCAGCCGGCGCCGCTCGCGGAGCTGCTCCAGCATCCCGACCAGCATGCTGGCGCCGATCAGCAGCAGCGTGACGACGGCGCCGGCGTACAGGCCGCGGCGTACCGTGCCGAACCGGTCGGCCTCGACGGTCTCGGCGAACGGCCAGGCATTGCCGTGGGCGTCGATCCCGGCCACGGCGTTGCGGACCCGCTCGATGGTGTCCGGGTCGCCGGGATCGGTGCGCAGGTACACCTCCAGGGGCGCCTGCGGGGCGAGCCGGCGCACGTCCAGGGCCGCGGGGGTCACCAGCAGCCGGCTCCGGGTCCGCCCCGCCGGGTCGACCCGGGCGGCCACGTGCGGCACCCGCGCCGGCAGCGTCCAGGCCAGCCCGTCCGGCCCCACCCGCAGTTGGCCGCCGGCGCCCGGGTCCGGGACGGGCGGTCCCACCTCCGGCGGGCCGTCCGCGGCGAACACCCGACCGTCGGCGCAGTCGGGCAGCTCGGCGAACTCGGCCAACGCCGCGCAGTCGCCGACCCGGACCTCCACCGCGGGCGCCGAGGCCACCGGCTCCGCCGTGGTGGCCTGGACCTGGACGGTCGCCGTGCCACCGGTGACGCCCCGGACGGCGAGCAGCCGGTCGCGGGCCCCGGCCGGGTCGGCGGCGCTCACCCACGCCTGGGCGCTGGCCCGCGTGGTGTCCTGGCCGGTCGGGGTGGTGTACTGCGCCTGCACCGCCGCGAACAGCATCTGCAACCCGATCACCCCGGCCACCGCCACGGCGAGCCCGCCGACCAGCCGGGCCGGCGCGCCGCTGTCGGCCTGCAACCGCCGCACGGCCAACTGCCAGGCCAGCGGGCCGCCGTGCAGCCGGCGTACCGCCGTCTCGACCAGCCAGGGCAGCAGGAACACGGCGCCGGCCAGCAGCAGCGCGGCGCCGGCCGCGACCTGGTACTCGACCGGCCCGCCGGTGCGACCGGCGTATCCGTCGGCCAGCAGCGGCCACAGCAGCGCCAGGCCGGCGGCCGGCGCCAGCAGCCGCCACCACAGCCGCCGCCGGCCGGTGCCGGCCCGCCGGGTCACCCCCAACGGCTCCACCAGCACGCCACGCAGGGCGACAAGCGCGGCCCCGGTCGCCACCAGCGGTACGGCGAGCGCGACGAGCAGCACCAGCGGCCACCCGGGGCGCACGTCCGCGGCGTACACACTGATGTTCCAGACCGTCACCAGCGGCACCACCTGGCGGCCGAGTGCGAAGAGCGCGCCGCCGGCCGCCACCCCGAGCAGCGCGGCGGCGGTGGCCTCGCCGACGGCGACCCGCCGGGTCATCGCGGCGTCCGCGCCCACCAGGCGCAGCGCGGCCAGCCGGCGGTCCCGGCGTTCGCCGCCGAACCGCACGGCCGCGGCGAGGAAGACCGCGATGGGCAGCAGCAGTACGACGAAGACGACGACCACCAGCAGGGTCAGGATCGGCCCGAAGCCCTCACCGCGCGGCGCCTCGCCGAAGGCGGTCAACCGGGATGCACGCTCCTCGGTCAACGAGTCGCTGCCCCGGTAGAAGGCCAGCTCACCCGGCCCGGCCAGACCCTGCGGGCCGATCGTGCCGACCACCCGGGCACCGGCGAGGCGGGGCGCGAACAGCGCGCCGTCGGGGGAGGCGAGCAGCCGGGCCAGGGCCGGCGACACGACCGCCTCGCCGGCCCGGGGCAGGGCCGCCAGGCCGGGCGGCACGGGTGCGGCCGGACCCTCGGGGCGCACCATCCGGCCGCGTACCGGCCGGTCCCGGAAGGTGGTGTCGACGGTGGCGACCAGCAGGGTGTCGGCGGCCGCCGGGATGGCCTGGCCCACCCGCAGGTCGTCGCGGGCGCTGGTGCGGGCGTCGTGCGCCCGCAGCGCGCCCGGGACGGCGGCGGCCAGCAGCAGCAGCGACACCCCGATCCCCACGCCCAGCGCGGTCAGCACGGTCCGGGTCCAGCCGTCCCGCCCGCCGGAAACCGCCATCCGGGCGCCGAGCAGCAGGGCGGTCACGCCGCGACCGCCGGTTGGATGGTGCGGCCGTCCCGGACCACCACCTCCCGATCGGCGTACGCGGCCACCCGGGCCTCGTGGGTGACCAGCACGACCGCCGCCGCGGTGTCCCGGGCCGCCGCCGTCAGCAGCCGCATCACCCGCTCGCCGTTGAGCGAGTCCAGCGCCCCGGTCGGTTCGTCGGCGAACACCACCCGGGGGCCGGTGACCAGCGCGCGGGCCACGGCCACCCGCTGCGCCTGGCCGCCGGAGACCTCACCCGGCCGCTTGCCGGCCAGGTCGGCGACCTCCAACCGGTCCAGCCAGTCCCCGGCGCGCCGCTCGGCGGCCCGGCGGCCGAGCCGGTCCAGCCGCAGCGGCAGGGCCACGTTCTCCAGGCAGGTCAGTTCGGGCACCAGCTGGCCGAACTGGAAGACGAACCCGAACTCGCGGCGGCGCAGCGCACTGCGCCCGGCGTCGCCCAGCCCGGCCAGGTCCCGGCCCTGGTAGCGCACCGTCCCGGCATCCGGCGCGAGGATGCCGGCCAGGCAGTGCAGCAGGGTCGACTTGCCGGAACCGGACGGACCCATCACCGCCACCATGTCACCGGCCTCGACCCGCAGCGCGGCGCCGGCCAGCGCGGGAGTCGGGCCGAAGCGCCGGTGCAGGTCGGTGGCGACCAGCAGCGGCTCGGTCGCGGGGCCGGGGCGCCGCGCCGGGTCGCCGGCGGGCGCGGTGGCCGGGGCGCTCATCGCGCCGTCACCCGCGCGGCCAGGTCGTCCAGACGGGCGGCGGTCAGGTCCAGCCAGCGCAGGTCCGCCTCCAGGTGGAACAGCGCGTGGTCGCAGATGAGCTGGTCGGCGAGGTCGCCGCCGGACTTGCGCCGGGTCAGCTCCCGCATCATCCGCAGGTGCTCCGCCCGCTGCACGTCCAGCAGGTCGGCGGCCGAGCGGCCGGTGAGCAGCGCCAGCACGAGCTTGGTGTAGAGCACGCTGTGCAGGTACGGCTCGGGCCGTTCCGGCGTCGACAGCCAGCGCTGCACGTCGGTGACCCCGGCCGCGGTGATCGCGTACCGCTTGCGCTCCGGTCCCGACCCGGGCTCCACCGCGTCCACCTCGACCAGCCCGGTCCGCAGCAATCGGGACAGCGTGGCGTACACCTGGCCGTACGGCACGGGGCGGGCCTGCCCGAACCGTTCGTCGTAGGTGCGTTTGAGGTCGTAGCCGTGCCGGGGGCCGCTCTCCAGCAGGCCGAGGAAGGTCTGTCCGATCGACATGGCCGAGACTATACACATCGCGTATACGCGTCGCGTGTACGCCTCGGCGTCGGGGCGTCCGGCCAAGGTCGACACGACTTCGGCGAAGTCGGGGGGTCGAGGTCACCCGGACCCCCCGACTTCGGCGAAGTCGGAAGGCGGCGAAGTCGGGAGGCGGGGAAGCGGGGAGGCAGCCGGGAGGCGGTGGTCCTACGCCGGTGCCGCCGGGCTGTCCCGGGCCGGGTCGGCGGCGTCGGACCCTTCGGACCCGTTGGAGCGGTCGGACCCGCCGGAGCCGCCGCGTGCCCGCTCGACCAGACGCATCAGGTGGAAGACCAGCAGCGCGGCGCCCGAACCGAGCGCGATCCCGTTGAACGACAGGTCGCCGGCGGTGAGGGTGTAGTTGGCGGCGCCCACGATCACCGCCACGGCGGCGGTCATCAGGTTCACCGGGTCGTGGAAGTCGACCCGGTTCTCCAGCCAGATCCGGGCGCCCAGCACCGCGATGAGGCCGTACAGCACGGTGGTGGCGCCGCCCAGCACCCCGGCCGGCACGGTCAGGATGAGCGCACCGAACTTCGGGCACAGTCCCAGCAGCACGGCCGTCCCGCCGGCCACCCAGTAGGCCGCGGTCGAATAGACCCGGGTCGCCGCCATCACCCCGATGTTCTCCGCGTACGTGGTGGTGCCGGAGCCGCCGCCGGCGCCGGCCAGCGCGGTCGCCAGGCCGTCGCCGAGGAACGCCCGGCCGAGTTGGCGGTCCAGATCCTGCCCGGTCATCGCGGCCACCGCCTTCACATGGCCGGCGTTCTCGGCGATCAGCACCAGGATGACCGGCGCGATGAGCGCGACCGCGCGCCAGCCGAACGCCGGCGCGTGGAACGCCGGCAATCCGACCCAGGCGGCCTCGGCCAGCCGCCGGGTCGCCGCCGGGTCCAGCCCGCCGACCGCCGCCGCGAAGACCCAGCCGAGCACCACGCCGAGCAGGATGGACAGCCGGCCGAGGAAACCCCGCAGCGCCACCGTGGCCAGCAGGATCACGGCGATCGTCAGCACCGCGATGCCGGGCTGCGCGCGTACCCCGCCGTTGCCGCCGCCGTCCCAGGCGACCGGCGCGAGGTTCAGCCCGATCAGCATGACGATCGCGCCGGTCACCACCGGCGGCATCAGCGCGGTGATCCACCGGCTGCCGACGGCCTGGACCAGCAGGCCGACGGCGGCCAGCAGCACGCCGGTGACCAGGATGCCGCCGAGCGCCGGACCGATGTCGCCGCCGGAGGTCGCGGCCAGCACCGGCGCGATGAAGGCGAACGAGGAGCCCAGGTACGACGGCACGCGGCCCCGGGTCACCAGCAGGAACAGCATGGTGCCCAGTCCGGAGAAGAACAGCGTGGTGGCCGGCGGGAAGCCGGTGATCAGCGGCACCGTGAAGGTGGCGCCGAACATGGCCACCACGTGCTGTACGCCGACCCCGACCGTGCGCGGCCAGGAGAGCCGCTCGCCGGGGCGTACCACGTCACCTGGCCGGATCGTCCGGCCGTTTCCGTGCACCGACCAGCCGAACGCGCGGCCGGCGGATCCGGTGGGGGATTCGCCCATGCGGCTGCCATGCCTTTCGAAGGAGTTGAGAGTCACCGTCGCCGCAACCTCCGGCCGGTGTCAAGCATCGGCGCCCGCGTATCCCGGGCCGGCGCGGTCCGGTCGTACCGGCGGCGGCTACCCCACGTGCACGTGCGGCCGGCGGCGGCGGTCCGGCTCGGCCTGCCGCAGCACCTCCCGGGTCACCACCGCGACCTCGCCGTCGCCGAAGAAGAGGTAGCGCAGCAGGTGCCCCACCGGGTTGCCCTCGGTCCAGTCGAAGTAGACGTGCGGCGACCGGCCGGTGCGGTCGCGCAGGTGCAGCAGCAGCGCGGCGATCGAGTTGGCCACGCTGGGACCCTCGATCCGCAGGATGCGGTAGCCGTACCGCTCCTCGGCGTGGACCGTGAGGTGCGCCTCGAACTGGGACGGGTCGCGGACCGTCACCTCCATGAACAGCACCGGCTGCTCCGGTGGCAGGTTGTTGTCCGCCCGTTCCTCGGCGGCCTTGGTGCGGTACTCGACCTCGTCCCGCTCCTGCGGTTCGTTCGCGAAGATCCGCAGCTCGCCGTGCGCCCCCGCCTCGTCGACCATCCGGCGCGCGGCGCGGCTCATCGACACCTCGCTGACCCGCAGTTCGGTGGCGCGCAGCGCCCGGGACAGCAGCGAGGTGCCGACGATGCCGACGATGAACAGCGAGGCGATCTTCACCCCGTCCGGCCGTTCCAGGATGTTCGCCGCCGTGGTGTAGACCAGCACCGCGGTGATCGTGGTGAACGCGACCGCCTGCCGGCGCTGCCGGCGGCGCCGGGCCGAGAGCGTGACGGCGACCGCGGCCGACGTGATCAGCACCAGCACGCCGGTGGCGTACGCCCCGCCCTGGGCGGTGACGTCGGCCTGGAAGGCGATGGTGATCAGGAACGAGACGCCGGTGAGCACCAGCACGAGCGGACGTACCGCCCGGGTCCAGTTCGGCGCCATCCCGTACCGGGGCAGGTACCGGGGCAGGAGGTTGAGCAGCCCCGCCATGGCCGAGGCGCCGGCGAACCACAGGATCAGCACCGTGCTGATGTCGTACACGGTGCCGAAGCCGTTACCGAGGTAGGCGTGCGCGAGGTACGCCAGCGCCCGGCCGTTGGCCCGCCCGCCGGCCTCGAACTCGTGTTCCGGGATCAGCGTCACCGTGACCACGCTGCTGGTGATCAGGTAGGCGCACATGATCAGCGCGGCCGTGCTGAGCAGCCGGCGGGCGCCCCGGATCCGGCCCTCGGGACGGCGGGGCTGCTCGCCCTTCCCGCCGCGGATCAGCGGCATCACCGCGACGCCGGTCTCGAAGCCGGAGAGCCCGAGCGCGAGCCGGGGGAAGACGATCAGCGCGATGATCGCGATCCCGAGCGGGTGCGGATGCTCCCGCAGCAGCGCCGCCCGCCAGTCGCCGACCAGGGTGGGATGCGCGAGCAGCCGGGCCAGGGCCACGGCGATCACCACGGCGTTGAGCGCCAGGTAGACCGCCACCAGCGTCACGGCGATCCCGATGGCCTCCTGGAATCCCTTGAGGAAGACGGCGCCCAGCCCGGCGATCAGCAGCAGGGTCACGCTGACCTGGGTGCCGCGCAGCGCCGCCGGCAGGTACGGGTTCTCCAGGATGTGTGCCGTGGCGTCCGCGGCGGACAGGGTGATGGTGATGATGAAGTCGGTGGCGGCGAACCCGAGCAGCACCAGCACGAAGAACTTCCCCTGCCAGCGGGGGAGGATGCGTTGCAGCATCGCGATCGAACCCTGCCCGTGCGGGCTCTCCCGGGCCACCCGCCGGTAGACCGGCAGCGCGCCCAGCAGGGTGAGCGCGACCAGGACCAGGGTGGCCAGCGGGGCGAGCGCACCGGCGGCCAGGGCCGCGATGCCCGGTTGGTAGCCGAGCGTGGAGAAGTAGTCCAGGCCGGTCAGGCACATGACCTGCCACCAGCGTCGCTGGTGCTCGGGGTCGGGGGCCGCGTGCGGCCCGCTGTGCTCCGGGCCGAGGCCCTGGAGCAGCCAGCGGCGGACCGGGCCGGCCGGACGTGCCGTCCGCCGCCGCCCCGACCGATCCACCCGTCACCGCTCCTCCCGCCGCCGGCGCCACGGCACCGCCACCCGGGCCAATCGTCACAAAACGGTGCGGTCGGTGGAGTCGAAACGGCCGGGGTCGCCGCCGAACAGCTCGACCTGTTCGGCGGCGGCCGGCATCGGCCCGCCGTGCGGCGGTGGCGGCCGGTCGGAGCCGGGCGGCCGGGAGTAGCGCCGCTCGCCGGTCACCGCGCGCCGGCCGGTGACGTACAGCGTCACCAGGCGGACCGGCGCGGGCGGTGCCTCGACAGGCCGGTCGCCCCAGCGGATCCAGACGGCGGTCCGGCCGGCCTCCGCCTCGGCCAGCAGCTTCTGCACCGACCGGCGGCGACCGCCGTGGTCGACCTCCAGCACCACCGGACCGCCGTCCGGGCGGGCACAGCCGACGTCCACCCAGGAGTGCTGGCGCTCGTACGGCGGCGGCAGCGGCAGGACGCTGGGCGCGCGCCGGTACACCCGCCAGCCCCGCTGCCGGCCCCAGGCCAGGACGGCGGAGACCAGCAGCTCGGTCACCTCGTCGGCCGTGCGGTCCAGGAAGCTCAGCCCGGACAGGTACGCGGTGAGCGCCGTGGCGATCTCGTCGCCGTCGTCGGTCGCGGCCGTCCCGCTCAACCCGGTCCCACCCTTCCCTCGGCCTCGGTCATTATGCCGAGGATTAGCGCGCCCGACCGCTGGGCAACTGCCCGGGACATGAGCGAGCGCAGCGAGCCCGGTGGAGCGTCGCGATGAGCGACGCGTCGATCGGAACGATCCGTACCAACGTGCCGGCGCGGTTGGACCGGCTGCCGTGGTCCCGCTGGCACTGGATGATCATCATCGGCCTGGGCACCGTCTGGATCCTCGACGGGCTTGAGGTGACCATCGTCGGCAACCTCTCCGGCGCGATCGCGAAGCCGGGCAGCGGCCTGGAGATCAGCCAGGGTCAGATCACCGGCCTGGCCGCCGCCCTCTACGTGGCCGGCGCCTGCACCGGCGCGCTGTTCTTCGGCTGGCTGACCGACCGGCTGGGCCGCAAGAAGCTCTTCCTGATCACCCTGGCCGTCTACCTCGCGGCCACCGCGCTGACCGCGCTGGCCTTCGACTCGTGGTGGTTCTTCCTGTTCCGGTTCCTCACCGGCCTGGGCATCGGCGGCGAGTACGCGGCGATCAACTCGGCCATCGACGAGCTGATCCCGGCCCGGCACCGGGGCCGGATCGACATCATCATCAACGGCACCTTCTGGGCCGGCGCCGCGCTCGGCGCGCTGCTGACCGTACCGCTGCTCAACGGCCTGCCGGTGAACGTCGGCTGGCGGGTCGCGTTCGGCCTCGGCGTGCTGCTGGGCCTGGTCATCCTGCTGGTCCGCCGGCACGTGCCGGAAAGCCCGCGGTGGCTGTTCATCCACGGCCGCAGCGAGGAGGCGGAACGGCTGGTCGAGGGGGTCGAGCAGGAGGTGCACCGGGAGACCGGCAAGCGGCTGGACGAGGTGGAGCAGAGCATCACCATCCGGCAGCGGCACTCGGTCGGGTTCGTCACCATCGCGCACACGCTGTTCGCCCGCTACCCGCGCCGGGCGATCCTGGGCTTCGCGCTCTTCATCGGGCAGGCGTTCCTCTACAACGCGATCACCTTCGGGTACGCGCAGGTGCTGGAGACGTTCTTCAAGGTGCCCTCCGGCAACACCGGCTACTACTTCGCGGTGATCGCCGTGGGCAACCTGCTCGGCCCGGTGCTGCTGGGCAAGCTGTTCGACACCGTCGGCCGGCGGATCATGATCGCCGGGACGTACCTGCTCTCCGGCGTGCTGCTGCTGGGCACGGCGCTGCTGTTCAACGCCGGCGTGCTGACCGGGACGACGATGACCGCCTGCTGGTGCGTGGTGCTCTTCTTCGCCTCCTGCGGGGCGAGCGCCGCCTACCTGACGGTCAGCGAGATCTTCCCGATGGAGACCCGGGCGATGGCCATCGCGTTCTTCTACGCGATCGGCACGGCCGCGGGCGGCATCGCCGGTCCGCTGATCTTCTCGAAGCTGGTCAGCACCGGCCGGGTCGGCGACACCGTGCTGGCGTTCGTGCTCGGCGGGCTCGTCATGATCGCCGGTGGCCTGGTGGCGGCGTTCCTCGGCGTCAGGGCCGAGCGGCGGTCCCTGGAGGACATCGCCCGGCCGCTGAGCGCCCAGGACGACGGCGACGTACCCCGCCAGCGCGGGTCCGGCCCGGCCGACCTGCCCACCGGGGCGGCCCCGGCCTGACCGCCGACCGGCGTCCGCGCGGTTACCTGCCGGCTCCGTCCGAAACGGATCGGAACCATCCCGGAGATTAATCGGAAAGAATGTTGACTGATCTCGGAAACGATGGCAAAGATCGATCCGTAGCGGGGCGTGGGTCGGTCCGGGCCGCAGGGGCTCCCGGGCGTCCGCCGTTCCCGCGGAGAGGACGACATGCGATCACGCTTCCGGACGCACCGGAGCCGTGGGCTCGCCGCGCTGGTCGGCATCGGCGCCCTGGTCACCTCGATCACCCCCGCCCAGGCCGCGCCGGCCGCGGGCGGTCAGACCGTCACCGTCGGCGCCGAGCGCGCCGGATACCCCACCGCCGAGGGGTCCCGGGCCGAGCTGGGCATCGTGCTGTCCACCTCGGACGGACGGCCGCTGGCCAGCACCACCCGGGTGCGCTGGCACACCGGCACCGGCACGGCCACCCCGGGCACCGACTACCGGCCCGACTCCGGGGTGCTGACCTTCGCCGCCGGCACCGCGTCCGGCGCCGTCACCCGGATCGGCGTCGACACCCTCACCGACCGCGCGGGGGAGACCGCCGAGACGGTGCCGGTGGTGCTCACCGCCGACCCCGGGGTACGCGTGGACCGGGCGCCGACCGTCCTGGTCAACGCCAACGGCCTGCCGTACCTCGACTCCCGGCGCCCGGTCGACAGGCGGGTCGAGGACCTGCTGCGGCGGATGACGCTGACCGAGAAGATCGGTCAGATGACCCAGGCCGAGCGGGCGGCGGTGGACGCCGACCCCTCGCTGGTCGCCCAGTGGCAGCTCGGATCGGTGCTGTCCGGCGGCGGGTCGACGCCGGCGAGCAACACCCCGGCCGCCTGGGTCGAGATGGTCAACCGGTTCCAGGAGCAGGCGCTGAGCACCCGGCTCCAGATCCCGATGATCTACGGCATCGACGCGGTACACGGGCACGGCAACGTCTACGGCGCCACCGTCTTCCCGCAGAACGTCGGGCTCGGTTCGACCCGCAACCCCGGGCTGATCGAGCAGATCGGGCACGCCACCGCCGCCGAGGTCCGGGCCACCGGCATCCCGTGGGACTTCGCGCCCTGCATCTGCGTCTCCCGGGACGAGCGGTGGGGCCGCAGCTACGAGAGCTTCAGCGAGGACCCGGCGCTGGTGGTGCGGATGACAAGCATCATCGACGGGCTCCAGGGCGCCCGGCCCGACCAGCTCGACGACCCGGACCGGGTGCTGGCCACCGCCAAGCACTTCGCCGGGGACGGCGACACCCGGTACGACACGGCGATCGCGCAGGACAACGAGGGCAAGGAGTGGTACGACCAGAAGTACCCGATCGACCAGGGCGTCACGGTCACCAACCGGGCCGACTTCGCCCGGATCGACCTGGCCCCGTACGTCGCCGCGGTGCGCCGGCACGACGTGGGCAGCGTGATGCCGTCCTTCTCCAGCGTGGACTGGACCGAGGACGGGGTAGGCAATCCCACCAAGATGCACGCCAACCGTGAACTGATCACCGACGTGCTGAAGGGGCAGATCGGGTTCGACGGCTTCCTCATCTCCGACTGGGAGGGCATCCACCAGATTCCCGACCCGACCGAGCCGGACAACGCCGGGCTGACCGCGTACAAGGTGCGGGTCGGGGTGAACGCCGGCACCGACATGTTCATGGAACCCAACACCGCAAAGGAGTTCGAGGACCTGCTGCTGGCCGAGGTGCAGGCCGGGCGGGTGAGCCAGGCCCGGATCGACGACGCGGTCCGCCGGATCCTGCGCAAGAAGATGCAGCTCGGCCTCTTCGAGCACCCGTACGCCTCGGCGGACAACGTGGACCAGGTGGGCAGCCCGGCGCACCGCGCGCTGGCCCGGGAGGCCGTCGCGCAGTCCCAGGTGCTGCTGAAGAACAGCCACGGGCTGCTGCCGCTGCGCCGCGACGCCAGGCTCTACGTCGCCGGTCGCAACGCCGACGACATGGGCAACCAGGCCGGCGGCTGGACCATCAGCTGGCAGGGCGATTCGGGGCAGGACGCGATCCCGGGCACCTCGATCCTGGAGGGCATCCGCGAGGTCGCGCCGCGGGCCACGGTGACCTACAGCGCCGACGCCTCGGCGCCGACCGCGGGCGCCGACGTCGGCGTCGTGGTGGTGGGCGAGACGCCGTACGCCGAGGGCTACGGCGATGTCGGCGGCCCGGAGTGCGGCTGGTGCACCGAGCCGCAGCAGGAGGAGAAGTCGCTGAGCCTCCAGCCGGCCGACCGCGCCGTGGTGGACAAGGTCTGCCCGGCCATCGCCCGGTGCGTGGTGCTGGTGGTGTCCGGCCGGCCACAGGTGCTCGGCGACCAGCTCGGCGAGATCGACGCGCTGGTGGCGTCCTGGCTGCCGGGCAGCGAGGGAGCCGGGGTGGCGGACGTGCTGTTCGGCCGCCGGCCGTTCACCGGCCGGCTGTCGGTGACCTGGCCACGGGACGCCGGACAGGTGCCGATCAACGTGGGTGACCGGCACTACCGTCCGCAGTACCCGTACGGCTGGGGGCTGCGTACCGGCTCCGGCCGGGACCGGCTGGCGCAGGCCGTCCGGGACGCGCGGAGCGACTCGCGGGACCCGGCGGTCCGCACCGCGCTGCGGCGGCTGACCGGGGCGCTCGACCGGGACGGCTGGAACACCGCCGGTACGCCGTCGGCCGCCGCGCTGCGGTCGTTGGGCGCGGCGGTGTCCGACCTGCGTTCGGCGGGCAGCGCGGGGGACGGCCTGGTCGAGGCGATCGTCTCGGTGGCCCGGGACCGTGCCCAGGCGGCGGTGGTCGCCGGGTCGGCGTCGGCGGACGCGGCGGGCCTGATCGCCGACGCGGACCACGCGCTCTCCTCCGGCGACCCGGTGCGGGCGTTCACACTGCTACAACGGGTGTCGTCCTGATCACCTCCGGTTGACGATCGCGGCGGCGTACTGCCCGGGAGATGGGGGTTCCGGCCCTTTTATCGGGCAGTACGCCGCCGCGGCCACCGGGCGCCCGCCGCGCTCAGGTGGTAGATCCACCGTGCACGCCCTAGGGTGACCCGCCATGGGCTCGACTACCTCCGCCGGCCGGCTGCCCTCGCTCACCGGACTGCGCTGGGTCGGTGCGATGCTGGTCTTCGGATTCCACGTCGGAACCATGCACGTGATCGCCGACCCGGGCATCAGGTCGGTGACCGACCGCGTCTTCACGCTCGGCCTCTCCGGGGTCCAGTTCTTCTTCATCCTCAGCGGCTTCGTGCTGGTCTGGTCGGCCCGGCCGGGTGAGCGCTGGCGGACCTTCTGGCAGCGCCGGTTCGCCAAGATCTACCCGAACCACGTGCTGATGTGGGCGGTGGTGCTGCTGGCCGGGCTCTACCTCGGCCACACGCACGAACTGCGGGTGGCGCTGACAAACCTGCTGCTGTTGCAGACCTGGACCCCCACGGCGGGCTGGTTCTACAGCATCAACACGGTCAGCTGGTCGCTGAGCTGCGAGATGTTCTTCTACCTCTGCCTGCCCCTGGTGCTGCCGCTGGTGCGCCGGGTGCGGGTGGGGGTGCTGTACGGCGTCGTCATCGCCGTACCGTTGCTGATCCTGTCGCTCTGGCCGGCGCAGCACCTGGTGCCCGAGGCGGACCGCTGGTGGTTCACCCAGATCTTCCCGCCGGTGCGGTCGCTGGAGTTCTGGCTCGGGGTGGCCGCGGGCGAGCTGATGGTCCGCGGCCGGTGGCGCGGCCCGGGACTGTGGACCTCCACCGCGATCTTCGTGGCGACCTGGGCCGTGGCGACGCTGTGGGTGCCGGCCCAGCTCTGGACGACCCTGCTGGCCGGGGCGTACATCCTGGTCATCGCGGCGGCGGCGGACGCGGACATCACCGGGCGGTGGTCCCCGTGGCGGTCCCGGCCGATGCGCTGGCTCGGCGAGGTGTCCTTCGCCTACTACCTGGTGCACGTCTTCGTGGTGACCACCGTGCTCACCCAGCTCGGCCGGCCGCGTGGCTTCCCCGGCTGGTGGGGTCCGCTGGCCGCGATCGGCTTCCTGCTGCTCAACCTGGCGCTGGCGGCGCTTCTGCACCGCTTCGTGGAGACCCCCATGATGCGACTGCTGCGACCCCGCCGGTCGGCCGGTGGCTCGCCGCCGCCACCCGGCCCGCCCAGCCCACCCGGCCCGCCCGGACCGCCCAACCCGGCCGGATCGCCCAACCCGGCCGGATCGCCCAACCCGGCCGGATCGCCCAACCCGGCCGGACCGCCCGGACCGGCCGGCCGGTCCGGCGTTCCCGGGCCGCGTCCGGCCCCGCCCGGCGGAAAGCCGCAGCCGACTCCCGAGCGCCCGGCGGCGGCACCGGTACCCGCCCGCTGACGTCGACACCGGCACGATCGACGAGTCGACCTGCGGCCGGATGCGCACACGAATTCGGCGGGCGCCGCGGTTCGCGCGGCACCCGCCGAATTTCAGGTACCGACTCAGCAGGTCCCGTTGCAGGCCAGCACCTTCAGTCGGTCGAGGGTCCCGTTCCAGACGTTCTGGTCACCGGGGAAGGTCCCGGAGGAGGACCACTGCCAGAACGAGTAGACGCCCCAGCCGGACGGCAGCGTGCCGACGCTGCTGGAGTACCGGGCGATCCACAACGGATTGTTCGAGGCGAACTGCGAGGTGTTCCCCGTGCACGTCGTCCACCAGTCGGTGGTCGTGTAGATGGTGGCCCACCGGCCGGTCCGGTCGTGGTACCGGTTCACGAACGATGCGATCCAGCTGCGCATGCTGGCCTGGGACAGGCCGTAGCAGGTCGCGCCGTACGGGTTGTACTCGATGTCCAGCGCACCGGGCAGCGTCTTGCCGTCCTTCGACCATCCACCGCCGTGGGCGATGAAGTAGTCGGCCTGGGTCGCGCCGGTGGTGGTGTCCGGCCGGGCGAAGTGGTACGAGCCACGGATCATGCCCACGTTGTACGATCCGTTGTACTGCTGGGCGAAGTACGGGTTGGTGTAGTAGGTGCCCTCGGTCGCCTTGACGTAGGCGAACCGGGCGCCGTTGTTCCACGCCGTCGTCCAGTTGACATTGCCCTGCCAGCCGGAGACGTCCATGCCCGGCAGGCCGCTGGGAGCGGCCTCGGCGGGCGCGGCGCCGAAGGCCGTGACGGCGGTGGCCATCATTGCCACGAGCGCCGCTGACAGGCCGGTTTTGGCCCGTAGCCGCAGTCGGGGGAACAAGGTCATTGAAGCCTCCCAGGTGGGGGGTGGACCGCGGTGGCGGCCGCTGAAAGGATCTGCCGAACATTAGGTCACGGCTGGAACATTATTTCAATAGTTGCATAGAAGATTTTCTCTCCGTTTAACGTGCCCGCCCACCGGCGGCACCGGCCCGGGACGCACGATCGCGCGGGTCGGGTGGAAGATCCACCCGACCCGCGCGATCGTGGTCGAGACCCGGTCGGTCGACTCCCCGGTCAGCCGAGCGTGCAGCTCACCGTGGGCGCCGGGTTGCTGCCGGTCCAGGTGCCGATGAAGCCGAACGTGGTCGAGCCGGCGGGAGCGATCGATCCGTTCCAGTCCACCGAGTGCGCGGTGGCGGTACCACCGCTCTGCGACACCTGTGCGCTCCACGCCTGGCTGATCTGCTGTCCCGCGCCGAAGCTGACCTGGGCGGTCCAGGAGTGCGACGCCGTACCGCCGTTGTTGCGCACCGTCACCTCGCCCTGGAAGCCGCCCTGCCACTCGCCGATGCGCTGGTAGGTCGCCGCGCACGCCCCGGCCGGCGCGGTGGGGCTGGGCGTGGGCGTACCGGTGGTCGGGGTCGGCGTGGGGGTGCCGGTGGTCGGGGTCGGGGTGGGCGTGCCGGGGATCGTGGGTGAGGGAGTGACGCTGCCGCTCAGCGCCGCGGTCAGCGCGGGGTACCAGCGGTCGGACATCTTCTGGTCCCCGGTGGCGTTCGGGTGTACGCCGTCGTCGGTGTCGGCCGCCGTGCTGAACCCGGTCCACTGGTCGACCACGACGATCGGCGACCCGGGGGTGGTCTTCGACGCCGCCCAGCCGGGGATGGCGTCGTTGAGCGCCACCACCCGCTGACCGCACTCGGCGCAGTTGCTCGGCGCCATCGGCAGGATCTTCGCGACCAGGATCTTCATGCTGGGGTTGCTGGCCCGCATCTGGTCCACCAGCTTGCTGTACGCGGCGAGGATGGTCTCCGTGCTGCGGTTGCTCCAGACGTCGTTGGTGCCGAAGTGCATCAGCACGACGTCCGGGTGGGTGGCCGCGAGCCAGGGCGGCAACTGGTCCTGGTCGGCAACGGTGGTCACCAGCGCGCCGCCGTGGCCCTCGTTGTCCCCGTCGTACGGCACGCCGCAGCCCTGCGGGCCGAGGGTGCCGACGAAGTCCACGTTGTTGATGTAGCCGTTGTCCTTCAACCGGTTCCACAGGATCGCGCGCCAGCAGCCGGGAGAACCGGTGATCGAGTCGCCGAGCGGCATGACGCGGGTGAATATCGCGGCCGGCATGGCGGATCCGGCGGGAACGATCGTGCCGGCCGCGACGACGAGCGCGGCCAGGATGGCGCTGAGCAGGGGCCTGCGGAGCATGCGTGTCTCCTTCACCGTGACGTGATGGTGCGGTGTAGCGGCCCTCCTGCTCCCAGGACATTGAACCAGGTAACTGGATAGAAGCTCAATGGGTCCCGCGGTGGACCCGGTCCGGGGCCGGCGGTCCGCCGTCCGGGGGGCGCGTCCGCGGCGGCGGTCGGCGCAGCCGCCGTTGCACGACCCGGTCGCTGTGCCAGGCGATCCACAGGCAGAGCCCGGCCAGCGGCAGCTCGACGACCAGCGCGAGCGCCGCCGAGAACAGCAGGTCCGGCCCGTACGGCGTGGTCGTGACGTCGAACCACGCGTCGACCAGCAGCAGCACGGCCGTCGCGGTGGCCGCCATCGCCACCCGGCGGTGTCCCCGGTACGCCAGCACGGCGGTCAGGGCCAGCGCGACGACCAGCCCGATGTCGAAGCCGACCCAGGCCGCCCGGTAGTGCGCGACCACGGCGTGTCGGGGCAGGGTGGCGGCGAGGTATCCGGCCCAGGGCACGGTGAGCGCGGCCAGCGCGCCGAACAGCGGCGCCACCCAGCGGGGGACGGGTCGGGCCTGCGGCGCCGGCCCGGTGTCGGTTGGCAGCTCCGGACCCGTCATCGCCCCGCCGATCTTCCCGCCGGCAGCACCGGCCCGTCAGCGAGCCTATCGGCCGGCCCGCCACCGCGCCGGTGGGCCGCGACGTCGTGACGTGGGCCGCGACGCCGGGGTCGGGTGACGGAAGTGACCAATGATGTGTACGTTACCCAGGTGGCTGGCGCGTGCCGCCGCACCAATCGTCCCGTGCATCGTTGTCACGGCCGACTTCCGCGGTATCGATTCCTCAGGAAATTGTCCGCCGCGATGCCCGAAATCATTTTACGGCAACCGGTGCAAAAGTGGTCGCCGATGGATTTCCCACGCGGTCTTGCTCACTGTTTTGGCTGGTGGCAAGGGGTTGGCAGGAGGAGTAGCAGCCAGTAATGTCGTCGCGTCTGGCTGGTGCACAGGCCGTTGAATGGGCGGCCGCCAGCGCAGATCCGCTGAGTCGTACACAACGAGCCGGGGACCCAATCTTCTCGGGGTGAATCCGCGGGCACCGTCCCGTGGTAGGGCGACCTTTCCCGCCCGAATCCGTCAGCTAACCCGGTAAGCGGTTGTGGAAGGAGTCATTTCGTTGCACCGCTCACCCCCGCGGGTCCCCCCGGTCCCGATCCTTGTGTCCGTGTCCGTGCCCGAATCCGCTCCGCCCGGAGCGGCGACCTGACCCGAGGCTCGTCCGCCGAGCCAGGTCCGTAACACGAACACGGCCATCCGGTCGAGGTGGCAACCTCCCCGGCCACCCGCACCCCCGTACCGCCCGCTGCGGACAAGCTCCGTTCCGCGCCGGCGGTCGACATCAGCCAGCCCGGATTCCGGGCGGGTGCCGCGTGCGCCCGACCCGTTCCGGTCGCCCGTGTTCCGGTCCGTGGTCCGGCGGGGCCGCCGCCCACCGAAACCGTCCCTCGACGGTGGTGGGCCGGTACATCCCCCTGGAGAGGTTCCCGTGAAGCATCGCTATCCCCAGCAGTTCCGATCTTCGCTGCGCCGGCCCATCGGCCGGGTTGCGCTCGTGGCCGCCGGCGTGACCGTGGCCGGCGCCGTGACCGGCGTCTCGCTGATCGTGGCGGGCGGGCCGGACGACCGTCCGGTCGCCCCGGTGCGCGTCGCCGCCGCCGAACTGGCCGCGCCCGAGGCGGCGCCCTCGACCACCGCCCCGGCGGCCGCGCCGGCCACCTCCTCGGCGGCCCCGGAGCAGACCGAGGCGGCCCGCAAGGCGGCACCGACCTCGGCCGCGCCCGAGCCGACCGAGTCCAAGCCGCCGACGGCCCGGACGCTGAAGTACGACTACCAGGCGCAGAGCACCTATTACTACTGTGGCCCGGCGGCGACCCGGATCGCCCTCACCGCCTCCGGCGTACGTCCCAGCCAGGACGAGGTGGCGGCGCAGCTCAACACGACCGAGAGCGGCACCGACTCGGCGCAGGACACCACCCGGGTGTTGAACCGGCTCGCCAAGACGGACTTCTACTCCACCCGGGAGATCCCCGGCACCCCGGGTTCGGGCCAGATCGACCGGTTGCAGGAGGACGCGGTACACGCGATCAGCACCGGACACGCGATGGTCGCCAACATCGTCGGCAGCCAGGTCGACACGGACGGCGGCTGGCACGACTACAGCGGCGGTCACTACGTGGCAGTGGTGGGCTACCGGGACGACGGTCGGGTCCTCAAGATCGCCGACCCGGCGTTCGTCAACGGCCAGAGCGAGTACTGGGTGACCACCATCGACTTCGCCAACTGGATGGCCACCCGGGGCTACTCGGCCTGAGCCGACCCCGCGCGTACCGGGTCCGTGGCCGAGGGTGGCCGCGGACCCGGTACGCCGTATCGGCGGGGCGGTGCCGGCGGCGATCCGGCGCCCGTGCCGTACCGTCGGCGACCGGATGGCCGACGGCGGGTGACCGGCGGGGCGGATCGGGGTATCCGGCGCGACGACCGGGCGCGGGATAGCGACCCTGGTCACCGGTGGTTCCTCGGATCATGTTTGGATACCGATATGTCTGTTCAGCCTGGCGCCGGTTCCGGTCGCGGACGGCGTCCGAAGCGGGGCGGCGGGCCGGCGCCCGCGGCCTGCGGTCGGTGGGTGCCGGTGGCGAACCTGCCGGCGCTGGCGCGGGCGCTGCTCAGCGAGGACCTGGGCGGTCGGGACGAGGTACCCCGGCACGTCGCCGACCGGGTCACCGCGGAGGCGCGCCGCTGGGCGGACCACGGCTTCCGGGCCGAGGACGTGCGGCCGTGGCTGGACCTGCCGCCCGACGCGGCCGCGTACCTGGCCCGGCGCGGCGTCCCGCCCCGGGTGCTGGACCTTCCGGTGGAGTTGGCGCCGGCACCGATGCCGCTCAAGCTGGCCATCGGTACCGGCCGGCTGCCGGTCGAACGCGCGTACGAACTACTGGTGGCCACCGGCGAGCACCACGCCACCGACGAGCCCGGCCCGCCGGGCGGGCACCGTGCCACCGGAGAACCCGGCGACGTTCCGGCCGCGCCCCAACCCGGTGTACCGGCCGGCCCGGACTGGTCCGGACCGGAGCCGGTGGACCCGACCGGGCAGACCGACAACGCCCGCCGGGCGCCGGTCGCGCCGGTGATCTTCTCGCACGCCAAGGGCGAGCAGCAGTAGCGACCGGCGTCACCGCCACGGCCGCAGCCGCGTCTGCGGCTGGTACAGCCGGTACGCCCCGATCGACTGCACCGGCACCGCCACCCCCTCCCGGGCCAGGAATTCGGTGAACGCCCGGTCGGCCGCCGAGCCGGCGCCGAACAGGAAGGCGGGCCGGGGCGCCGCGCCGACGCTGTCCCAGTACCCGGACCAACGGTTCTGGCCGGGCCGCAGGTCGGCCCCGAGCACCGCGCAGTCGAGGCGGCCTGCGCTGTCGAAGACCAGCCGGTTGCAGGTCCAGTACTCGCCGTAGACGTACCGGACCCCGGCCTGGCGCACCGCGGCGGCGAGCCGGCGGGCGTCCTGCTGCTCGGCCCGCACCGGCCCCAGGCGGTGCACGAAGTCCGCGGTCGCCCAGAGCATCGCGACCGTGAGCGCGGCCAGCAGGGCGGCGGAGCCGCCGCCGACGACCCGGGTGAGCCATCCCGCCCGGTCCGGCTGCCCCCGGCCCGGCCGTGCCCGGCCCGGCCACCTCGCGACGAGCCGGGCGGCGGCCCGCCACGGCGGCCAGAGCAGGATCGGCAACGAGATCTGCACCAGGGCCAGGTAGCGGGCGCTGGCCAGCGGCGCGGTGCCGGCGAGGTCGTTGCGGACGTACCCGACGAGCGAGAGCCCGGCCCCGACGACCAGGGCGAGCCGCACGGCGGCCCGGGCGCGCCCGCCGTCCCGGCGCAGCTCGACCACCGCGAGCACGGCCGCGGCGAGCAGCAGGACCAGGTAGCAGCCGGCCCACCAGAGCCGGCCCGGCACGCAGCCGTCCGCCGGGCAGGTCCCGGTGGCCAGCGGCAGGCCGATCTCCACGGCGCCGTGCAGGCGCTGCCCGAGCGAGGCCGGCGCGCTCTCGCCGTGGCTGAGTTCGCGCAGCACCGACAGCGAGTCCTGCCCGGGCGGCGCCCGCAGGTTGTCCAGGATCAGCGGCAGCAGCCCCAGCGCCAGACCACCGGCCAGGACCAGCCCGGCCCGGCCGACGAGCTGCCGCCCGGCGACGGCCACCAGCGCGACGCCGGCGGCGGCCAGGTACGGCAACGCCAGCCAGTCGTCCCAGAGCACCAGCCCGGCGAGCACCCCGAACAGGGCGTACGCCGGCCAGCGCCAGCGGATCCGGCGCTCGCCCAGATCCAGCACGACCAGCAGCAGTACGACGAGCGCCGGCTTGACCTCCGGCCGGCCGCCCACCGCGGTCAACTGGTCCCGGATCACCCGCTCGGAACCGAGCGCCAGCAGCCCGACCGTGAACGTCGCCAGCCACGGCGAGCAGATCCGCCGGGTCAGCCGGTAGCTGGCCAGCACGAACAGCGCCCACAGCGCCAGCAGCGGCAGCCGCAGCGCCGGCCAGCTCGGACCGGCCACCGCGAACAGCGGAGCCGCCAGGTAGGACTCGACGGTGCCCATGTACCGCTGGCCGTACAGGAAGACCGGCCGGTCGGTGCCGGCGGCGATGTGCAGGGCGGCGATCCCGAAGGTCGCCTCGTCGCTGTTGCCGCCGGGGATGGTCAGCAGGATCAGCACCAGCCGGTAGCCGAACCCCAGCCCGCCGAGCAGCAGCGCCAGCGCGGCCGGCGGGTCGACGGCCCAGCTCCGTCGTCCGGTCCGTGCCGCCTCGCCCGCTTCCGCCGCGTTCCCCGTCTCGTCACCCCCGCACAACCCCCGCAACGGCCATCCTGCCAGCCCTCGTGCGGGCGGGTGCCCGTGTCGGCGCCATTGCGCGCTCGTCCGGCGGCACCCGGGCTCGACCCCGGCGGCACCCGCCGCGACCCGCCGCCACCCGGCGCGACCCGCCGCCACCCGGCGCGATCCGGCGCGATCCGGCGCGATCCGGCGCGATCCGGCGCCGGCCGCGGTCCGCCATCCGCCGGACGGCGGTGCCTCGGCCGGACGGGCACCGCTGCGCCCTCCGCCGGACCGGCTGAATTCCGTCCCGGACCGCCGCCGGATGTGCCGGCGGCGGCGGTCTGTGGCAGGGTGGCACCGTGTCGCTCACTCCCGTCGGCGAGGCGGTCGAACCGGGCCGCCTGCACCGCGCGGCGCGGATCGAGGACGCCATCCACCAGATGGTCGAGCGGCGGCTGCGGCGCCGGGGCTGGCGGCCGCAGATCATCGCCTACACCGGGTACGGCGGTTGCGGCTGGGCCCGGGTGATGGGTCGGGTGCTGCTGAGCCGCATCGAGACCCGAGCCCCGCGCAGGCCCGAGAAGCTGCGCGGCTGGCGCAGCTTCGCCACGCTGCCCGCCAAGCACACGCCGGTGCTCATCGAGGCCGGCGGGCGCCGGCACGAGGCGCGGACCGACCGCAGCGGGGTCCTCGACGTGCGGGTCGAGGGGACGTTCGAGCCCGGCTGGGCGGCCGTCCGGATCGGGACCGCCGACGCCAGCCCGGTGGAGGCCCCGATCCGGGTGCTGGACCCGGAGGTACGGTTCGGCATCCTCTCCGACATCGACGACACGGTGATGGTGACCGCGCTGCCCCGCCCACTGCTGGCGGCCTGGAACACCTTCGTGCTCGACGAGCACGCCCGGATGGCCGTACCCGGGATGGCGGTGCTGTTCGAGCGGCTGGCCACCTCCCATCCCGGATCACCGGTGTTCTACCTGTCCACCGGTGCGTGGAATGTCGCCCCGACGCTCAGCCGCTTCCTGTCCCGGCACCTCTACCCGGCGGGGCCGCTGCTGCTGACCGACTGGGGACCCACCGCGGACCGGTGGTTCCGCAGCGGCAAGGAGCACAAGCGGGCCACCCTGGCCCGGCTGTCCCGCGAGTTCCCCGAGGTCCGCTGGTTGCTGATCGGCGACGACGGGCAGCACGACCAGGAGATCTACGCGGAGTTCGCGGCGGCGCACCCGCAGAACGTGGCCGGCGTGGCGATCCGCCGGCTGTCGCCCACCCAGGCCGTACTGGCCGGCGGTTTTCCCACCCCGGCCGGCCACCCCGCGGACACCGGACCGGACGGCCAGCGCTGGCTGTCCGCACCCGACGGCGCCGGCCTGTTCCAACTGCTCCGCCGCGCCGGCCTGGTCTGACCGCACGGGCCGGGCCGCTGGACCCGGTCCGGCGTGGCCGCGGCGTCCGGCTCGCGCCGTGGCGGGACGCGCGGTTCAGCCCGGGCCCGCGGTTCAGCCCGGGCCCGCGGTTCAGCCCGGACGCGCGGCTCAGCCGGGACGCAGCCAGAGCGCGCCGAGCGGTGGAACGCGCAGCGTGACCGAGGCGGGCAGCCCGTGCCAGGGCGTGCTCTCCGCCTGCACCGCGCCCAGGTTGCCCACCCCCGAGCCGCCGTACACCCCGGCATCGGTGTTGATCATCTCGATCCACCGGCCCGCGCGGGGCAACCCGATCCGGTAGTCGTCCTGGGGGAGGGCCGAGAAGTTCGCCACGCAGACCAGCGGCGCCCCGTCCAGACCGATCCGGACGAACGCGACGGTGTTGTTGGCCTGGTCGTCGGCCACGATCCAGCGGAAGCCGGCCGGCGAGGTGTCCTGGGACCACAGCGCCGGGCTGGCCCGGTAGGCCCGGTTCAGGTCCGTCACCAGCCGCTGCACGCCGGCCCGCGCCGGGTCGTGCAGCAGGTACCAGTCCAGCCCGCGGTCCTCGCTCCACTCCCGGTCGTCGGCCAGCTCGCAGCCCATGAACAGCAACTGCTTGCCCGGGTGCGCCCACATCAGCGCGAGCAGCACCCGGACGTTGGCCAGCCGCTGCCAGGTGTCCCCGGGCATCTTTCCGGCCAGCGAGCCCTTGCCGTGCACCACCTCGTCGTGGCTGATCGGCAGCACGTAGTTCTCGCTCCAGGCGTACACCAGGGAGAAGGTGAGCTGGTGGTGGTGGTACTGCCGGTGGACGGGCTCCTTCGACAGGTAGGTCAGGGTGTCGTGCATCCAGCCCATGTTCCACTTGAAGCCGAACCCGAGCCCGCCGGCCGAGGTCGGCCGGGTCACCCCGGGCCAGGCGGTGGACTCCTCGGCCACCATCACCACGCCCGGATGGTGCTTGTAGACGGTCGCGTTGGTCTCCTGGAGGAACGCGATGGCCTCCAGGTTCTCCCGGCCGCCGTACCGGTTGGGCAGCCACTGGCCCTCGCTGCGGGAGTAGTCCAGGTAGAGCATCGAGGCGACCGCGTCCACCCGCAGCCCGTCCACATGGAACTCGTCGCACCAGTACAGCGCGTTTGCCACCAGGAAGTTGCGGACCTCCCGGCGGCCGTAGTCAAAGACGTACGTGCCCCAGTCCGGGTGCTCGCCGAGCCGCGGGTCCGCGTGCTCGTACAGCGGCGTCCCGTCGAACCGGGCCAGCGCCCACTCGTCCCGCGGGAAGTGCGCCGGCACCCAGTCCAGCAGCACCCCGACGCCCGCGGCGTGCAGCCGGTCCACCAGATGGCGGAAGTCGTCCGGGTCGCCGAACCGGGCCGTCGGGGCGTAGTAGCCGGTCACCTGGTAACCCCAGGAGCCGCCGAACGGATGCTCGGCCACCGGCAGGAACTCCACGTGCGTGAAGCCCAGCTCGGTGACGTACGCGGTGAGCTGCTCGGCCAGCTCGCGATAGGACAGTCCGGGCCGCCAGGAGCCCAGGTGCACCTCGTACACGCTCATCGGCTCCTGGTGCGCCTGCCGCCCGGCCCGCCGGGCCAGCCAGTCGGCGTCGCCCCACTCGTACCGGGACTCGTGCACCACCGAGGCGGTGGCCGGCGGGATCTCGGTGCGCCGGGCCATCGGGTCGGCCTTCTCCCGCCACGTCCCGTCCGGGCCGAGGATGCGGAACTTGTAGCGCGCTCCGGCCGTGACGCCGGGGACGAAGACCTCCCAGACCCCGCTGGCGCCGAGCGAACGCATCGGCCAGCCGCCGTACAGGTCCCAGCCGGTGAAGTCGCCCACCACCCGCACGCCGCGGGCGTTCGGCGCCCAGACCGCGAACGCCACCCCGGTGGTGCCGTCCACCGTCCGTACCCGGGCGCCGAGGGCCTCCCACAGCCGCTCGTGCCGGCCCTCGGCGATCAGGTGCAGGTCCAGGTCGCCCAGCGTGGGGGCGAACCGGTACGGGTCGTCGTGCAGATGGCCGTCGACCTCGATCCGGTAGTCGTCGACCTCGCCGGGCACGGCGGCCTCGAACACCCCGCCCGGGTGGACCCGGCGCATCGGCTCCCGGCGCCCGTCGGCGACCAGGACCGGGTCCGCGCCGCCGCGGCGCAGCGTCCGGACCACCGTACGGCCGTCGGCCGGGTGGGCACCGAGCAGCGCGTGCGGGTCGTGGGTACGGCCGGCCATCAACTCGTCGATGCTCATTCCTCGGATCCGTTCGTCGGCCCGGACCGGCCGGCGGCATCGGTGCCCCCGGTCCGCTTCGTGGCTTCGTTGCCGGGCTTCGCCGTGCCGCCGGCCGGCTTCGCCGCGCTCCTGGTCGGCTTCGCCGCGCTCCTGGTCGGCTTCGCGGTGCTCTTGGCCGCCTTTGCCGGGCTTCTGGCCGGCGGGGACGGCTTGGCCACCGGCCGGGCCGGCTTGGCCGGTGGGGTCGGTGGGGTCGGCTTGGCGGGCGGCGCCGGTGTGGGCCGCGGCGCCGGCTGGGCCGGCGGGACCGGCGGGGTCGGCTCGGGCTGCGGGGTCGGCGGGGTCGGCTCAGGCTGCGGGGCCGGCGGGGCCGGCGGGGCCGGGGTCGTGGTCGGCCTGGCCGGGCCGGGGCCGGTGGGTGGGGTGATCGGTGCCGGCGGGGCGACCGGCTCCGGTACGGCGGCGTGCCCGTCCGGCGCGGCCGCCGGGTCGCCACCGGGCCGGTGCACGGTGAAGACGTGCGCGGGCTGCAGGTACGGGTCGAGCCGGACGGCGTTGCGCTGTCCCCAGTCGTAGTGCACCCCGGTCAGCTCGTCGACCACCGTGAACCGCTCGTGCCAGTCGAACCCGAGCGCCGGCATGTCCAGGGTGGTGTTGCCCCACTGCACGTGGGCCGCGTCGAACGAGCAGACCACCAGCACCGTGTTGCCGGTGGCCGGGTCGCGTTTCGACCAGCACAGCAGCGCCGGGTTGTCGATGTCGTGGAACCGCAGGTTGCGCAGCCAGTGCAGCGCCGGGTTGGCCCGGCGGATCGCGTTCAGCGTGGCCAGGAAGGGGGCGAGGGAGCGGCCCTGCTCCTGCGCGGCGGCCCAGTCCCGGGGGCGTAGCTGGAACTTCTCGTTGTCCAGGTACTCCTCGGCGCCCGGCCGGGCGACGTGTTCGAACAGCTCGTAGCCGGCGTAGACGCCCCAGGAGGGGGAGAGCAGGCTGGCCAGCACCGCCCGGATCTTGAACATCGGCGGCCCGCCGTGCTGGAGGGTCTCGTGCAGGATGTCCGGGGTGTTCGGCCAGAAGTTGGGCCGCATGTGGTCGGCGGCGGCCACCAGTTCCTCGCAGTAGCGCCGCATCTCCCACGCCGTCGTCCGCCAGGTGAAGTACGTGTACGACTGGCTGAACCCGATCTTGCCGAGCCCGTGCATGATCGCCGGCCGGGTGAACGCCTCGGCCAGGAACAGCACGTCCGGGTTGACCTTCTTCACCTCGCCGATCAGCCAGTGCCAGAAGTCGAACGGCTTGGTGTGCGGGTTGTCCACCCGGAACACCGTGATGCCCTCGCCCACCCAGTGCAGCACCACGCGCAGGATCTCGGCCCGGATGCCGTCCGGGTCGGCGTCGAAGTTCAGCGGATAGATGTCCTGGTACTTCTTCGGCGGGTTCTCCGCGTACGCCACCGAGCCGTCGGCCCGGATGGTGAACCACTCCGGGTGCCGGGTCACCCACGGGTGGTCCGGCGCGCACTGCAACGCCAGGTCCATCGCCACCTCCAGGCCCGCCTCGCGGGCGGCGGCGACGAAGGCGCGGAAGTCCGCGGCCGTACCCAGGTCCGGGTGGATGGCGTCGTGCCCGCCCTCGGCCGCGCCGATCGCCCACGGCGAGCCGACGTCGTCCGGGCCGGCGACCAGCGTGTTGTTGCGGCCCTTGCGGTTGGTCCGGCCGATCGGGTGGATGGGTGGCAGGTAGAGCACGTCGAAGCCCATGGCCGCCACCGCGGGCAGCCGCTTCGCCGCCGTGGCGAAGGTGCCGGACCGGTCCGGCTGCCCGTCGGTGCCCAGCACCGCCCCCTCGGAGCGCGGGAAGAACTCGTACCAGGCCGAGAAGAGCGCCCGCGGCCGGTCCACCCACAGCTCGTACGCCGCCGACCGGGTGACCAGGCGGCGCACCGGGTGGGCCCAGAGCAGGTCGGCCAGGTCCAGCGCCAGGGCGACCCGCTCGGCGACGGCCCGGGCCGGGTCGCGCAGCGCGGTGGCCGCCGCCTCGACCGCGTCGCGGCGGTTCTCCGGCACGCCGGGCCGCGCCTCGTCCAGCACCGTGGCGCCATCGGCCAGGTCGTTGGCCAGGTCCTCGGCGCCCTGCCCGGCGGCGAGCTTCTTGGTGACCGCGTTCCGCCAGGTGAGGTACGGATCGTCGAACGCCTCGACGGCGAAACTCCACAGCCCCACCGCGTCCGGCCGGATGGTGGCGTGCCACCTGTCGTCGCGGTGCTCCCCCGGGTCCATCCGCACCGGCGGGCGGGGCCGGCCGTCCGGGCCGTGCCAGACGACGACGCAGCCGAGCGCGTCGTGCCCCTCCCGGTAGGACAGGGCGGACACCGGCACGAGTTCCCCGACGACGGCCTTGGCCGGGTACCGGCCGCAGGACACCGACGGCGAGACCTCTTCGATCGGAAACCGTCCAGTCACGCTGCCAACCTACTGCCCGCCGCCGCGCCTTGCGCGTCGAGATCCGCACGGCGTCGAGATCGCCCGCCGCGCCGCGGCGCCTGGCCAGGCGTGACGGAATCGACGGTTCGGTCGTTTCGAGGGAGAGTGTTTTCACCGCAGGCTGGAGAGCTGGTATGCGAGCATCCGACGGTGACCGGTCGCCGAGCACGCCCCTGGGCATCCTGCTGATCGATCACCCGGTGCAGTATTTCGCGCCGGGACTGCGGCTGCTCGCCCGGCAGCCGGGGCTGCGTACCAGGACCTACTACGGGCGGGTCTCGCTCGACGGCGCGTACGACCCGGGATTCGGCCGGCGGGTGCGCTGGAGCACCGACCTGTACTCCGGATACGACTGGTGGACGCCGCGGGGCGGTCGCTGGCGGTCCTGGCTGGGCACCCTGCGGGGGCTGCGCCGGGACCGGCCCGACGTGCTGCTGAGCTTCGGCTGGACGAGCCGGGTCTGCCGGGCGGCCTTCCTGTACGCGCTGGTCACCCGGACCCCGATCCTGTTCTTCTCGGACGCGAACATCCGGGATCCGCGCCCGTTGGGCTGGCGGGGCCGGCTGCGCCGCCGGCTGCTGCGGGTGGCCTTCCGGCAGGCGGCCGGCGCGCTGGCGGTGGGGCCGGCGAACCACGCCTTCTACCTGGCCCACGGCGTCCCGCCGGAGCGGCTGTACCCGGGCGTCGACTCGGCGGACGTCGACCTCTTCTTCGCGGCGGCCGACCGGCGGCGCCGGACGCCGGGCCACCGCCGGGCGGACGGTCCGTTCGTGATCGGGTACGTGGGCAAGTTCATCGCGGTCAAGGCCGTGCACGACCTGATCGAGGCGGTCGCCCGGCTCGGACCGGGCATCGCCTGGGAACTCTGGCTGGTCGGCGACGGGCCGCTGCGCGCCGAGCTGACCGCGCTGGTGGCCCGGCTGGGGCTGACCGGGCGGGTGCGGATGTTCGGCTTCCGCAACACCGACGAGGTGCCCGACCTGGTCGCGCAGCTCGACGTGCTGGTGCTGCCGTCCCACGTCGAGCCGCGCGGCCTGGTGGCGGTGGAGGCCCTCGCGGCCGGGGTGCCGCCGGTGGTCAGCTCGGTGACCGGCGTGTGGGGGCCGGGCGACACGGTCGAGCACGAGGTCAGCGGCCTGGTCTATCCGGTGGGCGACGTCGAGGCGCTGGTCGGCAGCCTCCGCCGGCTGATCGAGGACCCGGGGCTGCGGCAACGGTTCGTCGCGGCGGGTCGCAACCGGGCGGCCGTGCAGGGGCCGCAGGCGTTCGCCGCGACGGTGGCCGCCGCGCTGCGGACGGTCGCTGCCCGCCGCGCCGGCCGACCGGCCGGCTCCGGGACGCCGGCCCCGATCGGCGCGGGCGTCGAACGGCGCTGAGGCCGGCCGGGTGACCGGCGCGCCTCAGCCGAGGACCGACCTGTACACCGCCAGGGTGCGGGCCGCGATGGCGTCCCAGGAGAAGTGCTCGATGGCCCGCCGCCGGCCGGCCCGGCCGAACCCGGCGGTGCGGTCCGGGTCGGCCAGCAGCGCGCCGATCGCCTCCGCCAGGTCGGCCACGAACCGGTCCGGATCCAGGGGGGTGCCGGAACCGTCGGTGGCCTGGTCGATCGGCACCAGCAGCCCGGTCACGCCGTCCTCGACCACCTCCGGGATGCCGCCCGTCGCGGTCGCCACCACGGCGGTCTCGCAGGCCATCGCCTCCAGGTTCACGATGCCCATCGGCTCGTACACCGACGGGCAGACGAAGACCGTGCTGTGCGTGAGCACCTGGATCACCTCGTGCTTGGGCAGCATCTCGGCCACCCAGACCACGCCCTGCCGGCTGGCGCGCAGCTCGTCGACCAGACCCTCGACCTCGGCCGCGATCTCCGGGGTGTCCGGGGCGCCGGCCAGCAGCACCAGTTGGGTGTCGGCGGGCAGGCAGCGGGCCGCCCGCAGCAGGTACGGCAGCCCCTTCTGCCGGGTGATCCGTCCCACGTACACCACGCTCGGCCGGGACGGGTCGATGCCCAGCCGCTCCAGCACGTCGGTGTCGGGGTCCGGGGCGTACTGCCGGGTGTCGATGCCGTTGTGCACCACGTGGATGCGGTCCGGGTCGACCGCCGGGTAGGCGGCCCGGACGTCCTGGGCCATCCCGGCCGAGACCGCGATCACCGCGTCCGCGGCCTCCAGCGCGGTCCGCTCGCACCAGGACGACAGCGCGTACCCGCCGCCGAGCTGCTCGGCCTTCCACGGCCGCAGCGGCTCCAGGCTGTGCACGGTGGCCACGTGCGGCACGCCGTGCAGCAGCTTGGCCACATGCCCGGCGAGGTTCGCGTACCAGGTGTGGCTGTGCACCACGTCGGTGCCGGCGGCCGCCGCGGCCATCTCCAGGTCGATGCCCATGGTCCGCAGCGCGGCGTTCGTGCCGGCCAGGCCGGGCGGATCGTGGTACGCGCTGACGCCCGGCTCGGTGCGGTGCGCGCCGAAGCAGTGCACCCGGACGTGGGCGAGTTCCCGCAGTTCCCGGGCCAGGTACTCGACGTGCACGCCGGCGCCGCCGTACACCTGCGGCGGGTACTCCCGGGTGAGCAGGTCGACGCGCAGCCGGGCGGCCTCGGAACCGGCGCTGCCTGCGGCGGAACCGGTGGGTGCGGTGGGATCGGTCACGTTCCGCACCATAAGGTGTGGCCGGGGAGCCGACAACACGGGTGGCGGGTGCCGGCACAACTGGTTGCTCGTACGAGTGGTGAACCGGCACGGCTGTGGTTAGCGTCGGGGTATGGCTCCCAAGGTCCTCGCGATCGTGCTGGCCGGCGGGGAGGGCAAGCGACTCATGCCCCTCACCGCGGACCGCGCGAAGCCGGCTGTCCCGTTCGGCGGTATGTACCGCATGATCGATTTTGTGCTCTCCAACCTGGCGAACGCCGGTTTTCTCAAGATCGTCGTGTTGACCCAGTACAAGTCGCATTCGCTGGACCGGCACATCACGAAGACCTGGCGGATGTCCAACCTGCTGGGCAACTACGTCGCGCCGGTACCGGCCCAGCAGCGCCGCGGCCCGTGGTGGTTCGCCGGCTCCGCGGACGCCATCTACCAGAGCTTCAACCTCATCAACGACGAGCAGCCCGACCACGTGATCGTCTTCGGGGCCGACCACATCTACCGGATGGATCCGCGGCAGATGCTGGAGCACCACATCGCCTCCGGCGCCGGCGTCACGGTGGCCGGCATCCGGCAGCCGCTGAGCCAGGCCGACCAGTTCGGGGTGATCGAGGTCGGCGGGGACGGCCAGCAGATCCGCGCGTTCCGGGAGAAGCCGACCGACGCCGTCGGGCTGCCCGACGCGCCGGACGAGATCTACGCCTCGATGGGCAACTACATCTTCAGCACCAAGGGGCTGTGCGAGGCCGTCGAGGTGGACGCCAACGACAAGAC
The DNA here is from genome assembly GCF_002285795.1 of Plantactinospora sp. KBS50. Taxonomy (GTDB): domain Bacteria; phylum Actinomycetota; class Actinomycetes; order Mycobacteriales; family Micromonosporaceae; genus KBS50. Next base: position 2,331,588 of record NZ_CP022961.1, read on the forward strand.
CAGCAAGCACGACATGGGCGGCAGCATCATCCCGATGCTGGTCGAGCGGGGCGAGGCGAACGTCTACGACTTCCGGGAGAACGACGTACCGGGCAGCACCGACCGGGACCGCGGCTACTGGCGCGACGTCGGGACGCTGGACTCGTTCTACGACGCGCACATGGACCTGATCTCGATCCACCCGGTCTTCAACCTGTACAACACCCAGTGGCCGATCTACACCGACTACCCGCCGTGGCCGCCGGCCAAGTTCGTGCACGGCTGGCAGGAGCGGGTCGGCCGCGCGGT